>JAYVEG010000187.1:0-29528 GCA_043748985.1 Rhodospirillales bacterium
CAGACTTCGCCCAGGCCTGTGCGGACGCCGGCCTGGTCTTCATCGGATCCACACCCGCGCAGATTCGCGACTTCGGACAGGCCCAGGCCCACCCACCTCTCCCCAAGCCCACTCGACCCACCGCCCATTCCTCTTGAACCCACCCGCCCGTTCCGCCATAACCGCATCGTCGAACACTCCCCCGCGGGAGAGCGCTGGCCCAGGCCAGTCGCCGAAGGCGCAACCGGCCCCCGGAAACGCTCAGGCAAAAGGACCGCGAAAGGGCATGCGACCTCTGGAAAGCCGCCGCCCCCGCTCGGGCAGCGCACCGACGGAGTAAGGGCGACCGGCACACCCGGCCCCGAATCTCTCAGGTTCCCGGACAGAGGGGGGTCGAACCGCTGGCAAACCGCCAGTCATCGACCCGCGTTGCCATAAGGCAACGCATACGGGAGCAAACTGTGTCCGACCTCAACGAAGAACCCATCCTCAATATCGAGCCGGAACTCCACGACACCATCCGAACCGTCCCGCTCGACGCGCTCCACCGCCGTCTCGGCGCAAAGATGGTGCCCTTTGCCGGCTACGAGATGCCCGTCCAATACGGGCCCGGCGTGCTCGCGGAGCACAACCACACCCGCACCCATGCCAGCCTCTTCGACGTCAGCCACATGGGCCAGCTCAGCCTCCACGGGCCCGCCGCAGCCGCAGCCCTGGAACGCCTCGTCCCCGGTGACTTCCAATCCCTCCAGCCCGGCCACCAGCGCTACACCCTGCTGCTGAACGAGGCCGGCGGCATTCTCGATGACCTCATGGTCGCCAATTACGGCGATCGTCTCATCATCGTCGCCAACGCCAGCCGCAAGGAGGCCGACGCCCACACCCTGATGGAGCACCTCCCCGAGATCGAGCTGCTCCAACACCCGGCCCGCGCCCTTCTCGCCCTCCAAGGTCCCGCCGCCGCCGCCATCATGGCCCCGCTCTGCCCGGCCGCCGTCGCCCTCCCCTTCATGGGCGTCGTCGAAGCCGGTATCAATGGAATCCCCGCCTGGATCAGCCGCTCCGGCTACACCGGCGAGGATGGGTTCGAGATCTCCGTCGCCGACGACCTCGCCGAAGCCCTCGCCGACCTCCTCCTTCGCCAGCCGAACGTCCTCCCGGCCGGGCTGGGCGCCCGCGATAGCCTCCGCCTCGAAGCCGGCCTCTGTCTCTACGGCAGCGACATCGACGAGCTGACCACCCCGGTCGAGGCCGGCCTGACCTGGACCATCGGCAAGCGCCGTCGCCTGGAAAAGAACTTCCCCGGTGCCGGCCCCATCCTCGACCAACTCGCCCACGGCCCGGCCCGCCTCCGCGTCGGCATCCGGCCCGATGGCCGTGCCCCCGCGCGCGCCGACACGCAGATCGTCGCCTCCGACGGCACCGCCGCCGGCACCATCACCTCCGGCACCTTCTCCCCCACAATCGGCGCCCCCATCGCCATGGGTTACGTCCGGAAAGACGTCGCCGAAGGCCCGCTCATGCTGCTCCTCCGCGGCAAGACGCTGCCCGCCACTGTCGTCCCGATGCCCTTCGTCCCCCACCGCTACGTCAAAGCCTGAGGAGCGCCCCCATGACCGAACTCCGCTTCACCAAGGACCACGAGTGGGTCCACTTCGACGGCGACAACGCCACCGTGGGCATCACCGACCACGCCCAGCAGGCCCTGGGCGACGTCGTCTTCGTCGAACTCCCCGAGCCCGGCCGCGAAGTCGCAGAAGGCGAGGCCTGCGCCGTCGTCGAATCCGTGAAGGCCGCCAGCGACATTTACGCCCCCCTCGCCGGCACCATCGTCGAGACCAATCCGGCCATCGTCGACGAGCCCGCCATGGTCAACGCCGACCCGCACGAAGGCGCCTGGTTCTTCCGCATGACCCTTTCCGATCCCGATGCCTTCGACGCCCTGATGGACCAGGCCGCCTACGACGCCCTGGTGGAGACGCTCTGATGGATGCCGGCTCCCGCTTCGACCCCCTAGCCGAACTCACCGACCTCGAAGCCGCCGACAGCTTCGTCGCCCGCCACATCGCCCCCTCCGCCGACGACATCGAAGCCATGCTTGCCGTCGTCGGCGCCGCCACGCTCGACGAGTTGACCGCAACGACCGTCCCCGCCGACATCCACGCCACCGCCCTGATGGCCCTTCCGCCCGCCATCGACGAGGCCGCCGCCATCGCCGAACTGCGTGCCCTAGCCGCCCAGAACGGCACCCGAAAGGCCCTGATCGGGCAGGGCTATTACGGCACCCACACCCCGCCGGTCATCCTCCGCAACATCCTCGAAAACCCCGGCTGGTACACCGCCTACACCCCCTACCAGGCCGAGATCGCCCAGGGCCGGCTGGAGGCGCTGCTGAACTTCCAGACCATGGTCTGCGACCTGACCGGCATGCCCATCGCCAATGCCAGCCTGCTGGACGAGGCCACCGCCGCCGCCGAAGCCGTCACGATGGCCCACGCCGCCACCAAGACGAAGTCCGACACCATCGTCGTCGCATCCGACCTGCACCCCCAGACCCGCGCCGTCCTCGCCACCCGCGCCGCCCCCCTCGGCCTGACCATCCTTGACGTCGCCCCCGGCGACACCGCCGCCATCCGCGCCGCCAATCCCTTCGCCGTCGTCCTGCAATACCCCGGCACGACCGGCGCCCTCCGCGACCTCCACACGGAGATCACCGCCGCCCACGACGTCGGCGCACTCGCCATCGTCGCCGCCGACCTCCTCTCCCTCACCCTCCTCACCCCCCCGGGCGAGATGGGCGCCGACGTCGTCGTCGGCTCCGCCCAACGCTTCGGCGTCCCCATGGGCTTCGGCGGCCCTCACGCCGGGTTCTTCGCCACGCGCGACGCCTTCAAGCGCCTCATGCCTGGCCGACTCGTCGGAATCAGCCAGGACGCCGCCGGCAACCCCGCCCTCCGCCTCGCGCTCCAAACCCGCGAGCAGCACATCCGCCGCGAGAAGGCCACCAGCAACATCTGCACCGCCCAGGTCCTGCTCGCCGTGATCGCCGGCATGTACGCCGCCTGGCACGGCCCGCTCGGCCTCAAGCGCATCGCCCACCGCGTCAACCTCCAGGCCCGCCTTCTCGCCGCCGCCGCCGCCGCCGCCGGCCTCACCCTCCGCCACGACTCCTTCTTCGACACCATCGCCTTCGACGCCCCCGAGCCCGACGCCCTGATGGCCCTCGCCAACGAAGCTGGCTTCGACCTCCGCCGCCTCGATGGCGACGGCATCGCCATCGCACTGGACGAGACGGTCACCCGCGACGAGCTCACCACCCTGGCCGATCTCCTCGGCGCCCCCCTTCTCTCCGCCCCCGCCGCCATCCCCGCCGCCCTCGTCCGCGGCACCCCAATCCTCCAGCAGCACGTCTTCAGCGCCTATCACGCCGAGCACGAGATGCTCCGCTACCTCAAGCGCCTCGAAGACAAGGACGTCGCCCTCAACCGCAGCATGATCCCGCTCGGCTCCTGCACCATGAAGCTGAACGCGACAGCGGAGATGATCCCCATCACCCTGCCCGGCTTCGCGAACATCCACCCCTTCGCCCCCGCCGACCAGACGCAGGGCTACCTGACCCTCATCCGCCGCCTGGAAGACTGGCTCTGCCAGATCACCGGGTTCGCCGCCGTCTCGCTGCAACCCAACGCCGGCAGCCAGGGCGAGTACGCCGGCCTTCTCGCCATCCGCGGCTACCACCAGGCAAGCGGCGACACCCAGCGCGACATCTGCCTCATCCCCAGCAGCGCCCACGGCACCAACCCCGCCAGCGCCGTCATGGCCGGCTACCGCGTCGTCGTCACCGGCTGCGACAAGGACGGCAACATCGACCTTGCCGACCTCCGCGCCAAGGCCGAGAAGCACGGCCCCCAACTCGCTGCCCTGATGATCACCTACCCCAGTACCCACGGCGTCTTCGAAACCACGATCCGCGAGATCTGTGACATCGTCCACCGCTATGGCGGCCAGGTCTACATGGACGGCGCCAACATGAACGCCCAGGTAGGCCTCACCAGCCCCGGCCTGATCGGCGCCGACGTCTGCCACCTCAACCTGCACAAGACCTTCTGCATCCCCCACGGCGGCGGCGGGCCCGGCGTCGGCCCCATCGGCGTCGCCGCCCACTTGGCCCCCTACCTCCCCAACCATCCGTCACGCCCGGACGCCGGCCCCACCACCGGCCCCGGCCCCGTCTCGGCCGCCCCCTTCGGCAGCGCCCTCATCCTGCCCATCAGCTACGCCTACATCCGCATGATGGGCGCCCCCGGCCTTACCCGCGCCACCCAGGTCGCCATCCTCAACGCCAACTACATCGCCAAGCGCCTCGCCGCCCACTACCCCATCCTCTACACGGCCGCCGATGGCCGCGTTGCCCACGAGTGCATCCTCGACTGCCGCCACTTCCAGGCCGAGGCCGGCATCGGCGTCGAAGACATCGCCAAGCGCCTCCAGGACTATGGCTACCATGCCCCCACCATGAGCTGGCCCGTCACCAACACCCTTATGGTGGAGCCCACGGAATCCGAAGCCCGCCCCGAACTCGACCGCTTCTGCGACGCCATGATCGCCATCCGCCTGGAAGTCACCGCCGCAGCCACCGGCAACCGCACCGACAACCCCCTGAAGAACGCCCCCCACACCCTATCGGAAGTTGCCGCCGAAACCTGGTCCCACCCCTACGACCGCGACCAGGCCGCCTTCCCCCTCCCCTGGGTCCGCGCCAACAAATACTGGCCGCCGGTCAAACGCGTCGACAACGTCTACGGCGACCGCAACCTCATCTGCACCTGCGCCCCACTCGAAACCTACGCCCAAGCCGCAGAATAACCGCCATGGCTCCCTTTCCCGCTTCAGCGGGAGAGGGCTGGGCTGAGACTGTCTCAACGAAGTGCCAACCCCCTATCCTGCAACACTCGCGACCGCCATCGACAGGAACGCCTGCACCACATGCTGGAACGCCGCATGCCCGCGGCTGACGATCACCGAATGTGCCGCCCCGCAATCACCGCCAACGGCCGATCGCCAGCATGTCCATCGTTCAGACCGCCAATTCGCTGCCGGTCAAACTGCGATGAACCCATAGGATGGAGTGCGTTCGGCATAACGGTCCGCGCGCACAAGCACCTAGAAATCCGTGCACCGCCCCTTCTGTTCCCAGTCTCCGTAGCGGGTCGGCTCTGGCCCCTTCGGACCCCCGACCTCCTTCGGCAGCTCCGGCTTGGGCTCCGGCTTGAGGTCATCGGTCTTCGGCGTGTCATCCATGCGCTACAGATAGGGGCCCCCGCAGCACGCGCCAGAGCCAAAGCGCCAGCAAGATGATCCCCCCGGCGTCCAGCAGGAACGCCAACCCATACCCATACCGCGCGATCCACCCCCCCACCACCAGCGCCCCCACGCTCTGCCCCAGGAACAGGAGGCACGCGAACGTCGCCACCGCCGTCGCTCGCGCCTGCGGCAGCATCTCGGTCGCGTGCGCCTGCAACACCCCATGCAGCATGAAGAACCCCAGCCCCAGCATCAGCTCGACCACGACGAACAGCGGCCACGCCGGGCTGACCACAGCAAGCGCCAGCCCGCCGGCCATCAGCATCCCACCGCCCAGCACCATCCCGGCCTCGCCCAACCGAAGCAGAAGAACCCGCGCCAGTCGCGTATAGGCGAACGCGCCTACCCCGAAGCACGCCAGCACCGCACCCACATGCGCATACGGCAGCCCAAATCGCTCGTGTAGATACGGCGCCAAATATGGAAAGCACCCCACGAACAGCATCCCGTCCAACCCGGCCGCGAACAGCACCAGCCGCCCCGTCCGATGCCGGACCATTGCGACGTAAAGCTCCGGCTTGAACAGCCGCCCCGGCGCCCGCCGGTCCGGCAATTCCCTCGTCATCCACCAGAACCCCCCGGCCACCACCACCGCGAGCCCACCCAGCACGAGGAACACCCCGCGCCAGCCGACATACTGCCCGAATACTCCTCCCACCGGCCCGGCCAGAACCTGCGCCAGCACTACCCCCGTCAAAAACTTGCTCAACGTCACTTGGCGCTGCTCGTACGGCACCGCATCGCCGATGAACGCCATCCCCACCGGGATGATCCCCGCACTCGCCGCCCCCGCGCAGGCCCGTAGCAACGCCAGGCCGGGCAGGTCGCTCGCCATGGCGCAGGCGCCGGTGAACAACGCGTAGAACACCAGCGACCCCAGGATCACCCGCAGCTTCCCGAACCTATCCCCCAAGGGCCCCAGCAGCAGCTGGTTCAATCCATACGGCAGCGTGAACGCCGCGATCACGATCCAAAGGTCCGGTACCGCCACGGAGAAATCGACTGCGATCGCATGCAGCACCGGGTCCACCACCCGCGCGCCCGCCGAGGACAGGAACGCCGCCGCCGCCAGCAGGCCGAGGGGCAGTGAAACCCTGCCGGACACCTATGCGGCCGCCCCCGCCTTCACGCGCTCTTCGCCTTCACGCTTTCCGTCTTGAGCTGCCCGCAGGCCGCCAGGATATCCTGTCCCCGCGGCGTCCTGATCGGGCTCGAGAACCCGGCATCGCTCACGATCCGCGCGAAACGCGCCAACTGATTGCCGGAACTGGGCTCGTAGGCGCTCCCCGGCCAAGGATTGAACGGGATCAGATTGACCTTTGCCGGAATGCCCGCGATCAGCCGCACCAGCTCTCGCGCCTCCGCCTCGCTATCGTTCACGCCCTTCAGCATCACGTATTCGAACGTAATCCGCCTTGCATTGCTGGCGCCGGGGTACCGCCGGCACGCCGCGATCAACTCTGCGATCGGATACTTCCGGTTCAACGGCACGATCTCGTCGCGCAACTCGTCCGTGACCGCGTGCAAACTCACGGCCAGATTCACACCTAGCTCCGTCCCGCACCGGTCCATCATCGGCACCACGCCCGATGTGCTCAGCGTGATCCGACGGCGTGACAGCCCGATCCCCTCGCAATCCATCACGATCCGCATGGCCTTCGCGACGTTCTCATAGTTGTACAGCGGTTCGCCCATCCCCATCAGCACGATCGTGCTCAACAGCCGTGGCGTCTCACCCTGCGGGCTCGGCCACTCCCCATAGGCGTCCCGCGCGCCCATGAACTGGCCCACGATCTCCGGCGCACCCAGGTTGCGCACCAGCTTCTGCGTCCCCGTATGGCAGAACCGGCAACTCAACGTGCATCCCACCTGGCTGCTGATGCAGACGGCCCCCCGGTCTTCCGTCCGATCCGGGATGTAGACCGTCTCCGCTTCCTGCCCGTCCCGGAAGCGGAACAGCCATTTCCGCGTCTCGTCGACGCTCGTCTGCATGGTGGCCACCTCGGGCCGCCCCACCACGAAACGCTCCGCCAGCTTGCCCTGCAATGGCCGGGCAATGGACGACATCAATGAAAAGTCGGTGACACCCTGGTGATAGATCCAGTGCCATAACTGCTTGGCCCGGAACGCCTTCTCCCCAATGGCCGCCATTTCCTCGGCCAGTTCGTCCCGCGTCAGCCCCACCAGCTCCCGCCGCCCATCCGGCAGCGTCATCGGCGGCGGATTGAACAGCGCCTGCTTCGCCAGCACGCGCTCCCGTTCCGCCGCGGTCAGGCCAGCCTGGACGGAGGCCACGTTCATTTGGCCGGACAAGCCTTGTTGATCGCCGCATAGGCCGCGCTGAAGCCGCGCAGGCTGAAGGTATCGTTGACCGCCGCCGCCTTCGGCCCCGGCGACTTCGCCACCGCCGTCCGACCCTTGTCGAACGCCGCCGCCACTGCCTTGCCATCCCGGGCAAAGGCCGAGCGCGCGCTGGTGTAGAACGCCAGCTCCGCCTTATCGACGCTCACCACCACCTCGGCCCCTGCCGGATATGCGAACCCGGCCGTGATCGCCACCGCGTCGCGTCCACTAGGCCGCTCCGTCACCGTCAGCACCACATCGCCCCGTCCCGGCACCGCCGGTGTGGAGGACTGCACGCGCGTGAACGCATAGCAGACAGTGGCCCCAGCCTCCGCATGGGTTGCCGCCTGCCAGTCCTCGAATTTTCCGATCGACTTCGGCGCATTCGCGGATGGCTTCGCCGCCGGCTTGGCTGGTAGGTGCGCCGGCCGCGTCTGCGCCATGGCGGAAACAGCCAGGCCGGTGCCAAGGATCGTAGTCATGAGAAATCGCATGCCGGCACAGATACGGCCCGCCCCGCGCGACGGCAAGGCAAGCTACCGCCAGGCCGGTATGTGCCGCCGAAACACCGGCGCTCCATGCCCCTCGGGCGCCGCCAGCGTCGCCTCGGGTCCCCCGCTCGACACCGGCCGGTCCGCGAAGCGCCCATGCTGCAGCAGCCGGTCATAAAGAACGATCGCCCCCGCCACAGCCAGGTTCAGCGCGAACCGCGTCGGGATCCGGACCACATGGCGGCACCGCGCCAAAACCGGCGCCGACAAGCCCGCCCGTTCGGGTCCCAACACATAAGCAGCGTTCAGCGGATGCCGGAACGACGGCAGCTCCACCGCGTCGTCGACCAGCTCCACCCCCACCAGCGCGCATTCCCGGGGCAACACCATGTCCTCGACCGCCGCGAACCGCCACAGTGGCACGTGCGCGGGCGTATCAGACGTATCGGCGCTGCGTGACGCCCGCGCATCCCACCCGGCCCCTATCGTGAAACAGAACGCCGCCCCAAACGCATGACCGGTCCGCAGCAGGGCACCCATGTTCGCCGACTTCGAGACGCCCTCGGCGCCCAGCCCGAAATATCCTCTTGATCTGGCGAGCGGCATCCAGCCGGGATATGCCACCAGCATGACCGACGCAACCGACGCCGTCCTGGCCGACCAGTACGAAGCCTTCCCCTACCCCGCCCGGGACCCCCGCGACGAAGCCAAGCGCCTGATCATCGGTAGCCCCAGCCACCTGCACGAAATCGACCATTGGGTGTTCCAGGCCGCCCGCCCCCGCACCGCCCCGCTGCGCGCGCTGTTCGCCGGTGGCGGCACCGGCGATGGCGCCATCATGCTGGCCCAGCACCTGGCGCGCGAGGACCGCCCCGGCCGCGTCACCCACCTGGACCGTTCCACCGCCGCCCAAACCATCGCCCGCGCCCGCGCCCAGGCCCGCGGCCTGGACATCGACTTCCGCCACGGCAGTCTGCTCGATCTTCCCGCCACCACGGATCAATTCGACTACATCGACTGTTGCGGCGTCCTCCATCACCTGCCGGACCCGGCCGCCGGCCTGCGCGCCCTGCTATCCGTCCTCGCACCCGGCGGCGGCATGGGCCTGATGGTCTACGCCCCCCACGGCCGAACCGGGGTCTACATGCTCCAGGACGCGCTGCGCCGCCTGGCGCCTCCCGATCAGCCCCCACGCGACCGCCTAGACATTGCCCGACGGGTCATGCGCCACCTGCCCGAAACCGCCTGGCTCCGCGGCAACCGTTATTTTGGGGATCACATCGACGGTGGGGACGCGGGATTGTTCGACTTGTTGCTCAACCCACGCGATCGCGCTTACACTGTGTCCAGCCTCGCCGCCCTGCTGCACGACGCGGGCCTCGCCATCACGTGCTTCATGGAACCGATGCGCTACGACCCCGCAATCATGCTTCCCGACCCCAGGTTGCGCGCGCGTCTGGACGCCCTCGACCCCATCCCGCGCGCCGCCCTGGCCGAAGACCTCGCCGGCAACATGAGCACGCACGTCGTCTATGTCGTCCGCGCGTCCGAACAACGCGCCGCACCCGACCCCATGAGCCCCGCCGCCATCCCCATCGCCCGGGAGGTTCAGGCCACAGAGATCGCCCGGGCCATCCGACCAGACGGCACGATCTCCTTCATCTTCGACGGCCTGCGCGTCCCCGTGGCCGTTCCTCCGCTCGCCAGCGCCATTCTCCGGCTGATCGACGGCGTCCGATCCGTCGGCGACATCGCAACCGCGCTGGCCGCCCGAGGCACCAGCCAGCCGAGCTTCGATCGCGCCTGGCGCCAGACCTACGACGCGCTGTCTGCCACCAACCGCATCCTGCTCGCGCCCTCGTCATGACACCGCCTGCCTGACCATGTTCGGACAACCATTCATCGTGATCTTCGGCGCCGCCGTGCGTGAGGACGGCACGCCCAGCGGGGCACTCCGGGACCGGGTCGGCGCCGCCGTACGCTTCGGAAGCCGCGTCCTCCCCCGGCCCATCTACATCGTAACCGGCTCAAAAGGCCGCTACGGCCCCCCAGAGGCCGAGGTCATGGCCGACCTCCTTCTGTCCCGCGGAGTCGATCCCGACTTCATCGTGCTGGAGCCGACGGGCACCAACACGCTCCGCTCCGTTGTCGCAGTCGCGCGCCTGCTGAAGGGTGCCGACGGCCCGGTCTATGCCGCTACCTCCGCCTACCACATGCCTCGTTGCGTGCTCCTGCTTGGCATCGCCGGCCTCGATGCCCACCGCAGCCAAGCCTCCATCGGCCCTGCCTCCAGCCGCATCCTCCGCTGCTGGTGGTGGGCCCTGCGCGAACTCCCCGCCATCCCCATCGATTGCCTCATCCTCGGCTGGATGAAGTTCCGGAAACGGATCTGAAAACCGTCGCCCGCCAAGTGCGTGAAGACCTGGACCGCATTGATCACGACGTCGGCGCGAGCGGGGAAGGTTGTCGCAGGCGTATGAGTAGTTTCCGAGTCTTCTCAGCAGCCGCGCTGCACGCAACAATCTCAGTATGAAAGCGATATGCCGCGAGGCAGACCTGCTGTGGGAATTACTTGGGGAGATATCTTCTTATGAACCTGTCTCGGATTATCCATAACGTCCAACTTTCTTGTAGGTTTCTGAAGGTTCATTAGCTACCATGACTGGGTCATTCGACATTTCTAGTTCGGATTATCTGTGACGTAACTCCATACTTATCCGCTGATGATTGATGGACTGCGCACATTCATAGTGAAAGTAAGTGCCATGATGAAGCTGATCTTTCCGGTTCGCACGCGCCTCTTGGCGGCAACGGCGTTGCTTTCGCTCGTAGCCGCCGGATCGGCCCGTGCAGACATAATCACGGCCCTCAACGGTTTCGGAACCCTGCCCAACAACGGCGTCGTGGCCGTAGCGGGGGGTTTTGCCTACACCTACAACGTCGAACTGACCGGGCAACAGCAGCTTGATCCCGCGACGTCCGACTCGACCGAATTCGGGACCGTATACGATTTCGGTCCTGTGATCGGTTCAATCACGACAACAGGGGTCATGAGCCAGTTCAACTTCACCTTGGCAAACCTGAATACTCCGGCGAACCAGACAACGCCCACCGACAGCGCAGCACTCCAGAATATCCGCTTCACCTACACAGGGTCGAACGCTTACGCCGTCGACAACACCACAAATGCGAATTCCATCATACTCGCGGCGCGCCCCGACAACCTCGGAACCTTCACGGTTGTCTCACCGTTCGGCCCAACTCTCGGTGCCATTCAATACGACGGCCAGGCCCGAAAGGGAACGACCGACACGATCACAGGAAATGTTGGTTCCACGTTCGGACCGTCTAACGTGCCCGAGCCGGCCAGCCTGATGCTGATCGCCGTCGGTGCCACCGGAGCCTTTTTGGCGCGTCACCGCAGGCGCTTGACCTCGGTGTCGATAAAGCCGTTGTAGACGGCGTGGCAGCGCGTTTCTCGCGCAACGATGAAGACCCATCGCTGCGCCTCGGGCAACCAGGCTCTGCGGCCGGGTCCCGGGCCGCGTGGATACGTGGGTCAAGCCCGTGCGTTGCATTGTGCGGCTCGGCTGGAAATGTGTGAATACCTAGGCCCCCGGAAAGAAAAGGAGGGGGGGAGCGTCCAAGACCAAAGCTTCGCCCGCATCTTGCTCCCCACCACCGCCCGGTCCACCCTCTCGCCATGACCGATCTTCCCCTGCACGGCATCACCGTCATCGCCCTCGAACACGCCGTCGCCGCTCCGCTCGCAACCCGCCACATGGCGGACCTCGGCGCCGACGTCATCAAAATCGAGCGCCCGGACGGCGGCGATTTCGCCCGCGGCTACGACGCCGCCGTGCTCGGGCAGGCCACCTTCTTCGTCTGGCTCAACCGCGGCAAACGCTCTTTCGCCCTCGACCTCAAGGCCCCCGCCTCCGCCACCATCCTGCAACGCCTGCTCGCCCGCGCCGACATCCTCGTCCAGAATCTAGCCCCGGGCGCAGCCGCCCGCCTCGGCCTCGGCTGGGATACCGTGCACGCCGCCCATCCTTCTCTCATCCTGTGCGACATCAGCGGCTACGGCGACACTGGCCCCTATGCCGGCCGCAAGGCCTACGACCTCCTCATCCAGGCCGAGACCGGCCTCATGGGCGTCACCGGCTCTCCCGACCAGCCCTCCCGCGTCGGCATATCCGCCGCCGACATCGCAACCGGCATGTACGCCCTATCCGGCTGCCTCGCCGCCCTCATCCGCCGGGGCAAGACCGGCAAAGGCTCCCATATCGAGATTGCAATGCTCGACGCGCTGGCCGAATGGATGGGCAGCCCCTACGGCCACGCCATGTATGGCGTCGGATCCCCCGCCCGCAGCCCCAGCAGCCATCCCAAGATCGCCCCCTACGGCATCTTCGCCACCGCCGACGCCGCCATCCTGATCGGCATCCAGAACGAGCGCGAATGGGCCCAGTTCTGCGCCCGCGTCCTCCACGACCCGGCGCTCGCCACCGACCCCCGCTTCGCCACGAACGTCGCCCGCGTCGCCAACCGGACCGCTCTCGACACCACCATCCAGACCGCCCTGACGCTCATGACGGCCGACGCAGCCGAGTCCCTCCTGCTCGAGGCCGGCATCGCCAGCGCCCGCGTCCGCGACGCTGCCGAGGCGGCCGCCCACCCGCAATTTGCCGCCCGCCACCGCTTCCAACCCGTTTCCACCCCGGCCGGCACCATCCAGGCCCTCACCCCGCCCTGGACCATCGATGGCGCCACCCTCCCCATGCGGGCCGTCCCCGCCCTGGGCGAACACACCGCAGCCATCCTTGCCGAACTCGACGCATCCTGATCGGCCCCTGCGTCGTTCTATCCCCATGCGCCCATACCCCCTTCTCCTCACGACCCTCCTTCTCGCGCTCGCCGCCTGCAGCGACCCCCTGCCTGTAGCAGCCTTCAAGGATACCGCGCCCCCGCTCGATCCCGTCCGCTTCTTCGTCGGTCACGCCAAATCCTGGGGCGTCCTGGAAAACCGCTCCGGCCAGCCCGCCAGCATCGTGCTGACAGACTGTACCGGCACCGCCGACGGCCCAGATGGCCTGCGCATGACCCAGAAACTCACCATCGGCACCGAGGCCCCCGTGACCCGCGAATGGCGCATGCACCGCCTCCCGCCCGGCGCGGACGGGGTGCGCCACTTCGAGGCCTCCGCCAACGACATGGTCGGCACCGCAATCGGCGAGGCCTCGGGCAACGCCTTCCACTGGCAATGGACCCTCGCTCTCTCGCCCAGCAACAGCCTCAAGAACGTCGATATGGACCAATGGTGGTACCTGCAGCCCGACGGCTCCTTGCTCAACCGCACGACCATCCGCAAACTCGGCATCATCGCAGCCGAGGTGACCGAGCATTTCGTTCCCGATCAAAAGTGAAGACCTCCCGCTCGACTGGGGCACCCTCCCGGTCAATCCCGGCCTCACCCTTCACATCGTCCGCGAGATGCCCGGCCTCCAACCGGCTCTCGATGCCGCGGTGGAGCATCACTGGCAAACCGCCCTTCGCCGTCACAAGATTTTCAACGGCCGCGTCTTCTCCGCCGACCGCATCTCCGCGGACCGCATCGAGGGACACTGGACCGAATACCGCCGCATCGTGGCTCAGATGGCCGATCCCGGCCTCGTTCCCCGTCTCCGCGTGCGCAGCCTCGCCGCTTGCGGCATCCTGTACTGCCCCGATGGCGTCGCCATCGGACGCCGCGAACCCAATTCCGTCTATCAGCCCGGCCTCTGGCAGCTGCCCCCGGCCGGCAGCGTTGATCAATCGAGCGCCACCCCCACGGGCGCCGACTGGCGCCACGCCCTGCTGAAGGAACTCGAAGAAGAACTCGGCATCGGCGCCGAGCACGTCATCGGACTCCGTCCCCTCATCTTGATCCAACACCCCACCGGCGTTCTCGACCTCGGCGTCCGCATCGACACCCGCCTCCGCGGCCCCGAGATCAAGGCCCGCCATGCCGACCATGGCGACCGCGAATACGACCGTCTCGAAATCCTCACACCCGAAACGCTTGCCGTCACGATCGAAGCCCAGGGCGGTCAACTCGTACCCGCCGCAAGGCTTCTTCTCCCTCTCCCGCATGCGGGAAAGGGTCGGGGTCAGGGTCCCGCGCGATGATCGCCACCTGGTTCGAGCACCTGAACGCCACCACCGGCATCAACCTCTCCCCCCTTTACGACCCGCTCGACGGCGCCCGCTTCCTCCATGGCGTCCTCGTCACCATCGAGCTCTCCACCGGCGCCATCCTCGCCAGCCTCGTACTCGGCCTTCTCGCCGCCTGGCTGCACGATGCCCCCTCCCGCCCGGTCCGCGCCCTCGTCCGCGCTTACGTCCAGGCCTTCCGCAACACGCCCCCCCTCGTCCAGCTTGCGTTCTTCTACTTCGCCGTCTCTGCGATCCTGCCCCGTGTCCAGGACCGATTCGGCGACCAGGTTCCGCTCGTCTCCAACTTCGGCTGGGCGCTCGTCTCCTTCTCCCTGTTCGCCGGCGCGTTCAACGCCGAGATCTTCCGCGCCGGCATCCAGGCCGTCCCCACCGCCATGCTCGAGGCCGCCGAATCCCTCGGCTACTCCCGCACCCAGCGCTTTGTTCATATCCTCATGCCGCTGGCCTTCCGCATCTCGCTCCCAGCTCTCAACAACAACCTCGTCAACCTGCTGAAGACAACCACGCTGGCCTCCGCCATCGGTGTGCCCGAGTTGCTCTACGCCGCCAGTCAGATCTGGTCGGAAGCCCTGAACGTCCGCGAGATGATGAACCTCGTCCTCCTCGCCTACCTCGCCTTGGTCGGCGTCCTCGTCGCCATCATGGCCCTGCTCGAACGCCGCTTGCGCATTCCGGGTTACGGCCAATGACCCTCCCCGTCCTGCTGCCCACACCGCAACCCAGACCGCAGCAGTGGCTTGCCGGACTTTACCGTCCCGCCACGATCGCCATCCTCGCCACCGCTTTGCTCGCCTCGACCGCCTGGGCCGAGGTCACGACAACCCGGCCCGGCGTTCTGGCGCTCCTGGCAAAGTGGTTCCCCGCCGTCTTCCAGGGCTTCCTGTTCAACCTGCTCGTCGGCATCCTCGCCATGGCGATGGGCACCGCCCTGGGCACTGCGCTCGGTTTGGCCCTGGTCTCCCGCACCGCACCGCTGCGCCGGGCCGCCTGGTGGATCATGCAGTTCTTCCGTAACGCGCCGTGGCTGGTGCTGCTGTTCTACGCGATGTTCCTGCTGCCCTATCAGGTCACCGTACTCGGCCTCGTCGTCCCGCTTCCGTCGTGGCTCAAGGCCGTCATCGGCCTCGCCCTCCCGGTCATGGCCAACGTGGCCGAGATCGTCCGCGGCGGCGTTCAGTCCATCCCGACCGCGCAATGGGAATCCGCCGAGTCCCTTGCCTTCAATCGCCGCCAGACCCTGTGGATGATCGTCCTGCCGCAGGCCTTCCGCCGCATGATACCGCCATGGATGAACCAGTACGCCGTGCTCGTCATGGCGACGACCCTCATCTCCATCGTCGGTATCCAGGACGCCCTCACCATCGCCCGCGCCGCCCTGTCGGCCGAATCCCGCACCGACCTCCTCATCCCCATGTATCTGATGCTGCTCGCGATGTTCTTCCTCTACAGCTACCCCATCGCCCGCTGGACCCTCGCGCTTGAACGCCGGGTCGCCGTTCGGGGCTGATGCGACTACACTCGCTGCAACAAAGAAGTTCCCCGGGGAGAGTGGCCGTGACCAGCACCTATCACCAGGTCTACGCGGCCTGGCAGCGCGATCCCGAGGCCTTCTGGCTGGACGCGGCAGCGGCAATCGACTGGTCAACCCCGCCAACCCGCGCCTTCGACCCCGCTTCCGGCCCCTATGGCCGCTGGTTCCCGGACGCCATCGGCAACACCTGCCACAACGCCATCGACCGCCACGTGGCCAGCGGCCGCGGCGCCCAGCCCGCCATCCGCTACGACAGCCCCGTTACCGCCACGCAGCGCATCTTGACCTACACCGACCTCCTGGCCGAGGTGCAGGCCTGCGCCGCCATGCTCCAGGACCTCGGCGTGCAGAAGGGCGACCGCGTCCTGATCTACATGCCCATGATCCCCGAGGCCCTGATCGGCATGTTCGCCTGCGCCCGCCTCGGCGCTATCCACTCTGTCGTCTTCGGCGGCTTCGCAGCCCCCGAACTCGCCACCCGCATCGACGACGCCACCCCCGCCGTTGTCCTCTCCGCCTCCTGCGGTATCGAACCCAGCCGAATCGTCGCCTACAAACCCCTACTCGACGACGCCATCGCCCGCGCCACCCACAAGCCCGGCGCCTGCATCATCCTTCAGCGCGCCCAATTCGAAGCCGCCATGACCCCCGGCCGCGACCACGACTGGACCGCGCTCCGTGCCGACGCGCTCGGCCGCACCGTCCCCTGCGTCCCCGTCGCCGCCACCGACCCGCTCTATATCCTGTACACTTCTGGCACCACCGGTCGCCCCAAGGGCGTCGTTCGCGACACCGGCGGCCACATGGTCGCCTTGATGTGGACCATGAAGAACCTCTACGGCATGGCCCCGGGCGAGGTCTTCTGGACCGCCTCCGATATCGGCTGGGTTGTTGGCCACAGCTACATCGTCTACGCGCCCCTGCTCGCCGGCTGCACCACCGTCCTTTATGAAGGCAAGCCCGTCGGTACACCCGACGCCGGCGCCTTCTGGCGCGTCATCCGCGATCACGGCGTGAAGATCCTCTTCACCGCGCCTACCGCGCTCCGCGCCATCCGCAAGCAGGACCCGGACGCCGCCCTGCTGCAGAACTATGACCTCACCGGCTTCCGCGCCCTCTTCCTCGCCGGCGAGCGGGCGGACCCCGAAACCCTGCACTGGGCCGAGCGCATCCTGGGCGTTCCCGTCATCGACCACTGGTGGCAGACCGAAACCGGCTGGCCCATCGCCGGCAACCCCCTTGGCCTTGGCGCCCTGCCGGTGAAGGCCGGGTCTCCCACCGTCCCCATGCCGGGCTGGGCGCTCGACGTGTTTGACGCCGAGGGCCACCCCGTCCTGCGCGGCACCATGGGCACGCTGGCCATCAAGCTGCCCCTGCCCCCGGGCGCGCTGCCCACCCTCTGGCATGCCGACCAGCGGTTTCGTGACGCCTACCTCTCCGACTTCCCCGGCTGGTACACCACCGCCGACGCAGGATACATCGACTCCGACGGCTACCCCTTCGTCATGGGCCGCACCGATGACGTCATCAACGTCGCCGGGCACCGCCTCAGCACCGGCGCCATCGAGGAGGTCGTCGCCCTTCACCCCGCCGTCGCCGAATGCGCCGTCATCGGCGTCGCCGACGCCCTGAAGGGCGAGTCGCCCTGCGCCTTCGTCATCCTGAAAGACGGGGCCCCCGCCACGAACGTGCCGGCCCAGATCGTCCGCCTCGTCCGCGACACCATCGGCCCCATCGCCGCCCTCAATCGCGTCATCCTCGTCGATCGCCTGCCGAAAACCCGATCCGGCAAGATCCTCCGCGCCACCATGAAGCGCATCGCCCAGAACGAACCCTACGCGATGCCCGCCACCATCGAGGACCCCACCGCCCTGGACGCGATCGCCAAGGCAATCCGGTAGAGCGGCCTGGCCCCTCTCGCCGGGTCGCGCTGGTCAGCCGGCATTTCCACCCGTATAATCAGACGATGGCAATGCCCACGAACGGCAGTGGCTTCGCCGTCCGAGCGTTCGCGACCCGAAACGCGCCATTGGTTATCCATGCCGGCACCGACCCGTGCCGCCTGTGCGAGAGCCGCCATGCCAGTATCTGTGACGCGGTCGAGGGCAAGGATCTCGCACGCCTGGCCGACTTGGCCGTTCCGGCTCGCGTGCCGGCCGCGAAGGTCTTCCTGATCGAGGGCGATCCCGCCGACAGCCTGGTCAACATCCGCAACGGGGTCGCCCGCCTGTTCAAATCGCTCCCCGACGGCCGCCGCCAGCTCGTCGGCTTCGCCGGCCCCGGCCACTTCCTCGGGCTATCGCCGGCCGGCCGCTACGTCTACAGCGCCGAGGCCATCGGTCCCGTCGAACTCTGCCGCTACAGCCGCTCCCGCATGGCCGCCCTTCTGGCCGACCTGCCCGCCCTCGAAAGCCGCTTGCTCGAAAGGGTCGCCAACGAGCTTGCCACCGCTCAGGAGCAGATTCTCCTGCTCGGCCGCAAGACTGCGAGGGAACGGCTGGCAACCTTCCTGCTGGCCCGCGCGGCGCTGCATCCCTTCGTGCCGCCCCTGCCGCGGCCCTGGCCATGCCCAGGCCCGGCCCCCGTCCGCGAACTGGTCCAGACCGTCGTCCTGCCCATGACCCGGCAGGACATCGCCGACTACCTCGGACTGACCATCGAGACCGTCAGCCGAACCTTCGGCGCCCTCAAGCGCGACGACCTCATCGCCCTGCCGCGGCCCGATACCGTTCTTCTTCTCGCCCTGACCCACCTGGCAGAGATGGCTGCCGGAGAGAACTGAGCCAGAGAGACCTGAGCCGGAGAGAACCGAGCCCACCGCATGCCCGGATTGTCCCCGCCTTGCATTGATCCAGATCAACCGGCGCCCGCCATACGCCCAAAAGTGACCGACACCCTCTTCACGCCCGCCCGCAACCGCGCCATGGTCCGCGGCCACGCGCCGGAGGCTCACGATGGAATACGAACGCCGCTTCAAGTTCCTCGTCTGCGCCCCCTCCTTCAACCCCAACGATCTCGACTGGGGACGCCTCCAGGCCATTGTCGTCGAAATCGAGCGACTCGGCTTCCAGGTCGTCGTCGCCCGCAGCACCGACGACGCCGAGCTCGCCATCCAGACCGATGCCGCCATCGGCTGCCTGATTGTCGACTGGGGCAAGCGCGGCATGCTCAGCAAGCCCGCCGGCCTGATCTCCATGGTCCGTAAGCGCGGCCTCGAGATGCCGGTGATGATCCTGCTCCGCCGCAAGCGCCTGGAGGACATTCCCGTCGACGTCCTCAACCACGTCGACGGCACCATCTTCCTCGCCGAGGAAACCCCGGAATTCGTCGCGCGCAACCTTGTCAGCCGCCTGCGCAACTACGCCGAGACCCTGAAGACCCCGTTCTTCGGCGCCCTCGTCGACTACGCCGAGGAAGGCAACCAACTCTGGACCTGCCCCGGGCATAACGGCGGCATTTTCTACAGCCGCAGCGCCATCGGCCGCATCTTCGTGGAACACCTCGGCCCCGCCATCTTCCGCGACGACCTCGACAACTCCGTCCTCGACCTCGGCGACCTCCTCACCCATGAGGGCCCGGCGCTCCAGGCCCAGATGGCCGCCGCCCGCATCTTTGGCGCTGAACGGACCTACTTCGTCCTCAACGGCACGTCCGCCTCCAACAAGATGGTCCTCGGCGCCATCGTCGGCGATGGCGACCTCGTCCTGTTCGACCGCAACAACCACAAGGCCGCCCATCACGGCGCCCTGCTGCTGGCGGGCGGCATACCCGTCTACATCCCGACCGACCGCAACACCTACGGCATGGTCGGCCCCCTCGACCTTGCCGCCCTCGACGAAACCCGCCTGCGCGAAGCCATCCGCACCAATCCACTCGTGCAGGACCCCGAGGCATGGCAGCGTCCCCGCCCTTTCCGCATCGCCATCATCGAGCAGTGCACCTACGACGGCACCATCTACGACGCGACCATGATCCTGCAGCGGCTGGGCCACCTCTGCGACTATATCCTGTTCGACGAGGCCTGGGCTGGCTTTGCCAAGTTCCACCCGCTGTTCCGCAACCGCTTCGCCATGGGCCTGAAGCCACTCGACGAGAACGCGCCCGGCATCATCGCCACCCAGTCCACCCACAAGCAGCTCGCCAGCTTCAGCCAGGCCTCGCAGATCCACGTTCGCGACAACCACATCAAGGGCCAGGAACGCCGGGTCGAGCATCGCCGCTTCAACGAAAGCGTGCTCATGCACGCCAGCACCAGCCCGTTCTACCCCCTGTTCGCCTCGCTCGATGTCGGCGCCCACATGATGAAAGGCCGCGCCGGCGAGGTCCTATGGGACGACACCATCCGCCTGGGTATCGAGATCCGCAAAAAACTCCGCCTGATAAAGCGCGAATACGAGCAGACGGAGGCCGACCCGGCCCGCCGCTGGTTCTTCGACCCCTTCGTGCCCCACACCGTCCAGTGGAACGGCGCCCAGACCCATTGGGAAGACGTCCCCACCGACGACCTCGCGTCGAACCCTGACTTCTGGGCCATGACCGGCAGCGACGCCTGGCACGGCTTCCACGACGTGACGCCCGGCTTCGCGATGACCGACCCCAACAAGCTGACCCTCCTCATGCCCGGCTTCGACCGCGCCACCGGCGACTACGAGGACCACGGCATCCCAGCGCCTCTGCTTGCTGAATACCTCCGCGAAAATCGCATCGTCTGCGAAAAGAACGACCTCAACAGCATCCTCTTCCTGATGACACCCGGCGTGGAGAGCAGCAAGGCCGGCACTCTTCTATCCTGGCTCGTCACCTTCAAGCGCCTCCACGACGAGAACGCCCGTCTGCAGGACGTCATCCCCGAATTCGTCCGCCGCCGCCCCGCCCGCTACCAGCACCTCGGCCTGCGCGATCTCTGTAGCCAGATGCACCGCTTCTACCGCAGCAAGGGCATCAGTACCCTGCAGCGCGAGCAGTTCGACGCCGGCCACCTCCCCGAACTCGCCATGAGCCCGCACGACGCCGGCCGCCTGCTGGTCCGCAACAAGGTCGATTTCCTCCCCATTGGCGAGCTGGATGGCCGCATCGCCGCTACCCTCATGCTCGTCTACCCTCCCGGGATCGCTACCATCGTCCCCGGTGAGCGCCTCGGCGGCCGGGCCACCCCCATGATCGACTACCTGCTGGCCTTCGAAGCCGCCGAGAACGAGTTCCCCGGCCTCGGCACCGAGATCCAGGGCGTCTATCGCCAAAAGCAGCCCGACGGCACCGTCCGCTTCCACACCTATGTGCTGAAGGAATAACCCGCCACCAGGGCGTCACGAATGACGTAGGCCGAGCCGGGGCTAGAAATTGTCATCAAAGACCTGCGCCTTCGACGCGCCTACCCGCCGCGGGGGCGATAACCCGACACGCTCCGCCGCCTCGCTCTCCGTCCATGCTTTGCGCAGTCGGTGCAGCCTTACCTGGTGGACCAGCCGCCTTGCCGCCAAAACGGCATCCTTGGAAAGTCTGATCGAGGCCGCCGCATGAATGGTCACGATATCGGCCGCTAGAAAGTTAATGGTCATTGTTGCAACCATTTTCCGCCAGTAGCAGCCTCCTGATGCACCCGAGGGCATTCACCCCATCTCTGATCGATGCCCGACACCCTCCTTCCAGCCCCACCCGTCACCAGCACGCGCCGCTCCCAGCTCGCCACCTACATGGTCCTCCGCCGCAACCCGCTGGAGCTATGGGGCCAACTCGCCTACGAGCGGCCACTCGTTGCCGGGCGCTTCCTGACCCGGAACCAGGTCCTGGTGAACGACCCCGACGCCATTCGCCACATCCTGGTCGACAACCACGAAAACTACGGCCGCAGCCTCGGCGCCCAGCGGGTGCTCCGCCCCGTTCTCGGCACCGGCCTCCTGATGGCGGAGGGCAGCGCCTGGCGCCATCAACGCCGCACCATCGCCCCCAGTCTGGCCCCACGCAGCATGCCGATGCTGGCCCGGCACGTCATCGCCGCAACCGAAGCGAAAGAGCGTGAACTCGCAACCCTCGGCCCCCGCCCGATCGAACTGCTGCCGCATCTCCAGCAACTCGCCCTCGCCATCGCCGGGCAGTCGATGTTCTCCGTCGAGACCGCCAGCGTCGGCCCGGCCCTGCGCGCCCTGCTCATGCGCTACGCCGCCCGCTATGCCCAACCCGGCGTGCTCGACCTCCTCCTCCCCGCGCACATCCCCTCGCCCGCCGATTTCGGCCGCGCCGCCTTTCGGCGCGAATGGATCGCCCTCATCGACCGCGTCATCGCCGAACGCGAACGCCAACCCCCATCCGACACCCCGCGCGATCTGTTCGACCTGCTTCGCGCCGCCCGCGACCCGGAAACCGGCGCCGGCTTCGCCCCAGCCGCCCTCCGCGACGAGGTCGCGACCATGATCCTGGCAGGCCACGAGACCACCGCCGTCACCCTATTCTGGTCCTGCTGGCTCGCTGCCCGCCTGCCCGAGCATGCCGATCGCATCGCCGCCGAGGCCATGCCCCTCGACATCTCGCCCGACCACGCCGCGAGCGCGATGAAGGCACTGCCCTACACCCGCGCCTTCGTCGATGAGGCGCTCCGCCTCTACCCGCCCGCCTATCTGATCGTCCGCCAGGCCCTCGGCCCCGACATCCTGGCCGGCCATGCGATCACCAAGGGAACCGTCATCAGCATCGCGCCCTGGGTCCTGCACCGCCACCGCATGCTGTGGGACCAGCCGGACGTCTTCGACCCAGCCCGCTTCCTGCCGGGTGCCACCCCGCCCCCACGCTACGCCTACCTGCCATTCGGCGCCGGCCCCCGCATCTGCGTCGGCGCCCAGTTCGCGATCACCGAAGCCGTCCTCGTCCTCGCCCGCCTGCTCCGCGCCTACCGCCTCCGCTTCGCCGGGTCCGGTGCGGTCCAGCCGCGTGGCCGCGTGACGACCCAACCCGACCGGCCGGTGCACTTCATCCTGGAACCCCGCACATAAAAAAGGCCGGCCCAACCGGGCCGGCCTTTCCCAAATGCGCGAAAATCCTCAGCCGTGCGAAGCACCCTGTGCGGCAAGCTTCTTCACCTCGTCCAGCGCCTCGGTGAAACGCTTGTTCAGCATCTCGATCGCCTCGCCGTTGGCACGCCCGATCAGGTCCGCAAGCTCCCGGATGTGCGCCACCGCCCGCTCATAGGCCACTTTCAGCATCTCCGCCTGGCGCGCGGCCTTGACCTGCGGGCTCTCGGGGCTGGCCATCTCCCGCATGCTCTCGGTCATCTCGGTCATCGTCTGCTGCATGATTTCCATGTGCCGCTTCGCAACCGCCTGCGCGCCCTCGAGTGCAACACGGTTCGCCGCCGACAGCACTTCCATGTTGCGTCGCTGCGCCGCCAGAAACATCTCCATGCCGCCCATGCCGGGCATCTTCATCTCGGAGAACAGCTTATGGAACTCTGCCATGCCGCTCATGCTCTTTTCCATCATCGCGCGCCCCATCTCCTGGGCAGTCGACGCCGTCTCCGTCATCGCGTTCTTGGCGTAGTCAACCGGGGTCTCGGACATGTCTGGATCTCCTTGGAGTTTCTTGTATCGCTGACACTACAGCACGGCGGGCCCATCCTCACTATGCGCAACCACATCGCCCGGCAGCATCGGCGGCGCGTCATCGGCCATCACATCATCCCCCGCCTCATCATGTACTGGCGCGGAGCGGCGCCCGGGCACCATCGCCTCCGCCTGCACTGCGCGGTCAAGCGCCCGATCCACGGCCGCCATCGTCGACGCCATGTCGGCGCTCTCGTCCTTCTCCCACGCCCGGAGCGCATAGGCCCAGACGGCGCCCATGCCCTGCACC
The DNA here is from genome assembly GCA_043748985.1 of Rhodospirillales bacterium. GTDB lineage: Bacteria > Pseudomonadota > Alphaproteobacteria > Acetobacterales > Acetobacteraceae > JBBROS01. The sequence continues at coordinate 23,767 of JAYVEG010000187.1, forward strand.
CGCAGCGCGCCCACCACGCCATCCGTCGGCACCCCTGCCGTGTCCAGCAGCCACCGCATGCTCCGCAGCGTCGCGCCCCACAGCATCAACGCAAGCCCCGGGTCGGTTCGCAACGCGTCCATCAGCGACAGCACCCCAGCCCGATGCTCCTGCAGCGCGTCAAAGCGCGCCATCACCAGATCGAACAACCTCTCCCGCGGCGTTCCCGTGGTGGGCGCCGCAGCCAGCGCGCCTTGATCCGCCATGACGCCGAACCGCAGCAGAACAGCGCCCTTTCCAGGGAACCGCACGCGCAGCCGGGCCAGATCCAGCCCCGCCTCCTGCGCTGCCGATACCAGATTGACGGACCGCCAGCCCACCAGCCCCGCCTGCCCAAACACTGCCGCGACGGCGGCCTTATCGAATTCGTTCGTATCCATCTCACCGAGATAGGTCACTGAAACGCCAATTACAGGGCGCAACCATTGCGGCGCCGTGAACTTACCTGCCCAACTCCCGCGACCGCGCCGTCGCCGCCATGATCGCCGCCGACACCGCCGTCGGCCACGCCGCGCCGTCCATCAAAACTGCGAGAGCCCGCTCCGTCGTCCCGCCCGGCGATGTCACTGCCACCCGCAGCACCGACGCGTCCGAGTCCGAGGCCGCCAGCAACGCGCCCGAGCCCGCAACTGTCACACGCGCCAACTGACGCGCCAACGCCGGCGGCAACCCCTGCTCCAATCCCGCACGCTCCAGCAGTTCCGCAAGCAGGAACACGTACGCCGGCCCCCCACCCGAGATGGCCGTCACCGGATCGATCAGCGCCTCATCGTCGACCCAGGCGACCTCACCCACAGCTGTAAGCAGAGAGTCGGCCAAGGCCCGCTGTTGGTCGGACACGCCAGGGCCCGCGTATCCCACCGTGATCCCCTGCCGGATCGCCGCCGGGGTGTTCGGCATCGCCCGCACCACCGCCGCCCCGCCCAGCGCAGCCCGCAGCCGCGCCACCGTCACCCCCGCCATGATTGAAACCACGACCGCGCCCTGTGACACGCGTGCCAATCCCGGCAATACCGCATCCGCCTGCTGCGGCTTCACGGCCAACACGACACACGCCGGGGCGAACCCCGCCGGCACCTCATCCAGACCCGGCACGACCGTCACACTGCCCCCGGCCAGACCCACAGCCGCAGGCGACGGATCGACCAGGAACGACGGCGCCAGCCCTCGCTCGACCCAGCCGGCCAGCATCGCACCGCCCATCTTGCCGCCGCCGATCAGCAGCAGGGGCGGCAAGCCGGCGCTGCTGCTCATGCCTCGCCAACACACTCCAGCATCGCCGCAGCCAGCGCATCCGCCGGCGACTTCCCGCCCCACAGCACGAACTGGAACGCCGGGTAAAATCGCTCGCACTCGGTGATCGCGATGTCCACCATGTCCTCCAGGCTCTCGGCCGACGCACCGGGCGCGCCGCGCAACAGCACGGCATGACGGAACACCGGCATCCCGTCCTCGCTATCCATGCCAAAATGCCCGATCCACAGCTTCTCGTTGGCCAGGCTCAGCAACTCATATAACGCCGCACGACGCTTCTCCGGCACCTTCATGTCGAATGCGCACGTGAAGTGCATCGCGCTGATCTCGTTCGACCAGCAGAAATAAAGCCCGTAATCGCACCACTTGCCCGGTGCCTCCGCCGCCATCTCGGCTTCGGTATGGCGCTCGAAGCTCCAGTCGTTCGCAGCGACCACCTGCTCCATGATGTCCAACGGATTGGCGGCGATATCCGAAGTTTGGGTGCCGAGGGCTGCAGACATGCTGTACTCCCCATGGTTGCAAAGGGGGTGAAGGAGCCGAACGAGACGCGGCAGCCTGGCTGCCGTGATCACAGACTAACGAGCCGAATCGACATCCAGCAAGCCCGTCGGCGATGGCGTTTGTGCGACGGTGCAGCTCAAGCCGCCAACATACGCAATTCAGGCCACTGAAGGCGGCTCGACCGGTGTCCCGGCATCGGTCGCCGAAGGCGGCTCAGAACCCGGTGCTGCCTGCGTTCCACTCGCCGCTGGGTCGGTTGCCGGCGGCACGGGCGTCTGCGCCACAACATCCGCAATCGCCTCTTGATAATGGGCCACCTTCGACTCCAGCGCCGCGATCCGCGCCTCCGCAGCTTCCTGCCCGGCCCGCGCCCGCGCCGCGATCTCCTGCACCGCCTCCAGGTCTTCCCGCTTCACCAGGTCCAGCCGACGGATCGCCTCGTCCACCCGCGCCCGGATGGTGGTCTCGACCTCCTCGCGCATGCCCGCCAGTGCAGAAAAGGCTCCGCCAGCCACGCCGGCCAGGTCGTCGAAGAAGCGCGGTCGATCCGCCATGGCACTCACCCTATTCGTTCGCTGCTTATTTGGAGTGGGTCCGCCGACTTTGCCAGCCCGCCCATCGCACTCCTATAAGGCGCGGCATGATCCTCCTCACCGGCGGCGCCGGCTTCATCGGCAGCAACCTCAACGCCGCCCTGCACGCCAGGGGCCGGCAGGTCGTCATCGTCGACTGGCTCGGCGAGGGCGAAAAGTGGCGCAACCTTGCCGCCCACCCGCCGCACCGGATCGTCCGCCCCGAACAGCTCGACAGTTGGCTCGAAACCGCGCCGGCCCTGGACGCCGTCATCCACCTCGGCGCCATCAGCGAGACCACCGCCACCGACGGCGACCTCGTCTGGCACACCAACGTCGAACTCTCCTGGCGCCTTTGGCAGCACTGCGCCCAGGCCGGCATCCCCTTCCTCTATGCCAGCTCCGCCGCCACCTACGGCAGCGGCGCGGCCGGTTTCGACGACGACGCCAGCGCCCTCGAGGCACTCCGCCCGCTCAACCTCTACGGCTGGAGCAAGCACGCCTTCGATCAGCGCATCCAGGCCGCCCTGGCCGCCGGCGAACCCGCCCCGCCGCAGTGGGCGGGCCTCAAGTTCTTCAACGTCTACGGGCCCAACGAATATCACAAGGGCCCCATGATCTCGGTCGTGAAGGTCAAGTACGACGAGGTCGCAGCCGCCCGCCCGCCCCGCCTGTTCCAATCCGACCGCCCCGGCCTCGCCGATGGCGATCAACGCCGCGACTTCATCTGGATCGACGACGTCGTCGATGTGATGCTCTGGCTACTCGACACACCCAGCATATCCGGCCTCTTCAACCTCGGTACCGGCCAGGCCCGCACCTACCGCGACCTGGCCTACGCCGTCTGCGACGCCATGGCCCGGCCCCGCGATATCGAGTTCATCCCCATGCCCGCCGCCCTGCACGGCCAATACCAGTCCTTCACCCAGGCCCGCATGGACCGCCTTCGCGCCGCCGGCTACCCCGGCCAGTTCACCCCGCTCGAAGACGGTATCCGCCACTACGTCCAGCAGTTTCTCGCCTCCGGAGCGCCTTACCGATGATCTATTCGCTGGCCTTCCCTGCCTTCGACCCGGTCCTGGTCGCCCTCGGCCCCTTCCAGATCCGCTGGTATGCACTGGCCTACATCGCCAGCCTGGTCGCCGGCTGGCAGATCGTCGTCCGCCTGGTCCGCCTCGACCCCCATGTCGCGACTAAAGAACAGGTGGACGACTTCCTCACCTGGGCCACCCTCGGCGTCGTGCTCGGCGGCCGCCTCGGCTACGTGCTCTTCTACCAGCCCTCGCACTACCTCACGCACCCGCTCGACGCGATCGCCGTCTGGCAGGGCGGCATGAGCTTCCATGGCGGCGCCCTGGGCGTCATCGTCGCGACGCTGTTGTTTACCCGCAAGCACGGCATCAACCCCCTGGGCTTCGGCGACCGCGTCGCCACCGTGGTGCCCATCGGCCTCTTCCTCGGCCGCTGCGCAAACTTCATCAACGGCGAGCTGTGGGGCCGCGAGGCGCCCGCCGACCTGCCCTGGGCCATGGGGTTCCCGAATGCGCCGGGCGGCATCCTGCTGCTTCGCCACCCTAGCCAGCTCTACGAGGCCGCCCTCGAAGGCCTGGTCCTGCTCACCATCATGGCCGTCTGCTGCAGCCGTCATTCGATCCGCGCCCGCTTCGGCATGCTCTGCGGGATCTTCCTTACCGGCTACGGCGTCGCCCGCATCATCGGCGAGCACTTCCGCGAGCCCGACGCCTTCCTCGGCTTCCTCGCCGGCGGCATCACCATGGGCCAGGTGCTCTCCCTGCCCATGATCCTGCTCGGCCTGGTCCTGATCGTCCGCGCCCGCAGCCAGCCGGCCTACCGCATCGCCTGATGGAGCGGCTCGACCACTTCATGGCCCGCGCCAATGCCGCCTACTACGCCACCCACGATCCCTTCGCCGACTTCACCACCTCGCCCGAGATCACCCAGGTGTTCGGCGAACTCCTCGGCGCCTGGGCCGCCATCGTCTGGGACCAGCTTGGCCGCCCCACCCCCATCCACCTCGCAGAATGCGGCCCCGGCCGCGGCACCCTCATGCAGGACGCCCGCCGCACCACGGCCAGGATCGCCCCCGCCTTCCACGCCGCCGCAGCGGTGCACCTCATCGAAACCTCCCCCAGGCTCCGCAACCAACAAGCCGAGCGCCTCCCTGACGCCACCTGGTACGACCGCCTCGAAGACCTCCCCAGCGGCCCACTGATCCTCATCGCCAACGAGTTCCTGGACGCCCTGCCCATCCGCCAATTCGTCCGCCGCGGCCAAATCTGGACCGAACGCTGGGTCGATGACGGCGTGTTCCGCGAAGAACCGGCCCATCTCCCTCTCCGTTTTGGAGGGGGCTGGGGCGAGGGTCCGGCCGCCAGCACAGACCCCGAAATCCACGAGATCAACGAACAAGCCCAAGCCTGGACAAAGCACCTCGGCACACGCCTCGCCCGCGAAGGCGGCGCAGCCCTCATCCTGGACTACGGCCCCGCCAAATCCGCCCCCGGCGACACCCTGCAAGCCCTGAAAGCCGGCCGCCCCGCCAACCCCCTCGACACCCCCGGCGCCGCCGACCTCACTGCCCACGTCGACTTCCAAGCCCTCGCCACCGTCGCCCGCGAAGCCGGCGCCGAAATCCACGGCCCCCTCCAGCAAGGCCCCTTCCTCGCCCGCCTCGGCCTGTTCCAGCGCACCGGCGCCCTGGCCCGCACCCAGCCCCCCGCGCGCGCCACCGCCCTCATCCATGCCGCCCAGCGTCTCGCCGAACCCGACCGCATGGGCGGCCTGTTCAAGGCGATGGCCCTCTGCCAGCCTGGCGCGCCCACCCCCCCTGGATTCGAGACATGACACCCCCTGCGCTCACCAGCGCCATCATCCCAACTCGCCACGGCTTCTTCACCCGCCACGGCGGCGTCAGCACCGGTCCCTACGCCAGCCTCAACTGCAGCCTCTCCGGCCAGGACGATCCGTCCCATGTTGCCGAGAACCGCGACCGCGTGCGCCGGGCCCTATGCGCCACCCACCTGTTGGGCGTCCACCAGGTGCACGGCGCCGCTGTCGTGACGGTCACCGGGCCGTGGGCACCAGGCGCCGGCACGAAAGCCGACGCGATGGTGACGAACATTCCCGAGATCGCCCTGGGCGTCATCACCGCGGACTGCACACCCGTCCTGCTGCACGACCCGGCTGGCATCGTCGGCGCCGTCCACGCCGGCTGGCGCAGCGCCGTCGGCGGCGTTCTCGAAGCCACCATCCAAGCCATGCAAGCCCTCGGCGCCACCGCCATCCACGCCGCCATCGGCCCCTGCATCCGCCAGCCCAGCTACGAGGTCGGCCCCGACCTCCGCGACGCCGTGCTCGCCGCCACCCCCTCCG
>JAYVEG010000188.1:0-3638 GCA_043748985.1 Rhodospirillales bacterium
CGTCCGCCGCCCGCATCGCCGACGCGATCGCGGCACACCCCGCGGTTCGCCGGGTCTGGTATCCGTCCCGTTCGGATCACCCCCAAACCGCGCTGGCCATGCGCCAGATGTCGGCCGGCGGTACCATGATCGTCTTCGAACTCGCCAACAAGGCTGCAGCCTTCACGGCCATGAACGCATTCGGCATCGTCGCCGTCTCCAACAACCTCGGCGACAGCAAGTCTCTTGCTACCCATCCAGCCACCACGACTCACATGCGCATCGGCGCTGACGAACGCGCCCGCCTCGGCATCACCGAAGGTGTCATCCGCCTCTCCGTCGGCCTGGAAGACCCCCAGGATCTGATAGAGGACCTTCTCCAGGCTCTGGATCGAGTTGCCCCCAGCCTGCAGAACGCGGCGGAATAGCGGCTTGAATTTTACCAGCACCACCCGCGGGATCGAGGTGATGGTCGAACCCATCTTCCTCGAGGACCAGTCCGACCCCGAAAACGGTAGATGGATCTGGGCCTACCAGGTCCACATCGCCAATCGCGGCCGCGAAGCCGTCAAACTCCTTCGCCGCACCTGGCGCATCACAGACTCCCGCGGCCGCCTCCAGGTCGTCCAGGGCGACGGGGTCGTCGGCGAACAACCCGTCCTGGAACCCGGCGAAACCTTCGAATACACGTCCGGCACACCCCTCGACACCCCATCCGGAATCATGGTCGGCGCCTACCACATGGTCTTCGTCATCACCGGCGAACCCTTCGACGTAGAAATACCGGCCTTCAGCCTCGACAGCCCCTCCGAGCACCGCCGGCTGCATTGAGCCCACGCCGCCCTCACTTGCAATGTTGCAGTCTTGCTGACGTCCCGCCCGCCACTACATTTGGCTGATCTGAGACGGAGCGCGACCTTGAATAGCATCTCCAAGCCACCCACCCGTCAACGCACCCGCGTCAGCGTGCCAAGCCAGGAGGAAGCCGAGGCTGCCGTTCGCACTCTCCTCCGCCTCGCCGGCGAGGACCCGGACCGCGAAGGCCTGCGCGATACCCCCAAGCGTGTGGTCAAATCCTACAAGGAGCTGTTCGCAGGCTACCAGGTAGACCCCGTCGCCCTCCTGGAACGCACCTTCGAAGAGGTTCAGGGCTACGACGAAATTGTCCTCCTCCGCGATATCCGCCTCGAATCCTACTGTGAGCACCACATGGTGCCCATAATCGGTCGCTGCCACGTCGCCTATCTCCCCCGCGAACGTGTCGTCGGAATCAGCAAGCTCGCCCGCCTTGTCGACGCCTTCAGCAAGCGCCTCCAGATCCAGGAGCGCCTGACCGTACAGATCGCCGACACCATCGACCAAGTCCTCCAGCCCCGCGGCGTCGGCGTCGTCATCGAAGCTGGCCATCAATGCATGAGCACCCGCGGCGTTCACAAGCCCGGCGTCTCCATGGTCACCAGCCGCATGCTAGGCGCCTTCCGCGACGACCCCACCACCCGGCGCGAGCTTCTCTCCATGATCGGAAGTCGCGGTCCTGGCTCGATGGATTTTTAGCGGCCTAAACTTGCCATGGTCGGGCTAGACCTAACCTCTCACGCCGGTCTGCCCGAACAGGCGCAACGATCCTGAGACATCCCCCGGAAGCGTACGACGGCATCAAGCACGTCAGTTCATGCCGCCTGACCTGACCGGCGTCGGCGCGACCACTGACGGCGGCGGCGCGGAATAAGGATTAAACCCCTCGCCCATACCAGGCTTGTAGTTCGCACACCCTGCCAGCAGTAGCCCGGCAATCAGAACAACCCGCATCGCATCCCCCCAACGGCGCCCATCCGCGCCAACATCGAATGTGGGTGCACATCGAGGCCGATGTCCAACGCGATCATCCCACGACCAACGCCTTCACCATCCGCACCGACTCCGCACTCCCCCAATCCGCCCCGCCCTCCAGCCGCCCCCGCTCCCGCCCTTTGCTATCGATCAGCAACGTCGTCGGAATGCCTCGCGCGCCCAGCACCCGCGCCGCGGCCCCCAGCGGATCCAGCAGCACCGGCAGGTTCTTCACCCCCCGCTGCGCATAGAACCGCGTCACCGCCGCAGCCCCTCCCCGGTCCGACGAGATCGGCAACACCACCACCCCCGCCCCCGCGACCAGCCCCGCCAGACTGTCAAGCGCCGGCATCTCCGCCACGCAAGGCACGCACCACGTCGCCCAAAGGTTCAGCACGACCCCCTTCCCCGCGTAATCCGCGATCGTCCGCACGGTCCCGTCCGCCAGCGTCCACTGCACCTCCGGCAACGGACCGTCCGCCGCCCGAAGTTTGCGCCCCGCCAGCACCGTCGCTAGGGTCGCGCCGACCGCGAGAACCATCCGGCGTTCGATCACAAGGCACCTCCGAAACACACGATGACCCACCCAACCCAGCCAGCCGATACACTACGCAACGCCGAAGCAAACGCCCAGTGGGGCGGCCGGTTCGCCCGCGGCCCTTCCGTCATCATGCAGGACATCAACGCCTCCATCGGTTTCGATCGTAAGATGTGGCGCCAGGACATCAAGGGAAGCCTTGCCCACGCCGCCATGCTTGCCCGCGCCGGCGTCATCCCCACCGCCGACGAGGCCGCAATCCGCCAGGGCCTCGACCAGATCGCCACCGAAATCGACTCCGGCCGCTTCCCGTTCACGGAAGCCCTCGAAGACATTCACATGAACATCGAATCCCGCCTCGTCGACCGCATCGGCGAGCCTGGAAAACGCCTCCACACCGCCCGCAGCCGTAACGATCAGGTCGCCACCGACTTCCGCCTCTGGGTCCGCGACAGCATCGACGGCATCAACGCCCAGGTCACCGACCTCATGCAGGCCCTCGCCGACCGCGCCGCCGAACACGCGTCCGATCCCATGCCCGGCTTCACCCACCTGCAGACCGCCCAGCCCGTCACCTTCGGCCACCACCTCCTTGCCTACGTCGAGATGCTGGCCCGCGACCGCGGCCGCTTCGCAGACGCCCGAACCCGGCTCAACGAATGCCCCCTCGGCTCGGCCGCCCTCGCCGGCACCAGCTTTCCAATCGACCGCGACCACACCGCCCGCGCCCTCGGCTTCGATCGCCCCACCGCCAACTCGCTCGACGCTGTCAGCGACCGGGACTTCGCCCTCGAATTCCTGGCGGCCGCCGCGATCTGCGCCATGCACCTATCCCGGCTTGCCGAGGAGATCATCATCTGGTGCAGCGCTCCCTTCGGCTTCATCCGCCTCTCCGACGCCTTCACCACCGGCAGCAGCATCATGCCGCAGAAGCGTAATCCCGACGCCGCAGAACTCGCCCGCGCCAAGACGGGCCGCGTCACCGGCGCCCTCGTCGCCCTCCTCACCGTCATGAAGGGCCTCCCGCTTGCCTATGCCAAGGACATGCAGGAAGACAAGGAACCCGTCTTCGACGCTGCGGCCGCCCTCTCCCTCAGCCTCGCCGCCATCGCCGGCATGGTCCGCGATCTCGCCCCCGACACCGCCCGAATGCGCACCATGGCCGGCAGCGGCTTCGCAACCGCGACCGACCTCGCCGACTGGCTCGTGCGCGTCCTCAAGGTCCCCTTCCGCACCGCCCACCACGTCACCGGCCGCCTTGTCGCGAAAGCCGAAGCCCGCGGCATCGACC
>JAYVEG010000189.1:0-29467 GCA_043748985.1 Rhodospirillales bacterium
CTGGATTTCGCCGTCATCGGTCACCTGACCGAAACCGGCCATATCGTCATCAAGCACGCCAACCGGATCGAGGCGGACATCCCCCTCGACCCCCTGGCCGAGCAGGCGCCGCTCTACCACCGGCCCATGACGGACACCCCGAAGCAGCCGCCACTCGGCCCGGTCCCGGACCCTGTCGGCCTGGTCCCGGCACTCGAAACCCTCATCGCCTGTCCCGATCTCTGCAGCCGGGCCTGGATCTGGAACCAGTACGACAGCACCATCGGCGGCCAGACCGCCAAACGCCCCGGCCAGGCCGACGCCGCCATCGTCCGTATCGAGGGCCACGCCCGCGCCCTCGCCCTCACCACCGACGTCACCCCCCGCTACTGCGCCGCAGACCCCGAAATGGGCGCCGCCCAGGCCGTCGCCGAAGCCTGGCGCAACATCACCGCCACCGGCGCCTTGCCGCTCGCCATCACCGACAACATGAACTTCGGCAACCCCGAGAAACCCGAGATCATGGGCCAATTCGCCGCCTGCGTGCGCGGCATCTCCGCGGCCTGCCTGGCCCTGGACTTCCCGGTCGTCTCCGGCAACGTCAGCCTCTACAACGAGACCGAAGGCCGCGGCATCCTCCCGACCCCCGCGATCGGCGGCCTCGGCGTGATCGAGGACGCGGCCAAAGCGGTCGGCCACGCCCTGCGCCCAGGCCTGTCGCTGGTGCTGATCGGCGCGACCCTGGGCCATCTCGGCCAATCCCTGTGGCTGCGCGAGATCGCCGGCCGCGAAGCAGGCCCCCCCCCTCCGGTCGACCTCGCGGTGGAGCGGCGCAACGGCGACTTCGTCCGCGCCGAAATCCTGTCGGGCCGCGTAGCCGCCTGCCACGACGTCAGCGACGGCGGCCTCCTGGTCGCGGTCACCGAGATGGCGCTATCCGGCGACACCGGCGTCACGCTCGAGGCCACGGGCGACCACGCCTTCTGGTTCGGCGAGGACCAGGCCCGCTACATCCTGGCGACAGATGAACCCTCGGACCTGATGGCAGCCGCCGCAGCCGCAGGCGTCCCGGCCAGCCGTCTCGGCAAAGCCGATGGCAACGGTTTGAAACTGCCGGGTGCAATGACAATATCGTTGGAACGGCTGCGGGAGGCGCATCAGCGTTTCTTCCTGGCCTGGATGGGGACTTGACCGCATGGCGATGGTTGCAAGCGATATCGAGGCCCTGATCAAGCAGGCCATGCCGGACGCGGTCGTCACCATCGACGACCTCGCCGGAGACGGTGACCACTACGCCGCGACCGTGGTCAGCACCGCGTTCAAGGGCAAGTCCCGCGTTCAACAACATCAACTGGTCTACGCCGCCCTCCAGGGCCGCATGGGCGGCGCGCTGCACGCCTTGGCGCTACAGACCTCCGTCCCCACCGAATAGGAGAACCCAAGATGTCCAACCCCGTCGCCCCAAATCCTGTTACGCAGCGCATCCAGTCCGACATCACCGCCAACCCCGTCATGCTCTACATGAAGGGCAACGCCATGTTCCCGCAGTGCGGCTTCTCCGCCCGCGTGGTCCAGATCCTCACCCACCTCGGCGTCCCCTTCCAAACCGCCAACGTCCTCGAAGAACCGGCGCTGCGCGACGGCGTCAAGGAATTCTCCAGTTGGCCCACCGTCCCCCAGCTCTACGTCCAGGGTGAGTTCGTCGGCGGCTGCGACATCGTCACCGAGATGTTCCAGTCCGGCGAACTCGAAGCCCTCCTGACCGAAAAGAACATCCCCCACCAAGCCGCGGCGTGACAAAATCCAAACCCTCTCCCGTCGGGAGAGGGTTGGGCCAGCGTTCGGCCGCAACCCCGAATTTCCCCGGCTACCCCCAAACAGCGCTCCCTTTCCTGACCGCTCTGGCCCGGAACAATGAAAAATCCTGGTTCGAAGCCAACCGAGCCACCTACGAAGCCGCGATCAAGGCCCCGACGTCAGCCCTAATCGACGCCGTCAGCGCCGCCCTAAGCCAGCGAGAACTCCCCCTCGAAGGCACGCCCAAACGCTCTCCCTTCCGCATCCACCGAGATGTCCGCTTCAGCAAGGACAAGTCGCCCTACAAGACCAATATCGGAACCGTCTGGTATCGCCAGGGCAGTGGCAAGGATGGGGCAGGCATCCTATATTTTCACCTGGCGCCGACCGGCTGCTTCGCCGCCACCGCCTTCTACATGCCGGACCCCGAGGTCCTGGGCGCCATCCGCGAACGCATCCGCGTCCATCCCGGCAAGTTCCACGTCATGAACAAGGCGTTGCTCGACCGCGGCCTGATGCTGGACACGTCCGAATCCTTGAGCCGCATGCCCAAGGGCTTCGAAGACATGGCCGCTGCCCCCGTGGCGCCGTTCATCCGGTTCAAGTCCTACATCGTGCGCCGCGCGTTGCCGGACGCGATCGTCCAAAGCCCGGAGCTGATCGACGCGATCGTGGACCTGGCGGCAGACAGCTTGCCGCTTCTCCACTTCGGCTGGGCGGCGATGGACGAGGCCCGCACCGGTTAACGCGTCCACCTGTTACAAATTTGCACCGGCGTGCAACGCACCGTTTACGAAAAGGTCGACGGCCGGTGCCGGCCGTCCCACACACCCGATGGCAGCAACCGGGCATGCGGTTCGAATGCCCGCCGGGCTGGCACATCGGACGGGGCGGCGGCCGCTGCTTCGGTAACCGCTAAGTCTCGGACCGCGTAGACTCCTCGGCAGGGCGTCGGCGTGGCTCCTTATCCCTCGATACGCGACGTCTTCTTCGTGTCCCGCATGGTCGCATAGACCGTCAGCGAAGCCGCGATCAGCACGGTGATGTAGATGAAAAACCAGCTCTCGTGCCCGGCGTCCTTGAACTGCAGCGCCACATAGGGCGCCGAGCCCCCGAACACGCTCGCCGCCACCGCATAGGGCAGGCCCACACCCAACGCCCGCACCCCGGCCGGGAACAGCTCCGCCTTCACCACGGCATTGATGCTGGTGTAGCCGCTGACGATCAGCAGCGCGAACAGCAGCAGCCCCAGGATGGTGGTTAAATCCCTCGTGCCGGCGATGGTGGTCATGATCCAGTAGGTGCACAGCGTGCCCATGATGCCGAACCACAACAGCACCGGCTTGCGGCCCACCCGGTCGCTGATGGCGCCCAGGACGGGCTGCATGGCAGCAAACGCGAACAGCGTGATGAAGCTCAGCAGGTTGGCCTGCTCGCGCGGCAGCTTCACGGTGTTGGCCAGGAAGGTCGGCATGTAGGTGCTGAAGGTATAGAACGCCGCCGTGCCGCCCATCGTCAGGCCGAACACCAGGAACAGCTCCTTGGGGTGTCGAAACACGCCGCGCAGAGGACTTTCGGTGCGGGTCTTGGCGGCGGCCAGGAACTCCCCGCTCTCCTCCAGGTTGCGCCGGAGATAAAAGCCGTAGACCGCACACAGGGCCCCGAGCAAGAAGGGCACGCGCCAGCCCCAGGATTCCAGCTGCGCCGACGTGAACAGCCCCTGCATGATCAACAGCACGAACGCCGCCAGCACCTGGCCGCCGATAAGCGTCACATACTGGAACGAGCTGTAGAAGCCGCGATGCTTGCTGCCTGCGATCTCCGACAGATACGTGGCCGACGTCGCGTATTCGCCGCCTAGGCTCAGGCCCTGCAACAGCCGCGCAGCCAGCAGCAGCGCCGGCGCCCATACGCCGATGACGGCATAGGTCGGAATGACGGCGATGATCAGCGATCCCCCGCACATGAGCATCACCGACAGCGTCAGCGCCGCCCGCCTGCCACGCTTGTCGGCGTAGTTGCCCAGCAGCAGGCCGCCGATCGGGCGGATCAGGAACCCGATGGCATAGATGCCGAAGACGGTAAGAAACTGAGCCGTCGGGTCATTGCTGGCGCTGAAGAACTTCGCGAAATACAGCGCGAACGAATTGTAGACGTAAAAGTCGTACCACTCGATGAGGTTGCCGATCGAGCCGCCGAAGATGTTCTTGATCCGGCGCCCGACATCCGCGGGCCGCTCGTCGCTCAGCGGATTCATGCTGCTATGGCTCACCGGACATCCCCACGTCTTTAATCTCTCAGCCATGTCTAGTAACCACAGCCGTGCCACGCAATCGCGCACCGCCACGCATGACGCCCACCCGCGTCGCCGCTACAGTCGCCCGATGCCCGATAACGCCCCACCCGTTACGAGAGCCGACAACGCCTCGCCCACCATGGCGCAATGGTTCGCGCTGAAGGCGGAGAACCCGGACGCGTTGCTGTTCCTGCGCATGGGCGATTTCTACGAGCTGTTCTTCGAGGATGCCGAGGCCGCCGCCACAGCCCTCGATATCGCGCTCACCAGGCGCGGCGAGCACCAGGGCGCGCCCATCCCCATGTGCGGCGTCCCCGTCCACGCCGCCGAGGCCTATCTCGCCCGCCTCATCCGCCGCGGCTTCCGCGTGGCCGTCGCCGAACAGATGGAGGACCCGAAGGCCCGCACCGGCAAGGGCCCCCTGAAGCGCGCCGTCGTCCGCCTGGTCACACCGGGCACGCTGACGGAAGACAGCCTGCTGGAGCCGCACCGGCCCAACATCCTGCTCGCACTGGTGCCCGGGGCAATGCTGGGTGCCGCCTGGCTCGATGTGAGCACCGGCCTGTTCGAGACGGCCGCCATGCTCGCCGCCGACCTCCCTGCCCTGCTTGGCCGGCTGGAACCTGCGGAGATATTGGCGCCCGCCGCCATCCCGCTGCACGACTGGGAAGACCGCCGCGGCCCCGAGACGCTGATCCCGCACGCAGAGGCAGCCCGCCGCCGGGTCGCGCAGGCCTTCGCGGTCGCCAGCCTCGATGCGTTCGGCGCCTTCACCGACCCCGAAGCGGTGGCGGCGGCCGTGGCGCTGGATTACGTGCAGTCTTCGGCGGCCGGGCAGATGCCGCGCCTGTCCCGCCCGGTGCCGCAGGGGGATGCGGGCCAGATGATGCTGGACGCCGCGACGCGGGCGAGCCTGGAGATCACCCGGTCGCTGGACGGCGGCACGACGCACACGCTGCTGGCGGCTTCGTCCTGCACGCTCACTGCACCCGGCGCCCGCCTTCTCGCCGGCTGGCTCTCGGCCCCGTTGCTCGACACGGTCCGCATCGCTGCGCGCCAGGACGGCTGGTCGTGGCTGCTGCTGCAGCCGGGACCCTTGGCGCGCCTGCGTGACGCGCTGCGCGGCCTGCCGGACCTGCCGCGCGCCATGGGCCGCCTGTCGCTCGGCCGCGCAGCACCCCGTGACATGGGGGCGGTGCTGACGACCCTGCTGGCCGCGGCCGCGATCGATGCGGCGCTGGACGGAAGCCCGTTCATGGCAGCGCTGCACGGGATCGACCCCTCTCTGGCGCATCTGCTGCAGGCGGCGCTGGCCGACCCCTTGCCGGCGCGGCTGGACGATGGCGGCGTGATCGCGCCCGGCTACGACGGGCAGCTCGATGCGCACCGGGCACTGCGCGACGACAGCCGCAAGGTGGTGGCCGGCCTGCAGCTCGACTACGCGCAGCGGTATGGGGTGGCGTCACTGAAGATCCGCCACCACACGCAACTCGGCTACGTCATCGAGGCGCCGGGCACCGCGGCGGAGGCGTTGCGCCTGCATCCGGACCTGACGATGCGGCAGTCGATGACCAACTCGGTCCGATTCAGCAATGCGGAGCTGGCGGCGCTGGATCGCCGTATCAACGAGGCGGCAGAGGCGGCGGCGGCGCGTGAGACGCGGGTGTTCCGGCATCTGCTGGACGAGGTCCTGCGCCAGGCCGGCCCGCTGCTGGATTGCGCGGCGGCCCTCGCCCGGCTCGATGTGCTGCAATCCTGCGCGCGCCTGGCCGAGGGCGGGCGCTGGACCCGGCCGCTGGTGGACGACAGCGACGCCTTCACGATCGATGCCGGACGCCACCCGGTGGTGGAGGCCGCCCTGGGCAAATCCGCCGCCTTCATCCCGAACCACACGGACCTGTCGCCACATCGCCGCATCCTGCTGCTGACCGGGCCGAACATGGCCGGGAAATCCACCTTCCTGCGGCAGAACGCCGTGATCGTGATCCTGGCGCAGGCCGGGCTGCCGGTGCCGGCGACGGCGGCGCGGATCGGCGTCGTCGACCGCCTGTTCTCCCGCGTGGGCGCCGCCGACGACCTGGCCCGCGGCCGCAGCACCTTCATGGTGGAAATGACGGAGACGGCCGCCATCCTCAACCAGGCCGGCCCCCGGTCGCTGGTGGTGGTGGACGAGATCGGCCGCGGCACCTCCACGCTGGACGGGTTGGCGATCGCCTGGGCAGTGCTGGAGGCGCTGCATGGCAACGTGCGCTGCCGGACCATCTTCGCGACCCATTTCCACGAGCTGGCCCGGTTGGGCGCGCAGATGCCGCGCCTGTGCCCGCACACGATGCGGGTGAAGGAGTTCCGCGGCAGCGTGGTGTTCCTGCATGAGGTGGCAGAGGGCGCGGCAGGCCGCTCCTGGGGCGTGCACGTCGCGGGCCTGGCAGGCGTGCCGGCCGCAACGGTGCGGCGGGCCGGCACCCTGTTGGCCGCCTTGGAGCGAGAAGGGCACGGCAGGCCCGCCGACCTCCCGCTGTTCGCGGCCATGGAGGCCACGGAGACGCCCGATCCGGACCCGCTCGCCGATGCGCTGGACACGCTCGACCCGGAGGCGCTGTCGCCGCGCGACGCGCTGGAAACCATCTATCGTCTTAAGTCACTGTGGACTGTATCGAAAACGCGGACGCCGGTAAGCTGACCGGAATGTCTAACCCGCATCCTTGGACTGCCCTCCCCTGGCCCGAGCGTCCCGAAGACGCGACGCAGCTATTGACGTCCGCGATCGAGGCGATGCGGTCGCCTGGCAAGGCGGTCTCGCGTGAGACGGCGCTGGGCACATTCCGCCGGCATCTGGCGCGCGCGCAGCATCATGTGCAGGAGGGGTTCGAGGCGGGAACCTGGACCGGCCTGCAATCCGGAAGGCTGCTGGGGCGGCTGCTGGACGGGGTGATCACGGCGCTGCACGACTTCGCCACCTTGCAGACGCAGCAGGGCACGCCGGACCCGATGGCGGTCGCAGCCACCGGCGGCTACGGGCGCGGGGTCCTGGCGCCGTTCAGCGACATCGACCTGCTGTTCATCACCAATGCGGAACCGAGCCCGGGCACGCTCGCGACCGTGGAATACATGCTGTATTTCCTATGGGACCTCGGCCTGAAGGTGGGGCACGCCACTCGCTCCGTCGCTGAATGCATCAGCCAGGCGGAGGCGGACCTGACCACCCGCACCAGCATGATCGACGCACGGCGCATCAGCGGCGACGAAGCGCTGTTCGATGCGTTCCAGACGGCCTTCCTGGCCTTCTGCTGCGAGGGTGGCGTCGGTGCCTTCATCACCGCCAAGCAGGCCGAACGGGATGCCCGGCACCGCCGCTATGGCGAGAGCCCGTTCCTGGTGGAGCCCAACATCAAGGAAGGGCGCGGCGGCCTGCGCGATCTGCAAACCCTGTACTGGATGACGCGCTACGTCTTCGGCGTGCAGGTGATGGGCGAGCTGGTCGGGCCCGAGAGCCCGGGCGGCGGCATACTCACGGCGCTGGAGGCCAAGCACGCCCGCCGGTCATGGGACTTCCTGTGGACCGTGCGGTTTCACCTGCACTACGTGGCGGGACGGGCCGAGGACCGGCTGACGTTCGACATGCAGCCCGTGGTCGGCGCGCGCATGGGCTACACCCGCCACGGCCGGCAGGATGGGGTGGAGCGGTTCATGCGCCACTACTTCCTGACGGCCCGCGAGATCACCCGCATCACCGCCGTGCTCGAGCCTGCGGTCGTGCGCGCCGCGCTCGGTCCGCCGGCGATCGAGGCGGAGACCGACCCCTGGCTGCGCGAGCACAACTTCGTCCTGGCCGACGGCAAGCTGTTGGCAGCCCCCGGCCATGATTTCGAGCGCGAGCCGATCCAGATGCTGCGCATCCTGCAGGTGGCGCGCGACCGGATGCTGCAGCTGCATCCCCTGGCGATCCGCGCGCTGATCCGGCACGAGCGGCAGGCGATCACCCTACGCAACGACCCGGCGGCCGCGGCCCTGTTCCAGGACCTGCTGTGCGGCTCTGCACCGCAGCCGGAGGAGCATGCCCGCGAACACGGCCACGCGGAGGGCGCGCGCTGGCTGACGATCCTGAACGAGACCGGGTTCCTGGGCCGCTACATCCCGGACTGGGCCCGCATCGTCGGTCAGATGCAGTTCGACACCTACCATGTGTTCACCGTCGATGAGCATACGATCGAGGCGGTCCGGGTGCTGAACGCGCTCGAGCGGGGGGACATGATGGAAGTGGCGCCGATCGCGAGCGAACTGGTGGAGGACCTGCAGTCCCGCCGGGCGCTGTATACGGCGACGTTGCTGCACGACATCGCGAAGGGGCGCGGCGGCGACCATTCCGAGCTGGGAGCCGAGCTGGCGCTGCAGATCGGGCCTGGCCTGGGACTGAGCGGGGAGGAGACGGACACCGTCTCGTGGCTCGTGCTGCACCACCTGCTGCTGAGCCAGACCGCGTTCAAGCGCGACATCGACGACCCCAAGACCATCATGGACCTGGCCGACACGATCCAGTCGCCGGAGCGGCTGAAGCTGCTGCTGGTGCTGACGGTGGCAGACATGCGGGCGGTGTCGTCCAAGGTATGGAACGGCTGGAAGGCGACGCTGCTGAGAGAGCTGTATTCCCGGGTGGCCGACGTGCTGGCGGGCGGGCTGGCGACAACCGAGCGGGACGTGCGGGTGGCGCGGGCGAAGGAAGCAGCCGCAGCCATGCTGGCAGACTGGCCGGCGCAGGAGCGCGCGTTCTATCTGGGCCTGGGCTACCCGGGATACTGGCTCAGCTTCGACCCGGAGACCCATGCGCGCCACGCGCGCCTGGTCCGGGATGCAGAGGCGCGCAACGCGCCGCTGACAGTCGATACGCAGCCATTGCCGGCACGGGCGGTGACGGAGGTGACTGTCTATACGGCCGACCACGCCGGGCTGTTCAGCCGGATCGCCGGCGCGTTGGCGGTGGCCGGCGCAAGCATCGTCGACGCGCGGATCCATACGCTGACGAATGGCAGCGCGCTGGACACGTTCTGGATCCAGGATGCGGCCGGGGGCGCGTTCGATGCGCCGCACCGGCTGGCGCGGCTGCATGTGCTGGTGGACCAGGCGCTGTCGGGCCGGCTGGGACTGGACGGAGAGATCCGCAAGGCCGCCGGCGCGCTGATGGGGCGGCGGATGCGGGCGATCCATGTGCCGCCGCGGGTGGTGGTGGACAACCGGGCCAGCAACACCCACACCGTGCTGGAGGTGAACGGACGCGACCGTCCCGGCCTGCTGCATGATGTAACGGCGGCAATCAGCGAACAGGGGCTACAGATCGCCTCGGCGCACGTGACCACCTATGGCGTGCGGGCGGTTGACGTCTTCTATGTAAAGGACGTGTTCGGCCTGAAAGTGGAGAACGAGCGGAAGCTGGCGACGTTGCGGCTGGCGCTGCTGGCGGCGTTGCAACCGCCCGAGGATGCGGCGCCACCGCCACCGCGACGGGCGCCCGCCGCGGCCTGAACCAATCAGGAACATCGGGCAAGATGCGCCTTGACTCGTTGCCGTAAAGAGAACAAAAAGTGAATGAACGAGTAAACGAACATTCTGTTCTCGAACCTCAGCAGGTGTTGCATGTCCTACGCCAGCCTTGCCGCTCCGTCGTTTCCCGTCTTCCAGTTCCCGACCAGGACCGTGCAGCGGGCGGTTGTTCTGGGCCTGCAGAGCGTGGGTGTGGCGGCCGCGCTTTGGCTGCTGTTGGCCGCACCGGGCTTCCTGACTGACCAAACCGGGCTTCATACGCACGCCCCGATCGTTGCAGGCCGCTAAAAAGCGCCGGTTCAGCCACACCCGCCGCTTGCAAAAATATGGTTCTCTCGTCAAAACAGTGACAGATTCCTGCGTCGTATCGCAGGAACGAACAAGATTCGGCGACAGGCCGCGCGGGTGAGGGAAACGAACGAATGAGTGTGACGACTGTCGCAATGGGCAATCCGACGCGGGCCATGACGCCCGAAGAACGCAAGGTGATCTTCGCCTCCTCGCTTGGCACCGTGTTCGAGTGGTACGATTTCTATCTTTACGGCTCGCTGGCCGCGGTCATCGGCGCCAAGTTCTTCAGCCAGTTCGACCCGGCCACCCGCGACATCTTCGCGCTACTGGCGTTCGCGGCCGGGTTCCTCGTGCGTCCGTTCGGGGCGCTGGTGTTCGGTCGGATCGGCGACCTGGTCGGCCGGAAGTACACCTTCCTCGTCACCATCCTGATCATGGGCCTCAGCACCGTCATCGTCGGCATCCTGCCGGGCTCCGAAAGCTGGGGCATCGCGGCCCCGATCATCCTGATCGCCCTGCGCATGCTGCAAGGGCTCGCGTTGGGCGGAGAATACGGCGGTGCGGCGACCTATGTGGCCGAGCACGCGCCGCAAGGCCGGCGTGGCTTCTACACGAGCTGGATCCAGACGACGGCCACGCTTGGTCTGTTCATCTCGTTGCTGGTGATCCTGTTCACGCGGCAGGCGATGGGCGAGGTGGCGTTCCTCGACTGGGGCTGGCGCATTCCGTTCCTGCTCTCGGCCGTGCTGCTCGGGATTTCGCTATGGATCCGTCTGCAGCTCAACGAGAGCCCGGCGTTCCAGAAGATGAAGGCAGAGGGCACCGGCTCCAAGGCGCCGCTGACCGAAGCGTTCGGGCAGTGGAAGAACGCGAAGTGGGCGATCCTGGCGCTGTTCGGCCTGACCATGGGCCAGGCGGTGGTGTGGTATACCGGACAGTTCTATGCGCTGTTCTTCATCGGCAGCGTGCTGAAGGTGGATGGACCGACCGCGAACATGCTGATCGCCTGGTCGCTGCTGCTCGGCACCGGTGGGTTCGTGCTGTTCGGCTGGCTGTCGGACAAGATCGGCCGCAAGCCGATCATCCTCACCGGCTGCGCGCTTGCGGCGCTGACCTACTTCCCGCTGTTCGCCAGGCTGACGGCCGAAGCCAACCCGGCCCTATACAACGCGCAGCAGACCATCCCGGTGACGGTGGCCGCGGACCCGGCCGACTGCAATTTCCAGTTCAACCCGGTCGGCACCCGCGTGTTCACCACGTCCTGCGACATCGCCAAGCAGGTGCTGGCGGGGCTGTCGGTTCCTTACAAGACCGAGGCGGCGCCCGCCGGTACGGTCGCCAGCGTGAAGGTGGGCGGGCAGACCGTGCCGTCGTTCGACGCCACGAAGGCTGGGACCACAGCGGCCGCGACACGCGCGACCTTTGCCAAGGATATCGGCACCGAGCTGGGCAAGGCAGGGTATCCCCCGGCCGCCAACCCGTCCGTGGTGAAAATGAACGGGTTCTTCGACATCTTCCGCGAGCAGACGGCCACCATCATCGGTATCCTGTTCATCCTCGTGGTGTACGTGACGATGGTTTACGGGCCGGTTGCCGCAGCGCTGGTCGAGTTGTTCCCGACCCGCATCCGCTACACGGCGATGTCGCTGCCCTACCACATCGGTAACGGCTGGTTCGGCGGCCTGCTTCCTGCAACTGCGATCGCGATGATCGCGGCCACCGGGGACATCTACTTCGGCCTCTGGTATCCCATCATCTTCGCCGCGATCACCGTGGTGGTGGGGACGTTGTTCATCCCCGAGACCAAGGATCGCGACATCTTCGCAAGCGACTCTGGCGAACACGTCTGAGCAACCGCATTCGGTGGGGTGCGCCTCTGCACCCCACTGCCTTTTTCATCGCGAAACGTCAACATTCTGCCTCTATCCGAACCAACGGGCGCCGCAGACCGGGCGCTAAATCCCTTCACCGGCGATGATGCCGGCCCAAGGGACCAACCTCCATGTTCAAGCTCTCCAGCCTGACCACTGCCGCCGCGCTGCTGTCCACGCTGGCCCTGCCGGCGCTCGCCGCCACGCCGCAGCATGGTGCGGTCAAGCACCCCATCCACCGCGTCGCCGCTACCACGGTGGAGACGACCGCAAAGCCCGCCAGCCTGGCCGTGACGGCGCCCGTCACGACCACGGCGAAGCCCGGCGTTACGGCCCCGATCACCGCCACGGTCCCGCCGGCCGCGAAGCCGGCTGCCGCCAAGGTGAACTGAACCGGACGGCTTCACCGCTTGACGCACCGCGCCCTCTCCCGTTGGGAGAGGGCTTACGGCCGACAGGGTGGTGGGGTGCAGGTGCACCCCACGGCCTTACGCCGCCAGCTTGGGGGTCCGGTAGCAGCGGAACCACAACTGCATTTCAACGACCGGTGGCGCAAGGCGCGCGCCACCCGGCCTGATCATGTGATCTCGGCAGGCGCGCTCCCAAGACCTGCCCTAATCCTAGGTGTAGCGGCTCGACATCATCGGCGGCTGCTCAGCTTCGATGATCCTGTGGTCGTTCACCCCTGGCCACCACTCACTTCGTGTTCGGCGTGTTCGATGCCGAGGGTAGCCCGCCAGCTCCGTACGGGTTCCTCCGCCTACGCAACTTGTTCCGGCGCCATTCTGGAGGCCACGGCTGTGCGCTGCGACGCCTGGAGATCACGGACCCGATCTCTTGCAAGCGACGATAGCGGACCTGCTCTGGGAGGGAGGCGCCAAAAGGGGGGCGTCGTCTTGCCTGGGCAAGGCCGCCTGGGTGGCGTGTGTATTGAACACGATCCGTTTCTCTTCTGTGGGTGAAGCTGAGCACTCCACTGGGACGGCGCGCGCCTGGCCGGCTCGCTCAAGCTCGGCACCGTGCAGGCCGCGGGCCTGATCCGGACCCTGGAACCCAAGCGCCGCCCGACCGAGGTGGCCCGCGTCGTGTTCCATGGCAAGCGGGGCGAATTGCGGCAGGGCTACCGCGAAGGCCGTTGCTACCGGACCCCCAGCTTGCGCGACACCTCGTCTGGCGACATCCGGACAAGGGCCTCGTACTCGCTCAGCAGCGTCGAGGTGATCGCCCCTGGCGTGTAGCTGCGACCGGCGATCTCTCGCACCGGCGTTACTTCCGCTGCCGTGCCGGCCAGGAAGACCTCCGTGGCCTTGTCGAGGTCCTCAAATGGGATGTGGCGTTCGATCACCTCCATCTGGTGCTTGCGGGCGATCTGCATAACCGTGCGCCGGGTGATGCCGTCGAGGAAGCAGTCGGGCGTGGGCGTGTGCAGCGCGCCGTCTATGGCAAGGAAGATGTTCGCGCCCGTCGCCTCGCTGACCAGGCCGCGCCAATCCAGCATCAGCGCGTCGTCGAAGCCCTGGGCCTCGGCGGCGTGCTTCGACAGCGTGCCGATCATATACAACCCGGCTGCCTTGCTGGCGGTGGGTGCGGTTTCGGGGTGCGGGCGCTTCCATGGCGCCATGCCGAGCCGTACGCCCTTCATCCGGTCGGCCCCGAACAGGTTCGGCCACTGCCAACAGGCGATGGCCAGGTGGATCTTCGTCTGCTGGGCCGACACGCTGAGCTGTTCCGCGCCGCGCCAGGCGATCGGGCGGACATAGGCGTCGACGAGCCCGTTGGCGGCCAGCACGTCCTTGCAGGCCTGGTCGATCTGGTCCGGCGTCCAAGGGATCTCGAACCCCAGGATTCGGCCCGAGGCGATCAGCCGGTCGGTATGCTCGCGCAGCTTGAAGACGTTTCCGTCATAACACCTTTCACCCTCGAACACGCCGCTGGCATAGTGCAGGCCATGGGAGAGTACGTGCAGCTGAGCGTCGCGCCAGGGGATCATGGCCCCATCGAACCAAATCGTCCCGTCACGGTCATCGAAAGGAACAAGCGCCATCTGCCATCTCCACGAAACATTGTTGCTTATTGACTCGCCACGCTATAATCAACCACCGAAGTAAGTCAACAACGCTGCCCTAAGCAGCCGGAAACCCAGCCATGCAGAAAAGCGCGCAAGCCCTTGCATCCTCATCCACCACGTCTCGCTCCGTCGAGCAGAAGCCTGCTGCGGGAGTCGACCACCTGTTCCTGCGCGAGGAGCAGATGCGCCACGCGCAAGACCTGCTGTTCTTCGCCTACCGGGACTTCACCGCGGCCGCCGACGTCATCCTGGATGAGCTTGGCCTGGGCCGGGCGCATCATCGCGCCATCCACTTCATCGCCCGCCAGCCCGGCATCACGGTCGGCGACCTGCTCGCCATCCTGCGGATCACGAAGCAGAGCCTGGCGCGCGTGCTGTCCACCCTGGTGGAAGAGGGGCTCGTGGCACAGGCGCCGGGGAGGTCTGACCGGCGCCAACGCCTGCTGACGCTGACGGAGGCCGGGCGCGCGCTGGAGCGGCGGCTGTTCGAAAGCCAGCGGGAGCGGCTGGCCGCGGCCTACAGCGAGGCCGGCGCGCCGGCCGTAGACGGGTTCCGCCGGGTGATGCGGGCAATCATGGATCACGGCGCCCGCGCCGTGCTGGACAAGCCCATCCGGCCCGGGATCGACCAGGCTGCGCGGACGTTATGACAGCGGCCGAGGCCCATGTCCTGGTGGTCGATGACGACGCGCGGCTGCGCGGGCTGCTGTCGCGCTATTTGGCCGAGCAGGGATTTCGCGTGACCACCGCGGCCGATGCGGCGGATGCACGGGACAAGATGCGCTTCGTCTATCCGGACGCGCTGGTGCTGGATATCACCATGCCTGGCGAAACCGGGCTCGACCTGACGGCATCGCTGCGGAAGGACCGGTCGGACCTGCCGGTCCTGCTGCTGACGGCGCGGGGGGCACCTGAAGACCGGATCGCCGGCTTCGAGTCCGGTGCGGACGACTATCTGGGCAAGCCGTTCGAGCCTTATGAGCTGGTGCTGAGGCTGCGCGCCATGCTGCGACGTACGGCCCCGGCAGCCCCAGTGGCGGAGCCGCAGGGGCCGGTGCGGCTCGGGCTGTTGAGCTTCGACGTCGGGCGGGCGGAGTTGCAGGACCCGGACGGTGTCGTCGTGCACCTCACCGGCGGGGAGGCGGCGCTGCTGCAGGCGCTCGCCCGCGCACCCGGCACGGTGTTGTCGCGCGAGACCATCGTCGAGACGCTGGAGATGGACGAGGCCGGGGAGCGGGCCATCGACGTCCAGGTTACCCGTCTGCGCCGCAAGATCGAGGCGGACCCGCGCGAGCCGCGGTTCCTGCACACCGTGCGCGGCCGCGGCTACGTATTGAAGCCCGGCATATGAACCCCCGATGAACCTGGCACGCTCCGTGAAGAGGATGCTGCCGCGCGGGCTGCTCGGGCGGTCGCTGCTGATCGTGCTGGTGCCGCTGGTCGCACTACAGGCGGTGGCGTTCACCTTCTTCTATGGCGTGCATCTCGACCTTGTCTCCCGACGGCTGTCGGGCGCCATCGCCGGGGAGATCGCGCAGACGATCGACCTGCTGGCGCGCTTCCCCGACGAACAGGCCAGCATCCTGCGCAGTGCCTGGTTGCAGTTCGAGATCCCGATGCGGATCGTGCCGGGCGCGCAGCTGCCGCCGGACACGCATGTGAACCAGCTTGGCCCCATGGACGACGACCTGGCTACAGCCCTGCGCAACAAGGTCGGCCGGCCGTTCGTGATGGACTGGGCGTCCGACTCGCGGGCCGTGCTGGTGCGCGTGCAATTGCCGGATGGCGTGATGGAGCTGGAGGCGCCGCGCAAGCGCCTTTATGCCAGCACGATCTACATCTTCGTGCTGTGGGTGGTGGGGACAGCGTTGGTGCTGTTCGGGATCGCGGCGCTGTTCCTGCGCAACCAGGTGCGGGCCATCCGGCGCCTGGCCAATGCGGCGGAGGCGTTCGGCATGGGCCGCGACCGCGACCCCATCAAGCCGGAGGGGGCGACCGAGGTGCGCCAGGCCGCCGCCGCGTTCAACCGCATGCAGGCCCGCATCCTGCGGTTCCTGGCGCAGCGGACGGAGATGCTGGCGGGGGTGTCGCACGACCTCCGCACCCCGCTGACCCGGCTTCGCCTCGCCCTTGCGGTGCTGCCGGCCACGCCCGCACTGCGCGACGACATCGCCGACATGACGGCGGACGTGGCCGAGATGGAGCGGATGATCGGCGGCTATCTGGCGTTCGCGCGCGGCGAAGGGGCGGAGCAGGCGCAGCCGGTGGACCTGGCGGCGATGCTGGAGGAGGTGGCGGCCGGCGCCCGTCGGGCGGGGGCGGACATCGTCCTGGATGCGCCCCCGGGCCTGGTGGTCAATCTGCGTCCCGATGCTGCGCGCCGGGCGATGACGAACCTGGTGGATAATGCGCGCCGCTATGCCGGCCGCATCCGGCTCGCTGCCACGCAGATGGACCGGGCCGTGCAGTTGACCGTGGACGACGACGGCCCCGGCATCCCGCCCGACCGGCGGGAGTATGTGTTCCGCCCCTTCGAATCCGGTGCGGGTGGCGGCACCGGGCTGGGCTTGACCATCGCGCGGGACATCGTGCGGGCCCATGGCGGGGAGATCATGCTGGAGGACAGCCCGATGGGCGGCCTTCGCGCCCGGCTGCGGCTGCCGATCTGACGGGAGTTCCTTCAGCCCCGTTTGCGCGACCGGCGCAGCGCGCTTTCCGCGAGAATGACAGCCATGCCGACGAACAGGATCAGCGGCGGCAGCGCCGCGGGTAATGGCAGCCGGGGCAGAACGGCCCAGCATGCGCCGAGCCAGAGCAGGATCGCGATGGCGAAGCTGCCGTCATCCACGAACAGGCCGATGAACTCGGACCAGATTGTCTTGACCCATGCCATGGTGCGCCTTCCTCCTCAGGTCCTCGCCCGGCACAGGCCGACCGCGATGCCGGCGGCGGCCAGGAAGCCTGCGACGAGGGCGAGTATGGCGAGGTCTTCCCCGGGCCATTGGAGACCTATGCCCTCTCCGACCCAGAAGGTGCCGAAGGCGCAGAGCAGGACGCCAACCATGAACTTGAGCGCGTTCTCGGGGAGCATCGCCACCGGGCGGTGCAGCACCAGGCCCAGAGCCACGACCAGCAGCAGGGCCGCTGCCGCGCCGAGGCTTGCGGGAACCAGCAGCCCTGTGCCGGCCGCGCCCATCGCAACCACGATGAAGACGACCTCGATCCCTTCGAGCATGGTGATTTTGAAGGCCGTGCCGACGGCAATGCGGTCCCAGCCCGGCGCGATGCCGCCGAGGCCGCGCAACAAGGCTGTCTCCTTGGCGTAGGCGGCGTCCTCGTTGTGCAAGGGGATGACGCCGGCGGAGCGCAGGATGGCCTTGCGCAGCCACCGCATGCCGAACAGCAGGATCAAGGTGCCGACGCCAATCTGGACAAGGTCGCGCGGGATACGCGTCATGGCGGGGCCCAACACCAGCACGATGACGAACAGCACGAGCATCGCCAGGCCCGTGCCGCCCAGCGCACCTCGCCAGCCGCGCACAGCGCCGACCGCGAGTACGATCGTCAACGCCTCGATGAACTCCACCATGGAGGCGAGGAACGCGGCCAGGATCGTGGGGCCGGCGTGGGTCCAGTCGATCAGCATCCATCAGCCTCCGTCAATCCAGTCCGGCGCATCTGCCTTGGACCGAACGGCGCCTCATGGCAAAGGTTCGCGAGGCTCAGCGGGTTTGCTGCCACAGCTGCTGGAAGTCGAGCAGCTCCGGGCGGCCCAGGTCCGAGACGGCCCAGAAGACCATGCCGCCCTGCGTCCAGCGGATGACGTTGTACCCGCTGCGGTCGGGTGGGCCCATGTTGCCGCTGGGGTCGCCGGGCCAGACGAAGAGGTCGATCACGTGCTGGCGGCGCTTGTAGACCAGGGCGGCGACGGGGCGGTTGGCGGCGTAGTCCAGCCGTGCGCCGGCGAGGGGGAAGCCGACGGCAGCCAGGTCCTTAACGGGTGGGGCGAAGTCGATGCGGCCGTCGAACCATGGTTTGACGGTATGCTGGTCGCCGGAGACCACGTCCATCAGGTGGCCCGGCTGCAACGCGCGGATGTGCCCGGCGACCAGTGCTGCGGCCACGTCGTCCGGCTGCGGCGGCAGCAGGATCAGCATGAGGCTGGCGGCCAGCGCGGCCCCAACGCCGAACGGGGCGATCATCCGCCAGCGCGTTCGGACGGCCGCGCGCGCCGGCCGCGGGGGAGAGATCGTCCGTTCGACCGCTTCCCGCAGGGTGGCTGGGGCAGGGCGGTAGGACGCCTCGTCCCGGATTCGCCGGGACAGGCCGATCAGGCGCGTGTGCAGGGCCGCGCAGGCGGCGCAGGTTTCGGTATGCGCCACGACCGCGGCGGCCTCGGCGGCGGACAGCTCGCCATCCACGTCGGCCTGGACCAGCAGCTGCATCTCCGTACAGGGGTCGGGCGTCATGGCTGCGTCTCCTTCAGGCCGGCGGCATCCAGCGCCTTGCGGGCGCGAAACAGCCGCGACATCACCGTGCCGATCGGAACGCCCGTGATGCCCGCGATGTCCTTGTAGGACAGCGTTTCCAACTCGCGGAGCACCAGGCATTCGCGCCATTCGGCGGGCAGGGCAGCAAGGGCGGCGTTCATGCGTCCGGTGCGTTCACTGTTGTTCGCAGCGGCCTCGGGGTTCGGCGCGGGGTCGGCCAGAGTGTGGGCCCGGGTATCATCGAGGCGGTCGGCGCCGGCGCGCTGCCGGGCGGCGATCGCAGTGTAGGCGGCGTTGCGGACGATCCGAAGCCACCAGGCGCGGGCGTCGCCGCCGCGATAGGTGGCGAAGTAGCTGAGGGCCCGGACGCTTGCATCCTGCACAACGTCCTGGGCCAAGGCGGGATCGCGGACCAGCCAGCGCGCCAGGTTATGCCCGGCGTCGAGGTGCGGCAGGACGACGTCTTCGAAGTCTGGCGGTCCCGAGGGGGACATCTGAAGCTCCTGCCCGGTGAGCGGCCGCGGCCTCATGGGGCGGATGGCCGCCGGGCCCACCGGGCAGATAGCAGCGAAATCACGGGACGACGACCGTCCCCTGCATGTGTGGGTGCAGGGAGCAGAAGTAACGGTAGGTGCCGGGCCGGGCGAAAGTGATGGTGAAGTGGTCGTCGGTGTCCAAAGCGGGAGATTTCACGGGGTGCGCCGGGTCCGGCATGACGATGGTGTGGGGGATGTCGTCCTGGTTGGTCCAGGTGACGACGGTGCCGGCCGTGACCGTCAGGATCGCGGGGGTGAAGGTGAAGTTGTCGATGGTTGCGCTGGCGGTGGTGCTGGCGAAGGCCTGGGCGGCGCCGTGCCCAAGCCACCCGGCGCCGCCCAGAACGACGCCGGCCATGACAAGCTGCAGCAGGGGCCGCATCGCCTAGGCGCCCAGCGGGGTGTCGACGATGGCGAGCGCACCCTGGCCCTCCACGCGCGAGATGGTCGCGACACCCAGCATGGCGCGCAGACGTCCAGCCGGCAGGTCCTTGATCGGGCCCGGCGAGGGCGCCGTTCCGGGGGCGGGCTGCGGAAAGGCGGTGGATCGGGCGGTGTGGAAAGCCAGCGTGCCCTCCACCTTCTGCATAACCTGGTGGATGTGGCCGTTCAGCACGGTGACGGAGCCGAAGCGGCGCAGCATCGCCACCGCCTGCGCGCCGTCATCGGTGCCCCAGCCCCATTGCGGGCTGATGGTCCATAGCGGGATATGAGCGAACACCACGATCGGCTGGCTGGCGGCACGGGGCTTCAGGTCTGCGTCCAGCCAGGCGAGCTGATCCGCGCCCAGGTTGCCGAGGCCGCCGGCCTTGAGGTCCTGCACGTTGTTCAACGCGACGAAGTGCACGCCGTCCTGGTCCCAGCTGTACCAGCCGCGGGCCGCACCCTTGGTGAAGCGCTGGAAGAAGGACTTGCCGTCGTCTTCCAGCACGTCGTGCTCGCCGGGGACGTAATGGAGGTCCAGCCCGGCGCCGCGATTGATCTGCTCGGCGGTGTCGAACTCGGCAGGCTTGGACAGGTGGCTGACGTCGCCGGTGTGGAGGATGAAGGCGGCGGCGTCCTTCTGCTGTTCGACGAGCTTGATGGCCTCGGCGAGCGTGCCCGGAGTGTCGGGATTGGGCGCGTTCTTGAAGCCGATATGGCTGTCGCTGATCTGCACGAAGCTGAGGCCGGCTGGGGTTGCGGCCTGTGCGCTGCCCAGGAGGCTGGAGCGGGGTACGCCGCCAGCGAGGGTCCAGAGCACGCCGGCGCCGGCCCAGACCATGCATTCGAGGGCGCCGCGGCGGCCGATGGTTGGGTCTTGGGTCATGGAAGTGCTCCGGTGTGGGGTCCGGAGATAGAGACAGGATCGGGGGCGGTTTTATTCCCGATGCGGTGGATTATCGTGGCGCGGGTAACCGCCTCCCGCGGGGCGGATTCAGGCCGTGGGGGTCAAAGGCCAACGGGAGAGGCAGCAGCCGGTCACGCCGCGTCGGCGAACTGTGCGTCGTGCAGGCGGCGGTAGGCGCCGCCGGCGGCCAGCAGTTCGGTGTGGGTGCCTTGTTCCGCCACGCCCTCGCCGGTGACGACGACGATGCGGTCGGCGTTGCGGATGGTTGCCAGGCGGTGGGCGATGACCAGCGTGGTGCGGCCGCGGGCCAGCTCGGACAGGGAGTGCTGGATGGCGCGCTCGGTT
This sequence comes from Rhodospirillales bacterium, assembly GCA_043748985.1. GTDB lineage: Bacteria > Pseudomonadota > Alphaproteobacteria > Acetobacterales > Acetobacteraceae > JBBROS01. The sequence continues at coordinate 20,539 of JAYVEG010000189.1, forward strand.
TCCGTGTCCAGTGCGGAGGTCGCTTCGTCCAGGATCAGGATGGGGGGGTTCATCAGGAAGATACGGGCGATGGCCAGGCGCTGCTTCTGGCCGCCGGACAGCTTCACGCCGCGCTCGCCGATGATGGTGTCGAGGCCGTCGGGCATCTCGGCCAGGACGGGGCCGAGCCGGGCGCGGTGGGCTGCGGCGAGGATGTCAGCGTCCGATGCGCCCAGTCGGCCATAGGCGATGTTGTCGCGCATGGTGCCGGAGAACAGGAACACGTCCTGCTGCACGATCCCGATCTGCGCCCGCAGGCTGGCGACCGTCATGGCCCGGATGTCGGTGCCGTCGATGGTGATGCGGCCGCCATCCACGTCGTAAAAGCGGGGCAGCAGCGAGCAGACGGTTGTTTTGCCGGCGCCCGACGGGCCGACGAGCGCCACCATCTCGCCGGCGCGGACGTCGAGGTCGAAGGCCTGCAGCACCGCCCGGTCGGACGTGTAGCCGAACGCGACGGCCTCGAAGCGCACGTCCCCGCGCAGGGGTCCCGCGGGCCGGGCATCGGAGGCATCGACGATGTCGGGGCGGGTGGACAGCAGCTCCAGATAGCTGCGGAAGCCGGCGATCCCTCGGGGATAGGTCTCGATCACGGCGTTGATCTTCTCGAGCGGGCGGTAGAACACCGAGACCAGCAGCAGGAACGCCACGAAGTCGCCGACCGACATGGCGCCGCGCACGATCATCATGGCGCCGGCCAGCATGACGACGATCTGCACGAGGCGCATGCCGAGGTAGTTCAGCGTGTTGCCGACCGCCATGGTCCAGTAGGCCTCGAGCTTGGTGCCGCGGTAACGCTCGTTGTCGGCGGCAAACAGGCGGCGTTCATGGGCCTCGTTGGCGAAGGCCTTCACGACGCGGATGCCGCCGACAGCTTCCTCGATGCGGGCGTTGAAGGCGCCGACCCGGCGGAACTGCGCCGACCAGTTCTGCGCCATGCGACCGCCGAAATGGGCAACGACCCAGCCGACGAAGGGGACGACCAGGGCCGTGACCAGCGCCAGGCCGGGGCTGACCCACAGCATCAAGGTGAAGGCGCCGGCGAAGGTGAGCAGCGCGATCAGCAGGTCTTCCGGGCCGTGATGGGCGACTTCGCCGATGTCCTCGAGGTTCTTCGTGACGCGGCCGACGAGGTGGCCGGTTTTTTCATTGTCGTAGAAGCGGAAGGACAGCGTCATCAGATGGTCGAAGGCGCGGCCGCGCAGCTCCGTCTCGATGGCGATGCCGAGGACGTGGCCCCAATAGGTGACGATGGCGGACAGGCCGGCATTGGCGACGTAGACCAGCAGCAGGGCCGCGACGGCGAGGCCGATGAGCTGCATGTCCTGCCGGGGCAGCAGCTGGTCGATGAAGCCGCGGACGGCCATGGGAAAGCCGAGTTCGAGCAGGCCGGAGACGGCGGCGCAGCCGAAGTCGAGCAGCACGAGCCGCCAATGCGGGCGGTAGAAGACGGCGAATTGTCTCAGCATGCTGGGTGTCGGCTTTCGCACATGCAGCAGAGAGTAGGACGGTTGGGCGGCAGGGTCACCCCGGGAGCGAAACATGGCAGTCCGGCAGCAGCCAGTGGAAGGGGACCGGCATGATTTCCAGACGTAACGGCCTGGTCGGGCTGATGGGCGCCGTGCTGGCCGAACGGGTTGCGCCCGCGCAGGCGAGCGAGGCCGCCGCGGTGCTTGCCCCGGGCGGGACCCTGCGGGCCGTCTATATCGTCGCCAACCTGGCCCAGGCCACCCGCGATCCGGCCACCGGGCGGCCGGCGGGGGTCGTGGTGGATCTGGCGGAGGAATTGGCGCGGCGGGCCGGGATGGCGGTGCAGATCACCCCGATCGAGACGGCAGCGCGTGTGCTGGATGCGGTGCGACAGGGCGAGGCCGATATCGGCTTCGTGGCGCCGAACCCGGACCGGCAGGGCGTCGTGCTGTATTCTCAGACCTATATGCTGGTGCAGCAGAGCGCGGTGGTGCGAGACGGATCGGCGATCGTGTCGGTGCGGGACCTCGATGCGCCAGGACGGACGATCGGCGCGAATACCGACGATTCGGTTTCGGTATGGCTGCGCGGCCATCTGCACCAGGCGGCGGTGCGGGAGAGCGCGGATTACAGCCTGGGCGAGGCAGCCCGCTGGCTGGCGGACGGAACGGTGGGTGCGTTCGCCGGCAACCGGCAGCGGCTGGGGGCGGGCCTGCGCGGGGTTGTCGGGCTGCGTCTGCTGCCGGACAATCTGTATGGCGTGCCGCAGACGGTCGCGGTGCCACTGGGGCAAACGCAACGGCTCGCGCTGGTGAACGCGACGCTGGATATGTTGCGGGCGAACGGTTTTCTGGCGGCTGCGATGGCGCGCAGCGGGGTCGATGGCATCGCGGTCGCGCCGCCGACCCCGCCCGCGGTCAGGTAACCCTGTGGCCGAGATGGGCGCGGAAGCGGAGCTTGAGGTAGACGCCGTCGCGGGCGGGCAAAGCGCGCGGCGTCTCGCCCGGCGCGATGCGGATGCGGATCAGACGGGGGCCCGCGGTCGTGGATTGCAGGGTGGCGCGGGCGGCGGTGATCTCGTCCAGTGTATTCAGGGTCGCGACCTCCGCGAACCCGGCTGTTGCCGCGAGGGCGGCGAGGTCCACGCCGTGGGCTGTGTGACTCGCCTGCATGCCGGTTTCGCCGAAGTGGCCGTTGTCCAGCACCACGATGGTCAGGTTCGCGGGGCGCGCGACGGCAACAGTCAGCAGGCCGCCGACGCCCATCAGCGCCTCGCCATCGCCCGTGATGACGGCGACGGGGCGCGCGGGCTGGGCCATGGCAAGGCCGAGGCCCATGACGGCCGCGCCACCCATGGCGCCCCACAGGTAAAAATTGGCGTCGTGGTCGCCGGCGGCGAAGACGTCGTAGGTGGGCGAACCCAGCCCGGTCACGACCAGCAGCGGACCGCGGTCCTGCAACAGGCTCGCGACGGCCGCGCGCCGGTCCAGCGTGCCGAACCCGGTCATGGCTTCGCCCCCACCCAGAGCTTTCGCCCGATCATGCGCTGGGAAAGCAGGACAGCCACCTGCTGGTCCCCGTCGAAGGCCAGGGCGGCGGCCGCGGAGACGACCTCGGCCGCCTCCTCGGCGTGGTTCACTCGCAGGATTGTGACACCCATGGCGCCCAGCACACCGGGCGTGGCGAGGCCCATGGGCACCTGCCATGGATTGAACTCGGCCCATTCGCCGCGCATCGTCACCAGGGTCAGGAGCGGGAAGCGGCACGTCGCCATCAGCGACAGCATGTTGACGCAGTTGCCCACGCCGCTGGACTGCATGAGCAGAACGCCGCGGTCGCCGCCGAGCCAGGTGCCGGCCAGAAGGGCAATCCCCTCCTCCTCGGTCGTCAGCACCGTTGCGCGCACGGCCTCGTCTGCGTGCGCCATGCGGATCAGCGCCGCGTGGCCGGCGTCGGGCACGTAGCAGTATTGCCGTACCCCGGCGTCGTTGAGGGTGGCGTAGATCTCGGCGGGCCAGGTGGGTGCGGCGGGTTGGGCGCTCGTTTGCATGACATCTCCGGGCGTTCGGTGCAGCGATGCTGACATTCGTTGGCCGCGGTGCAAAGCTGGGGTTGCGAGAAAGGGAGGCGGCATGGATCGATCGTTTGACGTGGTCATTGTGGGCGGGGGCGTTGTCGGCAGCGCGATCGCGTATTTCCTGACCAGCAATGCGGATTTTCGGGGCCGGGTCGCGGTCATCGAGCGGGACCCGAGCTATGCCGCCTCGTCGTCGTCGCTATCGGCCAGTTCCATCCGGCAGCAGTTCGGCACGCCGCCCAACATCCGCATGTCGGCCAGCAGCATCGGATTCCTGCGCGAGGTGCGCGCGCGACTGAGCGTCGAGGATAACCTTGCCGATATCGGGCTGCGGGAGCCGGGCTACCTGATTCTCGGTGCGCCGGAGAAGGTTGCGGGGTTCGAGGCGCGCCATGCCGTGCAGCGGGAGGAGGGCGTTGCGGTCGAGCTGCTGTCCCCCGAGGCGCTCGGTGCCCGGTTTCCGGAGATGAACACCGACGGTGTGGGCGTGGGATCGCTGGGGCTGGCGGATGAGGGCTGGTTCGACGGGCCTGGCCTGCACCAGGCCTACCGGCGGAAGGCGCGGTCGCAGGGGGCGGTTTATGTCGCGGGTGCGGTCGCGGGGTTCGAGATGACAGGTGCGCGGATCGGCGCGGTTCTGCTGGAGAGCGGCGAACGGCTGGCCTGCGGTATCGCGGTGAACGCCGCTGGGGCCTGGAGCGGCGCGGTCGGGCGGCTGGCGGGCATCGATGTGCCGGTCGTGCCGCGCAAGCGCTGCGTCTTTGTCCTCGACAGCCCGGCGCGCCTGCCGGGCGGCCACTTCCTGCACGACACCAGCGGCTTCTGGATCAGGTCCGAGGGGAAATACTTCATTTGCGGCGGACCGCCGGAGACGGAGAATGCCGACGACGATTTCAGCCTCGAGGTCGATCACGCGATCTTCGAGGACGTGATCTGGCCGGCGCTCGCGCATCGCGTGCCTGGGTTCGAGCGGCTGCGGGTGCTGCGGGCCTGGGCCGGGCATTACGACTGGAACGTGTTCGACCACAGCGCGATCATCGGACCCTGCCCGGCAATCACCAACTTCATCATGGCGAACGGCTTCAGCGGCCACGGCATGATGCACTCGCCCGCGACTGGGGTCGGGGTGTCGGAGCTGATCACCTACGGGGAATATCGAACGCTGGACCTGTCGGCCTTCGGGTATGAGCGGCTGGCAGAGGGCAGGGTGCTGGCGGAGCACGTGTATTGAGGCTTAGGACGCCCGGGACAACGCAGCAGTCGGACCGGGCGTAGGCATCACGTTAGCGGGGCAGGTTGCGCTGCTCGTTCGCGATGCCACGGTTCATGTCCAGTTCGGACTCGCGATAGCCCTGCTCGAGCTGGGCGCGATTGATGCGGCCCTGGTTGAACTGCTGCTGCAACGAGACGACGCGCTGATTGTGCTGCTGCTGCAGGGATGTGACGGCCTGGTTGTATTGTTGCTGCCGGGCGGCATTCTGCTGCTCGCGGCCGCGCTGCTGGTCTTGTGCACGACGGTCGTCGAAGCGTTGCTGGTCGTAGCGCTGCTGTTCGTTGCGCCGATCGTCGTTGCGCCGATCGTTGTCGCGCCGGTCGTCATCGCGCCGGTCGTCATCGCGCCGGTCGTCGTAACGGCGGGGATCGTCGCGGCGATCATCGTAGCGGGGTGGTGGGTACCGGTCGTATCCGCGGTCATAACCCTGCGCCATTGCGCCATGCAACGAGGCAGCCAGGGTGCCGATGGTCAGCAGAACAAGACGAGAGCGCATAGGTTCCTCCTGCGCAACATATCGCATCAAACGGTGTCGAGTTCTTGGCAAAGCTGAGGTGTTTGGGTGGCGGTCAGGCCACCACGAGGTCGTCGCGGTGCACGATCTCGTCGCGGCCGCGCCAACCGAGGATGGCCTCGATGTCCTCGGACCGATGGCCCGCGATGCGTTTCGCGTCCTGGCTGGCGTAGGCGGACAGGCCGCGCGCCAGGGTGTCGCCGCCCTGGGACTGGATCAGCACGGGGTCGCCACGCTCGAACTCGCCTTCCACCGCGCGCACGCCGGCTGGCAGCAGGGAGCGGCCGGCCGCCAGCGCCCGCGCCGCGCCGGCGTCCACCACCAGGCGCCCGGCTGGATGCAACGATCCCGCAATCCAGCGTTTGCGGGCCGTGAGCCCGTCCTCGGCCGGCAGGAACCAGGTGCACCGTGCGCCCGCGACGAATGAGGCGAGCGGGTGGGGCACGGCGCCCACCGCGATGGCCATGGCGCAGCCGGCCTGGGTAGCGATGCGGGCGGCCACCAGCTTCGTGCGCATGCCGCCGCTGCTGTAGCCTGGCGGAGGCTCGCCGCCCATGGCCTCGATCTCGGGGGTGAGCGCGGCGATAAGCGGGAGATGCCGGGCCGCGGGGTCGCGCTTCGGGTCGGCGGTATAGAGGCCGTCGATGTCCGAGAGGAGAAGGAGTTGGTCGGCCTGGACCATCTCGGCGACGCGGGCGGCCAGGCGGTCATTGTCGCCGAAGCGGATTTCAGCGGTGGCGACGCTGTCGTTCTCGTTGATGACGGGGATGCAGCCGAGCGTCAGCAGGGTGGTCAGCGTGGCACGGGCGTTGAGGTAGCGGCGGCGGTCCTCGGTGTCGTCCAGCGTCAGCAGCAGTTGGGCGGCAGTGAGGCCCTCACCCGCGAGCGCCTGGGTCCAGGCCTGCGCCAGGCGGATCTGCCCAACGGCGGCGGCGGCCTGCTTCTCCTCCAGACGGAGCCTGGGGTGAAGGAGGCCGAGAACCGGGCGGGCCAGCGCGATGGCGCCGGAGGAGACCACGATGACCTGCGTGCCGCGGGCGCGGGCGGCAGCGATGTCGGCGGCAACGGTGGCAAGCCATGGAGTGCGGGGCTGGTCGTGGTCGACAACCAGGGCGCTGCCGATCTTGATGACGAGGAGCCTGGCGGTGGCCGGGGCCGGCGCCACGCGTCCCGGCCCCTGGTCGATCATTTCGCGTTGTGCTGCGTGACGCAATTCATCAGGGCGCGGACGACTTCGGGCAGGTTCTGGCCGGTGACGCCGGACAGCAGCATGACGTCCTGTCCGCTGGCCTTCTTGAGGGCGGCGCGGCGGGCGCTGATTTCGCGGGGCGTCATGGCGTCGATCTTGTTCAGGACCAGGATCTCGGGCTTTTCCGCGAGGCCGGCGCCGTAGGAGGCAAGCTCCGCCCGGATGGTGCGCCAGGATTTCACTGGGCTTTTGGCGGTGCCGTCGATCAGGTGCAGCAGCACGGCGCAGCGTTCGACGTGGCCGAGGAAGCGGTCGCCGAGACCCGCGCCTTCATGGGCGCCCTCGATAAGGCCGGGGATGTCGGCGATCACGAACTCCTCCGAGTGGCTCAGGCGGACGACGCCGAGCTGGGGGTGGAGGGTGGTGAAGGGGTAGTCGGCGATCTTGGGACGGGCGGCCGAGACGACGCTGAGGAAGGTGCTTTTGCCGGCGTTGGGGAGGCCTACCAGGCCGACATCGGCGATGAGTTTCAGGCGCAACCAGACCCAGCGCTCCTCGCCGGGATAGCCGGGCGTTGATTTCCGCGGCGCGCGGTTCGTGCTGGTCTTGAAGTGGGCGTTGCCGTGGCCGCCATCGCCGCCGCGGCACAGCACGACGCGCTTGCCGGGTGCATCGAGGTCGGCCAGCAGGGTGTCGCGGTCCTCGTCCAGGATCTGGGTGCCGATCGGCACCTGGATCACCACGTCGGTCGCGCCGGCGCCGGTGCGGTCGGACCCGGCGCCGTTGCCGCCCTTGGGGGCGCGGAAGTGCTGGGTGTAACGGAAGTCGATCAGCGTGTTCAGGTTCTCGGCAGCCACGAAGATCACGTCGCCACCGCGGCCGCCATTGCCGCCATCGGGTCCGCCGAACTCCATGTGCTTTTCGCGCCGGAAGGCGACGACGCCGTTACCGCCGTCGCCGGAGCGGGTGTAGATCTTGGCCTGGTCGAGGAACTTCATGAGGTGACCTGAAAGCAAAAAAGGGCCGGCGCGTGCCGACCCTTCTGTGCGTGTTAGATGGTCGGCTGGTTATTCGGCTGCGACCGCGAGCGGGAGGACGGAGACGTGCACCCGGCCCTCGGCCTTGCGCGTAAACTTCACGTGGCCATCGGTTAGCGCGAAGATGGTGTGGTCCTTGCCGAGGCCGACGTTCAGGCCGGGCTTCATCTTCGTACCGCGCTGGCGGATGATGATGTTCCCCGCGACGACGCTCTCGCCGCCGAACTTCTTGACGCCGAGCCGGCGGCCGGCGGTATCGCGGCCGTTGCGGGATGAACCGCCTGCTTTCTTGTGTGCCATGAGTGGGTCTCCTTACGCCGAGACGGTTTCGGTGACGGTGGGCGTGCTTTGCGTCAGCGCGGCACCGGCGGGAATTGGGGCCTCGGCACCGGCGGGGTGATCGTCCAACGGGGCGTGGTGGCCGTCGGCCATGATCCCGGCAACGCGGAGCACGGTGACGTGCTGGCGATGGCCGTTCTTGCGACGGCTGTTCTGCCGGCGGCGCTTCTTGAAGATGATAACCTTGTCCAGCCGGTCCTGCGCGATGACGGTGGCCGTGACGGTGGCGCCGGCCACGAGCGGAGTACCGATGGTGGTGCCGCCAGCCTCGCTTCCGACTGCGAGCACGTCGGTGAAGGTGATGGTCTCACCGGCTTCGCCAGGCAGTTTTTCGATCTTCAGCACGTCGTTCGGTGCGACGCGATACTGCTTTCCGCCGGTGCGGATGACTGCGTACATTGTTATGGGTTCCTGGTGGCGGTTCCGGACATTGCCGGACAGCCCTTTTTGTGGACATGAGACAGCGGGGCTCGTTGGTCCCGTGCCGGAGAGCGCGTTCTCTAGGGGCGCCGCCCATGACTGTCAACATTTATGGGACGTGGACGTTGCAGGCTTGATCAGGACGGCTTATAAGCCGCCCCCGCTGGAGAGGTGGCCGAGTGGTTTAAGGCGTCGGTCTCGAAAACCGGAGTGGTGTCACAGCCACCGTGGGTTCGAATCCCACCCTCTCCGCCAAACCTTTTACTTAAACTCTTGCGCTACAACGATATTTTTAGGCTCGTCAAATAGCCGTCCTCAATTTCGTCCACAATCGACGCAGACTGATGGTCCCGTCGCGGGCCACATCGGCCAGCGGAGCCGTTCTGAGCGCCGCGCGCGCAGGGGGTATCGAGAGGAGATTTAAAAGGTTGCAACCGCGGCCGGTCTTTGCGCCGGAGCGGGCTTACCTGATGAGGCCGCCCACTCCTAGTCTCAGCCTGGCAAATGCTGCCGTGTGGCCCGGTCCGAGGTGCCGAATTTTAGGCTGTCCGGCTCCGGCCTGATACCGTCG
>JAYVEG010000190.1:0-3610 GCA_043748985.1 Rhodospirillales bacterium
GGCTGTCGATGGTCGTCATCAACACCATCACCCCGGCGACCAATAAGACATGCCACTATTTCTGGGCCAACGTGCGCGACTACCGCATCGACGAACAGCGCGTCACGACCGACATCCGCGACGCCATCACCAAGGTTTTCCACGAGGATGAGGTGCTCGTCGAAGCCCAGCAGCGCGCCATCGATGAACACCCGGACCACGCGTTCTACAACCTCAACATCGACGCCGGCGCGATGTGGGCGCGCAGACTGATCGACCGCATGGTGGCCGCCGAGCAGTCCCCGGGCCCCGTGCGCCTGGCGGCCGAGTAGCGCCGGATGCGCTCCGACCCAAGCTGGGGCCAGGCCATCGTCAGGCAGGTCCGCGACATCACGCCCGATATCCGCGAGATCACGCTGGCGCCCGAGACACCCGCCGGCCCGTATGCGACGGGCGCGCACCTGGTGGTACAGGTGCTGGTGGACGGCCGGCAGGACACGCGCCGCTACTCGCTGGTCGGTGAGGCACCGATCGATGGCGCCTGGCGGATCGCCGTCAAGCGGGAGATGCCGGGCCGGGGCGGGTCGGCCTACATGCGCTCGCTGCCCGTCGGTGCGCGTCTGAACGTCGGGCTGCCGGACACGTTCTTTGAGCTCTCGCGCGGGGCATCTTTCTATCTGCTGATTGCCGGGGGGATCGGCGTCACGCCGATGCGCGGCATGGCCTCCGCGCTGCGGCACCGCGGCGCGGCGGTTCGGATGCTGTATGGCGGTCCGTCCCGCGCGGCCATGGCCTACTTGGGTGAACTACAGGCCGAACTCGGCGACCGCCTGGCCGTGTTCGCCGACGACGAGGGCAGCCCGATGGACCTGGCCGCCGCCTTCGCCGCGCTGCCGCCGGACGGCGAGGCCTATGTCTGTGGCCCGCTTGGCCTGCTGGAGGCCGCCAAGCTCGCCTGGGCCGCCACAGGCCGGCCACGCGCGGGGCTGGTGTTCGAGACGTTCGGCGCGACGGGCCACTACGCCGCCGCACCGTTCCGCGTGCGCGTGCCGCGGTTGGGGATCGAGGTGTCCGTCCCGCCGAACGCGACGATGCTCGATGCGCTGCGGGGCGCGGGCGTGCGGGTGCTGCACGATTGCCGCCGCGGCGAGTGCGGCCTGTGCGCGATGGACGTATTGGCGGTGGACGGAACGACGGACCATCGCGACGTGTTTTTCAGCGACCACGAACACGACGCGAACACGAAGATTTGCGTCTGCGTCTCGCGGATGGCCAGCGGCACGATCGACGTGGAGCCGGCGTTCAGGGGCGATGCACCGCTGTCGCCAGGACGGCGGGCCGTGCTGGTGTAGCCCTCAGGTACCCTCCACCAGCACCATCCGCCGCCGCTTCGCCCGTCGCAGCGGGATGCCCGCATACATGTCCTTCACCGCCTCCGTGATCGTCACGCCCGCCAAATGCGGCAGGACGCGGCGGCCGACCCGATCGATGAAGGGTGCGCTGCGCAACACCATGCCCAGGCGCGTCGGCGGTACGTACAACGCCGTGTCACGCTGCTCCACCCGGAACAGGCTCGACGCCAGCAGCCGGGTGATCTGTCCCAGCGAGTAAGGCTGGCCCTGGCCAAAGGGCGTGCTCTCGATATGGGCCCACATGCCGACGCGGTTGGGGGCCACGACCATCAAACGGCCATCGTCGCGCAGCACGCGCCAGACCTCGCGCAGCATTCGGCGCGCGTTCTCCGCGTTCTCCAACCCGTGCACCAGCAGCACACGGTCCAGGCTGAGATCGGCGAACGGCAGCGCGTCCTCCTCGACCAGCAATGCGGCGGCGCGGCGCGGCGCGGCCCCCATCTCCCCGGGGCAAGCCGCGATGCAGCAATACGCATCGTCGCGCCAGGCATCGAGGTAGGGCGCCGTGTGTCCCAGCCCCAGCACGCGCTGCCCCGTGACGGCCGGCCATAGCAAACGCAACCGGGCGCGCACGATCTGCGCCGCCACCGCACCCGCCGGCGTATCGTAGAACGCGTCAGCCGCCAGACCATCGTTCGTCATGTTGCCTGTGTAGCAGAGTGGCATCGTTCTTGCGTGATTTGAGACACCTGGAGGCCTTTATGGACGTGCACCCCGTCGACGCCATGCTACCGCCGCGACGCCTGCTGGCGTTCGGCCTGCAGCACCTGCTGGTGATGATCGCCTCACCCATCACCGCGGTGTTCGTCGTCAGCCGCGCGCTGGACCTGCCCGCCACGCTGACCGTGAACCTCATCAGCGCCACGATCCTGGTCTGCGGCCTCGGCACGTTGCTGCAGTCGCTGGGGTTCTGGCGTTTCGGTGCCCGGCTGCCGTTCGTCATGGTGCCTGGTGGCGCTCCCGTGTTCATCTTCCTCAGCATCGCCAAGCTCACCGACGTGCAGGTGGCTACGGGGGCGGTGCTGATCACCGCAGTGTTCTACGCGCTCATCCTGCCGGTGTTCTCCCGCTGCCTGCGCTTCTTTCCACCGCTGGTCATCGGCACGATGCTGCTGCTGGTCGGCGTTAACCTGATCGCGATCTACGGCGGCGTGATCACGGGGCGGCCTGGGACCCCGTCGTTCGGCGACCCGGCCAACCTCGGCCTGGCGATGGCGACCATCCTGTTCACCGTGCTGTTCGTGCGCGTGCTGCCCGGCATGCTCGGGTAACTCGCCGTGATGTTCGGCCTCGTCGCGGGCACGCTGGTGGCCGGGCTGTCCGGGATGCTGCACCTCGAGCCCATCCTCACGGGCCCGGCGATCAGCCTTCCGGTGGCGTTCCCCTTCGGCTGGCCGAAGTTCGACCTCCTGGCGTCCCTGCCGCTGCTGCTGTTCAGCATCATCTCGATGGCGGAGGCTACCAGCCAGACCGTCGCCATCAGCGAGGTGGTCGGCCGCCCGGTGAACCGCGAGCGCGACGTGCCCCGCACCATCCTGGGCGACGCGTTGATGTCGCTCGTCGGCGGCTGCCTCGGGACGTCGCTGATCATCACCAGCGGCGAGAACATCGGCATCGTGCGGGCGACGGGCGTGCGCTCGCGCTACGTGACGGCGACATGCGGCGCGATGCTCGTGGTCCTGGCGCTGATCGCACCGCTGGCGCGGCTGGCCAACGCCATCCCAGCGCCCGTCGTCGGTGGCACGGCGATCATCGTGTTCGCCATCATCTGCGGCATGGGCATCGACATCCTGCGCCGGGTCGATCTGCACGAGGCCGGCAACCTGTTTACCGTCGCGATCGCGCTGGCCATCGGGCTGCTGCCGATCCTGGTGCCCGGGCTGTACGGGCGGTTTCCGACCATGCTGCAGATCATTCTCGGCAACGGCCTGGCGATGGGCACGCTGACCGCCGTGCTGTTCAACATCCTGTTCCATCATTTGGGCCGGCCGGTTCCCCTGCCTGCGGATGCCACGGCCTACGAAACGACGTGATGGCCTGCCCCGCTGATCTTGGCCCCGCTGATCTTGGCCCCGCTGATCTCGGTCCGGCTGATCTCGGTCCGGCTGATCTCATCCCGGCCGATCTGAGCGGCGACGTGATGTTGCTGCCGGAGCGGACGATGCTGCGCGCCGGCGCGGTGACCGGCCATGCGGTCGTGGTGTCCGGCGGCCGGTTCG
>JAYVEG010000191.1:0-3601 GCA_043748985.1 Rhodospirillales bacterium
GGCGACGGCGTCCAAGGTACGCCTGGCTTCCGGTGCGAGAAGGCTGGGCTGCGCCTGCAGCGCGGCGACGTGGGCGCGGAACACGGTCATGAAGGCGCCAGGTCCCCGGCGGAGTGCTGCGATGGCCCGGCGGCTGTTCGACGGGGGCGCGCCGACCGCGTTGGCGGCATGCTGGCGGTATAGGACGGTGGGTTGCGCGTCAGCGATGATTCGGCCCCCCGCGGCGGCGACGACGAGGTAGCTCCACCAGTCATGCAAGGTAGCCGGCGGCGCGGTGCTGCCGGCAACGAGGCGGGCTGCGGCGCGGTTGAGCAGCACGGTGCAGCCGGTCGCGATGTTCTGGGTCAAAGCGGGCCCGAAGCCGGGGCGGACCTGGACGGGGGCGGAGTCGCAGACTCGGTTGAGGGCGCGGTCGACGAGAACCTGGCGACTGCAATAGAGGGCGGGTGCCGGGTCGGCACCAATGCGTTCGAGGCTGCGTGCGAGCTTGTGGGGCAACCAGACGTCATCCTGGTCGGAGAAGGCAACGATTTCAGCGCCGGCGGCAACGGCGGCGCGCAGGAGGGTCATGTAGCTGGCGGTGACACCGAGATGGGGGGTGGTGTCGGCGCGGTGGCAGCGGCCGGCGCCCGGGCCGGCGGCAAAAGCCTCCATGACTTCGACCGAGGTGTCATGCGAGCCGTCGTCGCGCCAGAGGAGGCACCAGGGGATTTCGGTCTGGGCGACGAAGCTGTCGAGTTGTGCTGGCAGGAAAGTCGCGCCGTTGAAGGTCGACAGCACAATGACCACGGTACCGTGGGCCCCGGGGGGTGCGGCGGGGGTCATGCCCCCCGGTCAGCCAATGGCGGACGCGCCGGCCCGGCCCTGTGTGAGAGCGAGGCCCAACAGCTCGGCAACCGTGCGGTGAACGCTGTCGCGCCAGGGGGGCTGCTGGACGCCGAACGTTTGGGCAAGTTTCGTGCAATCGAGGCGGCTGTCGGCAGGACGCTTCGTTGGGGTGGGAAACTGGGCGGTGGTGAGGGGATCGACCACGGGGACCTTGTGGCCGAGTCCGGCAGCGGCTTCGAAGACGGTCGAGGCGAGGCCGTGCCAGGTTGTCTCACCAAGCCCTGCCGCGTGGAAGATGCCTGCGTATTCGTCCTTCCAGCCTGCGTGCAGACGGTCGGCAACGGCCATGATGGCGACGGCAAGATCGTGGGCGGACGTGGGGCAGCCGCGCTGATCGGCAACGACGCCGATGCGGTCCTTCATTTCGGCCAGGCGGAGCATGGTCTTCACGAAGTTCTTGCCAGTGGCGGAGTAGACCCAGGAGGTGCGGAGGATGATGGCGCGGGGGCAGGCGGCGAGGACCGCTTCCTCGCCGGCGCGCTTGGTGGCCCCGTAGACGCCGATGGGGTTGGTTAGGTCGGATTCCAGGTAAGGCGCTGCCTTTTCGCCGTCGAACACGTAGTCGGTGGAGACGTGGATGAGGGGAATGTTGGCGGCCGCACAGAGCCGGGCTAGGGCGGCGGGACCGTCGCGGTTGGCGCGCATGGCGGCTTCGGGCTCGTTCTGGGCGGCGTCGACGGCGGTCCAGGCTGCGGCGTTGACCACGAGGGTGGGCGCTGTCGCGTGGAAGGCGGCGTCGATGGTTTCAGGCCGGTCGAAGTCGAAATCGGGGCGGCCAACGACATGGACGCGGGCGCCGCCGATGTGGGCGAGGGCCGACGCGAGCTGGCCGGCGCCGCCGGTGACGAGGATGGTCATAGGGTGAACAGCCGGCCTGCCTCGGACAGGCGTGGCAGGATGGTGTCCTTTTCGGACAGGATGGCTTCCTCGGGCTTGATGGGCCAGGGCAGCGCCAGTTCGGGGTCGTTCCAGATCACGCCGCGTTCGCTCTCTTTGCTGTAGCGGGCGGTGACTTTGTAGAGAACCTCGGTGTCCGGCTGCAGCGTGCAGAAGCCATGCAGGAACCCGGCCGGAATCCAAAGCTGGGCCCAGTTTTCTGCGGAAAGCTCGGCAGCGGCCCATTGGCCGAAGGTGGGCGAGCCCTGACGGGCGTCGACGGCGACGTCCCAGATGGCGCCCTTCACCACGCGGACGAGCTTGCCCTGGGCATACGGATCGACCTGGCAATGTAGGCCACGGACGACGCCGCGCTGGGCCGAAAGGCTCTGGTTGTCCTGGATGAAAGGGCCTTCGATGCCGGCTGCGGTGAAGCGGTCGGCGTTGAAGACCTCGGAGAAGAACCCGCGGTTGTCGCCGAATTTGGGGGGGGTGACGAGGATGACCTCGGGGATGTTGAGTCGTTCGACTTTCATGCGTGCATTCCGTCTGCGAGTTCGAGCAGGAGGCGACCGAGCTCGGTCTTGGAGAGGGCCTTGGCGGCATCGCGCAGGGTTGCGGCGTCGATGTAGCCCATACGATAGGCGACTTCCTCGGGGCAGCCGACGAGCATGCCCTGGCGGTCCTGGATGGTCTGAACGAAGGTCGCGGCCTGAAGGAGGCTGTCGGGCATGCCGGCGTCGAGCCAGGCGCAGCCGCGGCCCAGACGCTCGACGTGAAGCGAGCCTTCCTCGAGGTAGATCTGGTTGAGGTCGGTAATCTCCAACTCGCCGCGCGGCGACGGTTTGACCCGGCGGGCATATTCGGAGACGTGGCTGTCATAGAAATAGAGGCCGGTGACGGCCCAGTTGCTCTTCGGGGCGGCCGGCTTCTCGACGATCTCCATGGCCTTGCCGCTGGTGTCGAAGGAGACGACGCCATAGCGCTCGGGGTCGCGGACCTGGTAGGCGAACACGGTAGCACCCTCGGGCCGGGCGGCGGCGGCGCGGAGCAGGACGCCGAGGTGGTCGCCGAAGATTAGGTTGTCGCCCAGGGCCAGTGCGCAGGGTTGGCCGGCGATCCAGTTCTCGGCGATGTGGAAGGCCTGGGTGAGGCCTTCGGGCTTGGTCTGCTCGGCGTAGGTGATGTTGATGCCGAAGCGCTCGCCGGTGCCGAGCAGG
The DNA here is from genome assembly GCA_043748985.1 of Rhodospirillales bacterium. Taxonomy (GTDB): domain Bacteria; phylum Pseudomonadota; class Alphaproteobacteria; order Acetobacterales; family Acetobacteraceae; genus JBBROS01. The sequence goes on from JAYVEG010000191.1 coordinate 2,985, forward strand.
CGGCGGAACTGCGGCAGATCGACTGGGGTGGAGATCACCATGATGTCGCGGATGCCGGCGAGCATCAGGACGGAGAGTGGGTAATAAATCATCGGTTTGTCATAAACCGGCAGCAGCTGCTTGCTGCTCGCGAGCGTGACCGGGTGGAGGCGCGTGCCGCTGCCACCGGCGAGAAGAATGCCCTTCATGATATGATCCCTAGGCCGCCGTACCGAGGCGTTGGCCGGAATAGCGGGCGGCGTGGATGCCTTCCCACCAGTTGCGATTGTCGATGTACCATTGGATGGTGCGCCGGAGGCCGCGGTCGAAGTCGTGCGGCGCGGTCCAGCGGAGGGTCTTGGTGGTATGGGCCGGGTCGATCTCGTAGCGGAAATCGTGGCCGGGGCGATCGGTGACGTAGGTAATGAGGCGCTCACGGGGGCCGGCGGGGTCCGGCATCAGCTCATCGAGCGTTGCACAGATGGCTTTGACAACCTCCAGGTTGGTGCGGGGCTGGCGGGCGCCGATGGCGAGGGTCGCGCCGGGTTCGGCGTGCTCGACGGCGAGGGTCAACGCCTCGGCGTGGTCGTCGACATACAGCCAGTCGCGCTGGTTGGACCCGTCGCCGTAGACGGGCA
>JAYVEG010000192.1:0-3586 GCA_043748985.1 Rhodospirillales bacterium
GCCAGTGTCGCCACCGTGCGGGATGCAGGGTGCGAGATCGGTCATCACGGCTGGACCCACAGGGTTCCGGCGACGCTCAGTCGCGACGGCGAGGAGGAGGAGCTGGTGCGCGGCCTGGAGTCGATCTTCACGCTCACGGGAAAGGCCCCGGCAGGGTATCGCTCTCCCGCCTGGGATCTGAGCCCGCATTCGGTGGAGCTGTTGTTGAAGCACGGCTTCCAATATGACAGCAGCCTGATGGGGCATGACACGCTGCCTTACCAGGTGCGTCAGGGCGACGCGGTGTCGCTGCTCGAACCCATGGTGTTTGGCTCGGATACGAGCCTGGTCGAACTGCCGATCCACTGGTCGCTCGATGATTTCCCGCATTTCGAATACTCGCGTTCCGAGGTGGGAATCATGCCTGGGCTGATGAACGCCGGGCTGGTGCTGGAGAACTGGATGGGCGACTTTGCCTGGATGAAGCGGATGGCTGCCTGGGGCGTGCTGACCTACACCTTCCACCCGCACATCATCGGCCGCGGTCACCGAATGCTTGTCCTGGAGCGGTTGATCCACGGCCTGCGGGACCAGGGCGCGACCTTCGTGACCATGGAAAATGCGCTGGCGGCGTACTGCCGGGAATTCCCGACCGGTCACAGCTTGAGGGGAAACTGGATATGACTGCGGATTTCACCGGGCACGGCGTCGTCGTCACGGGCGCACTCGGCATCTACGGCACCTGGATTGCCGACGCGTTCGCCCGCGCCGGCGCCAAACTTTGCCTGACCGACCGGGACGCCGCCGGGCTGGAGGAGCGCCTGGCCGCCTCGGGCGCGGCCGAGGGCAGTTTCGGGCACACGGCGGACATCACGGATGACTCGGCCCTCGCCGGGTTGGTGGCCGCTGTGGGCGAGCGGTGGGGGGCCGCGGACATCCTGATCAACAATGCGGGTGTATATCCCAGTGGCTTCCTGCTGGACATCGATGCGGCGGAATGGGACCGCATCATGGACATCAACGTGCGCGTGCCGTTCCTGCTGACCCAGGGATTGACGAAGCAGATGATCGCGACCGGCAGGAAGGGGTCGGTGATCAACATCTCCTCCGGCGCAGCACACAAGATGCGTCGTTCGGTGGTGCCTTACTGCCTGTCAAAGACCGCGCTCGACCGGCTGACCAAGGGCTACGCGATCGAGCTGGCGCAGTTCGGCATCCGGGTGAACGCCGTGGAACCAGGCTTCGCCGCCGGCAGCACGGCCAGCCCGCTGACGGATGAGCATGTTCGGCAGACGACTGCCGGGATTCCGATGGGCCGGGCGTCTGGCCCCGAGGATGCGGCGGGGGCCGTGCTGTATCTGTGTTCGGCGGCGGCGTCCTACGTCACCGGCACGTCGATCGCGGTGGATGGCGGAAACTCGATCGGGTCGCTGGTGGTTCACCAGGCAAAGAAACAGCCGCTGTAGCAGAGCTTTAGCGGTTGCAGGGGCAAGACGGCCTACACGCTGGCCTGCTCCGAGAAATGGCACGCCACCATGGACTCCCCCACAGGGCGCCAAGCTGGCTCCTCCACGCTGCAGATCGCCTGCGCCATCGGGCACCGTGTGTGGAACCGGCACCCCGATGGCGGATGAGCCGGGCTCGGGATCTCGCCCACCAGCGGCATGCGTGGCTTGGCGCGCTGCAAGGCCGGATCGGGCTCCGGCACGGCCAGCAGCAGCGCCCGCGTGTAGGGATGGCGCGGAGCGGCATACAGCGCATCGCGCGGCGCCAGCTCCACCAGGCGCCCGAGATACATAACGGCCACCCGGTCGCACACGTGCCGAACCACCGCGAGGTCGTGCGACACAAATAGAATGGCCATGCCGTGGGTCCGCTGCAGGGCCACCAGCAGATTCAGGATCTGTGCGCGCACGCTCACGTCCAGCGCGCTGACGGGCTCGTCGCAGACCAGCAAGGCCGGGCGCAGCGCCAGGGCGCGGGCGATCACAACACGCTGGCGCTGGCCACCGGAGAATTGGTGCGGATAGCGGCTGGCGTGCTCCGACCGCAACCCGACCTCGGCCAGCAGCGCCGCCACCTGGTCCCGCAAGGCTGCACCGCGTGCCAATCCGCGCACGAGGAGCGGTTCGCCGATGGCCTCCCCGACCGTCATGCGGGAATTGAGCGACGTCGCGGAATCCTGGAAGACCATCTGCATCTGCGCCCGTGCGGCCCGGAGCGTGCGGCGGTCCGCCCCCGCGATCTCGACCCCCGCCACGACGACCGAGCCACGTGTCGGCGCCTGCAAGCCGACCACGGCGCGCGAGACGGTGGACTTGCCACAGCCGCTCTCGCCGACCAGTCCCAGCGTTTCGCCCGGCCCGATCGTCAGCGAGACGCCATCCACCGCCCGGACGGGTGGGCCTTTGCGGGCGGGGAAATGTACCGCCAGGTCGGACACGACCAACGCGGTCATGCCACATGCTCCGTATGCCAGCAGGCGGAGAGCTGGTTCTCGCCCACATCTCGCAACGGCGGCTGTTCGACGCGGCATCGATCGCCGACCAGCGGGCAGCGATCGGCGAAACGGCAGCCCTGCGGGAAATGGCCGGGAAACGGCACCTGCCCGGCGATGACGGCCAGTTCGGATTTAGGCGTATCGGTCAGTCGTGGCAGCGCCGCGAGCAGGAGCGCCGTGTAGGGATGGCGGGGGCGTGCGAAAACCTGCCCGGTGCGCCCGGTCTCGGCGATCCGGCCGGCATACATCACGGCCACGCGGTCGGCGATGTCGGCCACCACGCCCATGTCGTGCGTGATCAGCAGGATGGCGGTGCCCCGCCCGGCGGCAAGGCGGCGCAGCAGGTCCAGGATCTGCGCCTGGATGGTCACGTCCAGGGCCGTGGTCGGTTCGTCGGCGATCAATACGTCGGGGCGGGACACGAGGGCGCTTGCGATCATCACGCGCTGCGCCATGCCGCCAGAAAGCTCGAACGGGTATTGGGCGATGCGGCGCGCCGGGTCGCTGATGCCGACCTCCTCCAGCATCGCCAGCACGGCCTGACGGGCGGCGGTGCCGCGCAGGCCGGTGCCCTCCGCAATCTGCGCACCCACCGTCGAGAGTGGGTCGAGCGCTGCCAACGGTTCCTGGAAGATCATCGAGATCTTGCGCCCGCGCAGGCGACGAGCCTCGCGTTCGGACAGCGCATACAGATCGACGCCCGCCAGCGCCACCTGGCCCTGGGTTCGCTTCACGGCAGGGGGCAACAGACGCATTGCGGCCAGCGCGGTCAGCGACTTCCCGCAGCCGGATTCGCCGACAAGGGCCATCACCTCGCCCGCTGCCACGTCGAACGCGAGGCCGTCCACGACGGAGGCGCCGCCGATGTCGAGCGTGAGGTCGCGGACGGAAAGGGCTGCGTTCATCGGCCGATCGAACGCGGGTCGAGCTGGTCGCGCAATGCGTCGCCGATCAGGTTCACGCAAACCACCACCGCGAACAGCCCGAGGCCCGGGAATACCGTCAGCCACCAGGCGCGTTCGACATATTGCCGGCCGGCGCTGAGGATGGAGCCCCAGCTCGGGGTCGGCGGCTGGATGCCGAGGCCGAGGAAGGACAGCCCGGCCT
>JAYVEG010000193.1:0-11500 GCA_043748985.1 Rhodospirillales bacterium
CGCGGCGGTTAGACTTGCCTGAGTGCGTCCGCGTAGATCAGAGGATAGATCACAGGATTCCTAATCCTGGGGCCGCGGGTTCGAATCCCGCCGCGGACAGACTTCTTTCTTGTCATGCACGGGTGGCTGCCGGGTTTGTATACGCTCGCGCACTGCGCTCATCGACTCGCAGATGCCCACGATCGCCGACGCGACGTTGGCTGAGATTGCCTGGAGCCCATCGATCTCCGTCGTGATCCGTTCGGTTGCCTTGGCTGCCTGGATCGCCAGGCTCTTTACCTCGGAGGCGACCACGGCGAAGCCTTTCCCGGCATCTCCGGCCCGTGCCGGCTCGATGGTCGCATTGAGGGCCAGCAGAGTGATCTGACTGGCGACACTGCGGATAAGCCCGACGATGCCGTTCATCGCCTGGGCCGCCGTTGCCATCGAATCGGTGCTGCTGCTGACAGCGGCCGCCTGCGACTCGACGTCTTCGGCCGCCTTCTGGGACTTGCCCATGCTGCGGGCGATCTCCTGGGTGGAGGCGGCGAGTTCCTCCGCGCTGGCGGCAGCCGATCGCACGTTGCTGCTCGCCAGCATCGTCCGCTGATGATCCGGGAACTTGTGGAACACGTCGATATTGCTGCCAACCAGCGTCTTCGTGCTGAACCGCGGCAGTTCCTTGACCATGTCCGCCTCGGCAGCCTCAAGCATCGCCATCATGGCCGGATTGACATAGGTGATCCGCATATCGGGGTCAGCAGTCATGATATTGGCCTGGACTGCATCGAGGGCCATCCTCTGGGCCGCACGTTTTGCGGTGACTGTCGCTTTGAAAAACATGGTTGCGCTCCGTTCGGCGCACTCGGTCTCATATTACTTCTGAAATATGAACAACACGCTCCGGCGGGCGCACCCTTGACCGCACCCGCGGGGCCGCGCAGTAGGCAGCGGCACGGAGCCCTGCATGCGCGTCTTGGTCACTATCCCGCACTACTGCCGGCGCAGCCCCGGCGATGATGGATTCTACGGGTCCGAGAGGGACACCCACGAGGTCCGGCGCGAGGCGCTGGTGCGCTGCCTGGGCGCCCTGCACCAGACCTTCGGGGACCAGCAGGGGCTGGGCGGGCGCGGCGTCACCGTGCACGCCAACACGGAATTGCGGGCGCGTGTCGAGGTCATCGTGGTCACCAGCTTCGCGGATCACCTGGTCGATTCGCTGCCCCGCAACCTGTTCTTCCATCAGCCCACCCAGGTGGGCCCGCGCGCGCTGGGCTTCGTGTGCCACAACCTGATGCGGGCCAGCGCAGAACGGTTCGACTGGTTCGTGTTCCTGGAAGACGACATCGTGGTGAACGACGCGCTGCTGTTCGACAAGCTCACCTGGTTCAACGGGCTGTTCGGGCCGGACGCGCTGCTGCAACCCAACCGCTACGAGGTGTCGACCGCGCTCGAGCTGAAGAAGCTGTATGTGGACGGTGACACGAACTATCCCGAGATCCCTGCCCGGTTCCAGGACATGTCGGTCCGCCGCAATCTGGAGGCCGACGCGTTCGGGCGCACGATCCGGTTCCAGCGGATCGAGAACACCCATTCCGGCTGCTTCTTCATCTCGGCCGCACAGCTCGCGCGGATGATGCAGTCGCCCTATTTCGGCCAGGCCAACACGGAGCTGTTCGGGCCGCTGGAAAGTGCGGCGACGCTGCCGCTGATGACGAGCTTCGACGTCTACAAGCCCTCGCGGGAGAATGCGGCCTTCCTTGAGGTGCATCACGTAGGCACGCGGTTCCTCGTGCCGCGTCCAGTCGATGCGCCGCCCGACACGCCGCCCGTGGACGCACCGGTGTGAGCGAGTTCGGGGGCCTGCCGCCCCGGCAGTTGCGGGCCGCGGTCCTGACCATCGTGCTCGCGGTGGGCATGGCGTCGTTGGATACCAGCATCGCCAACACGGCGCTGCCGACCATCGCCGCCGACCTGCACGCGACGCCCGCGGCCTCCATCTGGATCGTCAACTCATACCAGCTCGCGGTTGTCGCCAGCCTGCTGCCGCTGGGCGCCTTGGGTGAGATCATCGGGTTCCGCCGGGTCTATGCGGCGGGGCTGCTGGTGTTCACGGTGGCATCGCTGCTGTGCGCGCTGTCGTGGTCGCTGCCGACGCTGACGGCCGCCCGGATCCTGCAGGGCTTCGGGGCTGCGGGCATCATGAGCGTGAACACCGCGCTGATCCGGTTCATCTATCCTTCGAACCGGCTGGGCCGCGGAGTGGGGTTCAATGCGTTGGTGGTCGCGGTCTCCACGGCCCTGGGGCCGAGTGTGGCGGCGCTGATGCTGAGCGTCGCAGACTGGCCGTTGCTGTTCGCGGTCAACGTGCCGGTGGGGATCGTGGCGCAGGTGCTGGCGGCGCGCGCGCTGCCGGAGACGCCACGGGCCGGGCGTCGGTTCGATTGGATCGGCAGCCTGCTGAGTGCCACGACCTTTTCGGCGATCATCCTGGCGGTGGGCGAGGCGGCGCACCAGGCCACACCGGTGCAAACCTTCGCGGTGCTGGGGGTGGCGCTGCTGGCGGGCACGCTGCTGGTGCGCCAGCAGATGGGCCAGACGGCGCCGCTGCTGCCGATCGACCTGTATCGGCGGCCACTGTTCGCGCTGTCGTCGTTGACGTCGATGTGCTCGTTCTCGGCGCAGGGGCTGAGCTTCGTGTCCCTGCCGTTCCTGTTCCAGATGGGGATGGGGCATAGCGCGGTCGAGACGGGGCTGCTGCTGACGCCATGGCCGGTGGCGACGGGGATCATGGCGCCGATCGCCGGGCCGCTTTCGGACCGGTTTCCGCCGGCGATCCTTGGGGGGATCGGGCTTGCGATCCTTTGTCTGGGCCTGGTGCTGATGGCCACCCTGCCGGAGGGCGCAAGCAATCTGGCGATCATGCTGCGGATGCTGGTGTGCGGGGCCGGGTTCGGGTTCTTCCAGTCGCCGAACCTGAAGGCGATCATGTCGGCCGCACCGGCAAGTCGCAGCGGCGGCGCAAGCGGGACCATCGCCACCTCGCGCCTGCTGGGGCAGTCGGTGGGGGCGGCGCTGGTCGCGTTCTGCTTCGGCATCGCACCGGGGCATGGGCCGGAGCTGGCGCTGGGCCTGGCGGCCTGCTTTGCCGGGGTCGCCAGCCTGGTGAGCTTTTCGCGGCTGCTGGCGCGTTAACCGAGGCTCAACGCGGTGGCCGCGAAGCTGGGGCGGGCCTGGATGCGGGTCCACCAGTCGGCGAAACCGTCGACCGCAAAGACCGCATCCTTGTCGGGCGTGACCGAGACATAGAACGCCACCGGGGCAAGATAGAGGTCCGCCAGGCTGATATCGCCCGCGATGAAGGGGGCGTCGCCGCGCAGGCGCATGGCGAAATCCAGCACCTTGCGGCCGGTCTCGATGCCGTTCGCGCGGGCCGCCTCGTTCTTGCCGCCCACGAAGTCCGGGAACAGATGATAGCCGGCGACACCGGCCAGCAGCGCTCCATAGCCGTAGGAGTCGATGATGCCGGTCACCATGTCCATCCTGGCCCGGGCCTTCGGGTCCTTCGGCACCAGGGAGGGGCCGGGCAGAACAGCGTCCAGGTAATGCGTGATCGCGGCGGTCTCGATGATGCGGAACCCATCATGCTCCAGAACGGGCACCTTTCCGAACGGGTGACGTTGCAGGTGATCGGGGCTCCGGGGTTCGCCGGCGAGCACGTTCAGCGGGATCTGCTCGAATTCGGTCACACCCTTTTCGGCCAGGAGCATCTTCACGGTCCGGACGTAGGTCGATCCGTCGAAGCCATAGAGGATGATGGACATGGCGGCACTCCAAAGCTGCAATGCCGGACCCTGCCCCATCCCGCCCGCGATGTCAGCCCGTCCATTGTGAACGGCGCGCGCGGGATCAGTTTAGGATCACATGATGTCCACGAACCCGAGTCCCTGATGGCCTATCCAGAAATCGGCGCAGTCCCCTCTCTGGCCGCGCAACTGACTAAGCCGCTGAAGGCGGCCATCGCGGCAGAGGTGGTCGGGCTGTTCAACGACCGCGCACGAGGGGAGCGGCCGGTGGTGCGGCGGGGGGATGGGCTGTTCGGCCCCGGTTCGGTCGCGTGGCGGGTGCATGGCGACGTGGCGTCCATGATGGTGGGGGGCGTGGCCGGGTTGCTGCTGCAGATGCTGCACCCCGCGGTGTTGGCGGGGGTGTGGGACCACTCGAATTTCCGTGCCGACATGCACGGCCGGCTGCGGCGGACAGCGCGCTTCATCGCGCTGACGACGTATGGCGGCCGCGACGAGGCCGTCGACGCGATCGCGCGGGTGCGGCGCATCCATGACCGGGTGGAGGGCACCCTGCCCGATGGTAGCCTCTACCGGGCCAATGACCCGGCCATGCTCGCCTGGGTGCATGTGACGGAGACCACGACCTTCCTCGGCGCGTGGCTGCGCTATGGCGGCGCACTGAGCGGGGCCGAGCAGGATCGGTATTTCGAGGAGATGGCGGTGGTGGCGACCGGTCTGGGGGCAGACCCTGTGCCACGGTCGCGGGCGGAGGCGCGGGCGCTGATCCAGGCCATGCGCCCGGCGCTGCGGGTGGACTCACGCACGCGGGAGGTGGCGCGCCTGGTGCTGCAGCAGAAGGCGGCGAAGCCGATCGCCGAGCCGTTGCAGCGGTTGACGATGCAGGCCGGGGTGGACCTGCTGCCGGACTGGGCACGCCGGATGCATGGGCTGCCGACGCCCATGCGGCCGATGGTGCGGGCCGGGACGCTGGGGATCGCCCGCACCCTGCGGTGGGCGTTCGGGTAGGTTCTCTTGCTCCCGCCGCGGCTTCTCGGCGAGGGCGACAATGGATCAGGTGTTGAGTTCGGATTCCACCAGGCGGACCCAGTAGGCGACGCCTAGGGGGATGATGTCGTCGTTGAAGTCGTATTTGGGCGTGTGCAGGCCGGCGAAGCTGCCGTCGGGGTTGGCGCCGTTGCCGATGAAGATGAAGCTGCCGGGGCGCTGCTGCAGCATGAAGGCGAAGTCCTCGCCGCCGGTGATGGGGGCGGCGTCGGTCTCGACCTGGGCGTCGCCCACGAGAGAGGCCGCGGCGTTGGCGGCGACCACGGTTTGGTCGGCGTGGTTGACGAGCGGCACGGTGCCCCAGCTGATCCGCAGACTGGCGGTGGCGCCGTGCAGGGCGGCGAGGCCCTTGGCAAGCTCGTCCAGGCGGCGGTCGATGATGGCCTGGACCTTGGGCGTGAAGCAGCGGGCGGTGCCGGAGACGGTCAGGGTGGCGGGCATGACGTTGACCGACTGGTCCGAGCCGCCGGCGATGTAGCCGACGGAGATCACGGCGGTTTCGGACGGCGGCACGTTGCGGCCGACGATGGTCTGCAGGCCGAGGATGAAGTGAGCGGCAACGACGCTCAGGTCTGCCGCCAGATGCGGCGAGGAGCCGCCATGGCCGCCATTGCCTTGGAACTCGACGTGCCAGCCGGCGGTGCCGGCGAGGAAGGGGCCGGTGCGGATGCCGAAATGACCGGTGGGGATGCCGGGCTTGTTGTGCATGCCATAGACCGAGTCGACGGGGAAGCGTTCGAACAGGCCGTCTGCCAGCATCTTCTTGGCGCCCCCGCGGCCTTCCTCGGCAGGCTGGAAGATCAGTTGCACGGTGCCGCCGAAGTCGCGGTTTGCGGCCAGGTGCTGTGCAGCTCCCAGGAGCATGGTGGTGTGGCCGTCATGGCCGCAGGCGTGCATCGTGCCGGGGTTGGTGGAGGCGTGGGGCAGGCCGGTGGCTTCGGGGATGGCGAGCGCGTCCATATCGGCGCGCAGGCCGATCGCGCGCTGGCCGGGCCGGGTGCCGCGGATGGTGCCGACTACGCCGGTGCCGCCCACCCCCTCGGTGACCTCGATGCCCCATTCGCGGAGTTTGGCCGCGACGAGGGCGGCGGTGCGGACTTCTTCCAGGCCCATCTCGGGGTGGGCGTGGATGTCGCGGCGGATGGCCGTAAGCTCGGCGTGGTGGGGGGTGATGGCGTCGATCAGGGAGTTGGTCATCAGGGCTCTCGGCTTTGGACTGCGTCCAACGTGGACCGTGACGGGGCGGCAGGCAACGGTGAGGCGATCGCGGGGGTGTACTCTCCCCGATGGAGAGCGAGACAGTGATACTTAAGCCGACGCTTGGGCGTTTGGCACGAACCCTCATCCCGGACCTTTCCCAAGGGAGAAGGCGAAGGGATCAGAGGCTGGCGAGGATGCGGGTGGTGGCCTGTTCGATGCCGGTCCATGGGGCACGGTCAGGGGCAAATTGCTGGCGAAGGTAGCGGACGAGGGCGGCGATCTGGTTGGCGTCGAGGGTAGTGCGGAACGCTGGCATCGCGCCGAGTTCGGGAAAGGCGGGGGCCTGGATGCCTTCCAGGATGATGCGAACGAGGCCGTCTGGGGTTTCGGCGTGGACGTTGCTGTTGAGGGCGAGGCTGGGACGGACGCCGAACAGGGTGGGGCCGCGGCCGGGCTGGTGGCAGACGGCGCAGGCGCCGTCGTAGATGCGGGCGCCAAGGCTGTCGATGGCGGTGGGGGCTGTGCGGGCCTCGATGGCGCGGGCCCGATCGGCTTGCGCGCCGTCGGGTGCGGGGGCGAGGGCGGCGAGGTAGACCGCCATGGCCCGGATGTCGGCGTCGGGCGCGCCGCGCAGTTGTTGGACGACGGCGGCCATGGGCCCGCCGGCCGGGCCGTGATGCGGCGAGAAGCCGGTGCGGAGATAGTCGTAGTAGTCGGTCTCCGTCCAGGGCAAGGGGGCGAGCGTCGCGCCGTTGAGGGCCGGGGCATTCCAGCCTTCGATGACGGCGCCGGAAAGATGGGCGGGGCCGCCTTTCTCGGCGCCCAGGGCATTGCGGGCGGTATGGCAGCCGCCGCAATGGCCGAGGCCCTCGACCAGATAGGCGCCACGGTTCCATTCGGCCGAACGCGTGGGATCCGCGACGAAGGCTTCGCCACGCAGGAAAAGGGCGTTCCAGCCGGCCATGAGGGCACGGATGTTGAACGGGAAGCGCATGGCGTTCGGCTGGCGCAATGCGGTGACCGGCGTCTGGCTCATGAGGAAGCCATAGAGCGCCTGCATGTCGCCGTCCGTCAGGCGGTTGAACGCGGTGTAGGGCATGGCGGGATAGAGGTGGTGGCCGTCGCGGCTGACGCCCTGGCGCATGACGCGGTCGAAGGCGGCGAAGCTCCAGCCGCCGATGCCGGTTGCGGCATCCGGGGTGATGTTCGGCGTGACGATCGTGCCGAATGGGGTCTGCAGGGCGTGTCCACCGGCCCAGGCGATGCCGTCCTCCGCGGTGTGACATGTCACGCAGTTGCCGATTGCGGCCAGGATGGCGCCGCGGGCGATGGCGGCGGGGGCATACAGGCCGGGCTCGGCGATGATGGGCGCGATGGCGGAGTGGATTGGCATGAGGCCGGCAAGAGTGATGCCGGCCAGGGCCGCGGTGGCGCCAGCCAGGGCGGCGCGCCAGCTTCGCCTGCGGGCGGGTGGCGGGGGCGGCGGAGTTGCGGGGATGGCTGCGATCCCCAGTCCGGCCTTGATCCGCTCGGGGGTGAACGGCACCTCCCGGAAGCGCACGCCGGTGGCGTCGAAGATGGCGTTGGCGATGGCCGCCGCACTGGGGACGGAGGCCGATTCGCCGGCGCCCATGGGCGGCTCGTCGGGCCGGGGGACCAGCACGGAGGTCATTGCCGGCAGCTCGGGAAAGGTCAGGATGGGGTAGGCGCCCCACTCGCGGCTGACGACCTCGGTGCGGTCGAAGCGGACCTCCTCCTTCAGCACCCGGCTGATCGACTGGATGACGTTGCCCTCCAGCTGATGGCGCACGCCGTCCGGGTTGATCATCAGGCCACTGTCCTGGGCGGCGACGACGCGGACAATGGCGACCTCGCCGCTGCGGGGGTCCACCGTCACGTCGGTGACCCAGGCGGACCAGGCGGCGCCGAACCCGGGAAACGTGCTGTGCACATAGACGGCGTAGGCCACACCCTGGCCGTGCAGCAGCCCGTCCGCGTCCCGGCGCATGCGGGGTGCGGTGCGGGGCTCCCACCCGGCCTCCGCGGCCGCGGCCTTCAGTACGTCGATGGCGCGCGGATCGGTGAGATAGCGGAGGCGGTATTCGACGGGGTCCACACCGGCGGCGGTGGCAAGCTCGTCGATGTAGGACTCATGGGCAAAGGTGTTGGGCAACGCAGAGACGCCGCGCATCCAGGCGGCGCGGACGATGGGCGCCATGTCGTGCACCACGACGCGGATGGGGTCATAGGCATAGGGCGGGATGGCGGTGCGGTCGCCGTATTCCCAAACCTGGTGCACCGCCGGGATGGCGCCCGTGAGGATCAGCGCGAGGGTGGGCGCGCGGTTGGACGGGTAGCGGGTGCTGAAATCATAGCCCACGGGGTGCCCGTGTTCATCCAGCCCGCCGTTCACGTCCATCAGCTGGGCAGCGCCCTTCGGCTCCCACGCATGTTCCTGCGCCCGGGTCAGCTGCACGCGGACGGGGCGGCCCACGGCGCGTGACAGCAGGGCGGCGTCGGCGCCCACATCGTCGGCGCAGTTGCGGCCATAGCAGCCAGCGGTTTCCATGCGGTGCAGGGTGATGCGATCGGGCGGAAGGCCCAGCAGCAGAGCCAGGTCCTCGCGCAAAAAATGCGGGTTCTGGGTTCCGGACCACAGCGTGAGGCCGCCGCCCTGCCAATGCGCGACCGAGCAGGACGGCCCGATCGAGGCGTGCATCTGGAACGGCCAGACGTAGGTGCGCCGCATGGCGGTGGCAGCCCCGGCGATGGCGGCGTCGACGTCGCCGCGGTCGACCAGGACGCGCCTGCTGCCAGGGTTGGCGCGCAGCGCGGTTTCGATGTCCGTGAGGTCGGGGATGGCCGGACCCGGCCGCCAGGACACCACCAGGCGCTCGGCGGCAAGGGCTGCGTTCTCCTCCCGCTCCGCAACCACGCCGACGAAGTCGCCGATGACGACGACGGCAACGATCCCCGGGATGCCGGCGATGGAAGATTCATCGACGGCGATAAGGCTGCTGCCGACCCCCTCGCCCGCATCCAGCCCGGCATAGGGCGGCCGGACCACGCGGCCATGCAGCATGCCGGGCACGCGCATGTCCTGGACGAAGACCAGTTCGCCGGTGGCCTTGGCGGGGATGTCGACACGGGGCGCTGGGCTGCCGACGATGCGGTATTCGGCAGGCGGCTTGACCGGTGTCGCCTCGTCCAGCAGCAGATGCAGGCGGCGGCCGTGCAGCAGCTCGCCATAGGTGATGAAGCGGTTGCCGGGCGCCGGCCCGCCGATGACGCCGTCGCGGACGGTCAGGGCAGCGGGCGGCGTGCCAAGCTCGGTGGCAGCGAGGGCCAGCAGGGCGGCGCGCGCCTGGGCGGCGGCAGCGCGGAGCGGGATGGCGGTAACCTGCAGGGTGGTGCTCGCGATGGTGGCGCCCTGGTTCGGGCCGACGCCGATGGAGCCGAGCACCATGCGCACGCGATGAAGCGGCAGGTCGATTTCCTCAGCGACAATCTGGGCCAGGGCGGTGGAGATGCCGGTGCCGAGGTCGACATGACCGTTGAAAGCGGTGACGCCGTCGGCGTCCAGCACGACGAAAAGCTCCGGACCTGCGGGCGAGGGCCGCTGGACGACGAGGGTGGCGGTTCGGGCGAGGATCTCGTCGACGGTCATTTGGCCTCGGGCTGGCTGGCGGCGCGATGGACGGCGCGAAGGATTTGGTAATGCGCGCCGCAGCGGCAGAGGTTGTAGCGGAGCGCCTCGCGGATTTCCGCCTCCGAGGGTTGTGGGTTGTCGAGCAGCAAAGCGTGAGCGGCCATGATCATGCCGTTGAGGCAGTAGCCGCATTGCGCAGCCTGTTCGGCGATGAAGGCCTGCTGCACCGGACCTGGGTTTTCCGCCGTGCCGAGGCCTTCCAGCGTGGTGATGGCACGCCCCTCAACAAGACTGGCGGGAAGCACGCAGGAGCGCGCGGGCTTGTCGTCGATCAGCACGGTGCAGGCGCCGCACTCGCCCAGACCGCAGCCGTATTTCGGGCCGTTCAGCGCGAGGTCGTTGCGGAGCACGTACATCAGGATCGTCGCGGGGGGCACATCGAGCGTATGCGACCGCCCGTTGACCGTCAGCGTCAGCATGCGATGCCCGCGGTCAGCCCAAGATGGTCCCGCAGATGCAGCCCCCGATACGCGGTGGGCACCCGGCCAGCGCGCTGCAACAGGGGGACGACGCGGTCGACGAAGGTCTCGAAGGTGTCGACGGCAAACGCGCGCATGCGGGCCATGTCGATCTGCCAGGCGAAGATCACCTCCGACCACCGGGCGGCAAATACCCGCCCACGGCCGGATGACCCGGCCTGGACGATTACGGGCCGCCCCTGCGGGCTGCGGGGAATGTTCAGGATGCCCTGCGACAGCTCGGGCCCCGCGGTCTTGATGCAGGCGTCATCGACATCCGCCTCGGTACTCCGGCCCAGGATGCGGCTTTTGAAGCCGCCGCGATAGTCCTCCTTCACAATGCCGACCATGTCGGTCAACAGCGAGAGACAGAGGACGGCGTCGGGCTCCGGACCGAAAGCCTGCTCCACCCCGGCGCGGTAGGAAAGTTGGTTGGGGTTGTACAGAACGGTCTCGGTGACCGTTCCGCCATTGGCGGCGTGGGCGGCCTTCAGCTTGCGAGTGGCGACGACGGCGGCGGTGGCGCTGGTTTGCTCGTCCTCGATGAAAAGACGCAGCTTGCGGCCACCCAGGACGCCGCCAGCCTCGTTGCCCATGCCGGCGGCCTTCTTCGTGTCGGGCCCGTAGGATCCGGTTGCGCCGGTGAACGGCAGCACAAGGCCGATCGCCACCTCCGTTCCCTGGGCGCGGGCCGGCGGGGCGATCAGTGGGAGCGTTGCGGCAACAAGGGCCGGGCGGCGGGTGATCATGCGACAGATTCCTTCATAATGGCGGCGGCATGGCCGTCGTCAATCTGCAGCGCGTCGTTGAAGCGGTTATAGAACCCGGCGAGGGCGACACCTACTCCCTGGCCGGCTGCAATGACGTCGGCGTCCGCCGCCTGGCGGAAATGATGGACGAGTTCGGCATCACGAGCCTCGATCGCCTCGCCGGCTTCATCGTCGATCGCTCGCGCGCCACAGTGCTGGCCGAAATCGCCCGTCTCCCGCAGGGAAGCTGGTCCTACGAGATGCAGGTGGACGGCTACGATGCCCCGATCCTGCTGCGCGGCACCCTCACCGTCTCGGCGTCCGGCATGCACATGGACTACGGCGGCAGCGCCGGCCTACAGCGCAAGGGAATCAACGTGCCACCGACCTACGCCACGGCCTACACGGTCTACGGCATGGGCTGCGTGCTGAACGCGCCCAAGCCCGCTCCGGTCTCGGCCCGCAGCGTGCTCGGCACGATGCTGCCCGACATGGTCTGCGGCTGCCTCCGCCAGGCCGCCCCCGGCCTGGTGCCAGCCGAGGGCGCCAACT
>JAYVEG010000194.1:0-3573 GCA_043748985.1 Rhodospirillales bacterium
CGCCGTCCAACGCCCGCGTGCCGCAGATACTGCCGTCTCGTCGCGCCCGTCGAACAGATCGAACACGCGCTCAAACCCCGCCGCGTCCGCGGTGCTGCCGTCCAGCAGGAACAGGTAACGTGCCCCGTTCGGCGCTTCGGGGACGTTCGTCAGCCAAATGGGCTGCAGATCCGCCTCGCCAGTCCGGGCGCTGCCGTGGGGCAGCCAGTCGGCGTCCGCGGCTGACCACAGCGCCTCGTCCAACGCCGCCACGCGGGCGGTGTCGCCACACAGCACGACCGCCCGCTGTCCAGCCGCCAGCGTGCGCGCCAGCAGCCGGGGCAGCGCCTGTTCGGCCGTGGTCCGTGTCAGATGGTAAAAACCCACCTCGCTCACTCGAAAGAGTCCGCCACCAGCTGGTTCAGCAGCCGGACGCCGAAGCCGCTTGCTCCGGCGGCATACCGGTCGTCCGCCTCCGCCCGTTGCTCCATCCCCGCGATGTCCAGATGCGCCCACGGCGTGTCGCCCACGAACCCGCGGAGAAACGCCGCGGCGTGGCATGCATCCGGCTGCCCTCGCCCCGGTACGCAGTGGCGCACATCGGCGATCTCGCTGCGAAGGTCGTCCACATGGGTCTGCCCGATCGGCATGGGCCAAACCGGCTCGCCGACCGCGTCGCCCGCCACACGAAGCTTGTCCCTCAGCGCGTCATCATTGCCGAACACGCCCGCCATCAACCCGCCCAGCGCCACCACCACGCTGCCCGTCAGCGTGGCCAGGTCCACCATTGCCACCGGCGCCAAACACCGCACGGCCCAGCCGAGCGCGTCGGCGAGAACCAGCCGGCCTTCGGCGTCCGTGTCGACGACCTCCACCGTGCTGCCGTCGTAGAGGCGAAGCACGTCTCCCGGCCGGTAGCTGGCTCCGCCCGTCGCGTTCTCCGCCAGCGCCAGCACGGCCGTCACCGGCGCCGGCGAGCGACGACGCGCCAGCGCCAGCATCGCCCCGGCGCATGCAGCCGCACCCGCCATGTCGGCGCGCATCTCCTCCATGCCCGCTGCCGGCTTGATGCAGATGCCGCCCGTGTCGAACGTGATCCCCTTGCCCACGAACACCAGGGGGCCGGTCGCCCGCCCGTCGCCGCGCCAGCGCAGGATCACCAGCGCCGGCGGATGGGCCGAGCCAGCACCCACCGCCAACAACCCGCCCAGCCCCAGCCGGTGCAGCGCCCGGCGATCGATCACTTCGACCTCGACCCCTACTTTCGTCAGACTTCTCAGCCGCTTGATAAATCCCTGCGGCGTCAAAGTGTTCGATGGCTCGGCCACGAGGTCGCGGGCGAACCCCGCGCCCTCCAGCGCCGCCCCGGCGTGGTCCCAGGCGCGATGCAGCCCCGCCGGGTCGCCAGTCACCAAGTCGAGCCGCTGCAAATGCGGAAGCATGGTGGATGCGCGTAGCCGGTCGAAGCGCCACGCCCGGGTTGCGAACCCGACGGCAAACGAACTCGCGGTCGCCGGATCGAGGGCGTCGACATGGATCGCAGCGCAGTCCGTGCCGGGCCGCTGGACCTGTGCGTCGGCCGCCTGCATCCGGGCCGCGGCCAGCGCGCCGGACGCGGCCGGATCGTCGCCGACGGCGACCAGCCACCAGCCGGCGACCTGCACCACCTCGCCCGCGGCACCAGTGAACCCGGCGGCAGCCGCCGCGTCAGGATCCGGCGGCGGCTGCCCCTGCGGCAGCGGTACGACCGTCGCCCAACGTGGGCCCGTATCAGCACGGGCCACGATGCGAACCTTTGTCATCGTGGGGTCAGGCTGCTGGCGTCGCGCCCTCGTAATGCTCGGCCACGAGGCGGTCCATCAGCCGCACGCCGTACGCCGTGGCGCCCTTCGGAATCATCGCCGAATCCTGCTGCTCCAGGCGGTGCCGGCGATATCCAGGTGCGCCCAGGGCACCTTGTTGACGAACCGCTGTATGAAGCACGCCGCACTGTTGGAACCACCCTGCCGCGTGCCGACGTTCTTCATGTCGGCGATGTCAGATTTCAGCATCGCGTCATAGGCGTCGCCGAGCGGCATGCGCCACAGCTTCTCGCCCCAAGCTGCACCCGTTGCCGTCAGCTTCTGCGCTAAAGCGTCATCGTTGCTGTAGAGACCTGCATATTCGTGGCCCAGCGCGACGATGATCCCGCCGGTCAGCGTCGCCAGGTCCACCATGAACGCCGGCGCGAACCGCTCCTGGCAGTACCAAAGCACGTCGCCCAACACGAGGCGGCCCTCGGCGTCCGTGTTGATGATCTCCACCGTCTGGCCGGAGTAGCTCGTCACCACGTCGCCCGGCCGTTGTGCGGCGGAGGACGGCATGTTCTCGACGAGGCCGACCAGCCCCACCACGTCGACGGGCGCGCGGCGGCCGGCGATGGCGGCCATGGCGCCGATCACGGCCCCCGCGCCGGCCATGTCCCACTTCATGTCTTCCATGCCGCCGGCGGGCTTGATGCTGATCCCGCCGGTGTCGAACGTCACGCCCTTGCCGATGAAGGCGAGCGGCTTGTCCATCGGCTTCGGCGCACCCTTCTTGCCCTTGCCTTTGCCCTTCGCACCCATGGATGCGCCGTGCCAGCTCATCACCACCATCCGCGGCTCCGTCGCACTGCCCAGGCTCACGCCCATCAGCATGCCGAAGCCGAGCTTTGTCATCTCCTTCGGTCCGAACACCTCGACCACAACGCCCAGATCCTCGAGCGCGCGGCACCGGTCGGCCATCTCCGCCGGAAACAGCACATTCGGCGGCTCGCTGACGAGGTCGCGGGACAGGAATACGCCATGCGCCACCGCCTGCAGCGGCGCCCATGCGATAGCCGCGGCGGCTGGTTCGTCGGTCAGCACGCTCAGTGCGGCAAGCTTCGGCTTGTCCTCCGGCTTCTCCTTCGTGCGGTAGCGGTCGAAGCGGTAGCTGCGCAGCACGGCACCCATGGCCACGGCGGCGGCGTGGGCAGCGTCCAGCCCCGCTGCCGAAACGGCCGCCGAGCCTTCGCCCACCAGTGCCGCCGCCGCCGTGCCGCCGGCTTCCTCATATCCGTGCGCGGTGACCTTCCCGGGCTCGCCCAGACCCACGGCCACCACCCGCGACAGCCCGGCCCCGGGTGCCAGGACGAGGCACGTCGAACCCTTCTTGCCGGTGAACTTCGCCGCCGCGAACGCCCGCGACAGCGCGCCGTCCGTCGCCTTGTCTGCCGCCGCCGCGGCCCCCGCCAGCGCACCTTCTGGCACGAGCACGGCGAGCGCGCCGGAGGTGGGGAGGGCGGTCGTTGCAAACGCGATATCGAGCATGGATGCGATGTCCCTAATTTGACGCGATAGTAGCAGCGCGGCCCTGCTTTGCCAGCATGCCGCCCAGCCCTACATAAAGGGGTGATGAACCAAATTGCTCTGCTCTCCCTCGCCGCCGACCTCGCCCGCCAGGCTGGGGAGGTCATCCTTGCCGTGCGCGGCCGCGGGTTCGCGACAACGCAAAAGGCCGACCGCAGCCCGGTCACCGAAGCCGACCACCTGGCCGAGGCCCTGATCAACGCCGGCCTACGCGCCGCGACCC
>JAYVEG010000195.1:0-11468 GCA_043748985.1 Rhodospirillales bacterium
AAATTCCATAATGGCAAGGCGATGACGTCGGCGGATGTGGTGGCGAGCTGGGATCGGTATTCGAAGGTGGGGCTGGATCGACAGATTTTCGATGCGGTGGCGAGTTGGGATGCGCCGGATGCGGGGACGTTCGTGGTGCATATGAAGCAGGCGCAGCCGACTTTCCTGGAGAAGCTCAGCAGCTTCAGCATTCCGGTGGTGATCATTCCGGCGGAGGCGAAGGATGATCCGCCGCAGCAGTTGCGCACGATCGGGACGGGGCCTTGGCAGCTTGTATCGAACACGCCGGGCAGTGCGGTGGTGTTGAAGCGGTATGAGGGGTATGCGCCGAACACGTCGTTCGAGCAGCGGACCGGGTTCGGCGGGTATAAGCAAGCCTGTTTCGATACTGTTACGTTCCGAATTGTGACGGAGGGCGGAGCCCGGGTTGCGGGATTGGAGACCGGGGAGCTGCAGGCGGTCGAGGATGTGCCGACGAAGTCGATGGACCGGCTGAAGACGAACGCGGCCGTAAAACTGCTGCCGCTGAACAACTGGTGGATCCAGATCGGGGTGGGCAATGCGAACATTCCGCCGACGGACGATGTGCGGGTGCGGCAGGCGATCCAGGCGGTGCTGGACATGGACGAGATCATGGATGCCGCGACGGACGGCAACTACAAGCTGAACTACGGGTTCGCGTATCCGAATCAGCCGGATTACGTGACGACCGGGAAGGACACGTACAACCAGAAGAACGCGGCGAAGGCGAAGAAGCTGCTGGCGGAGGCGGGGTACAAGGGGCAGCCGATCATCCTGCTGACGAACAAGGATTACAGCTCGATGTACAACGCGGCGCTGGTGGTGCAGGAGCAGTTGAAGTCGGTGGGGATGAATGCCGAGTTGAAGGTGGTCGATTGGCCGACTTCGGTGCAGATGTACATGAAGCCTGGGACGGAGTGGAACATCTTTTTCAGCGGGTGGGGGACGCAGCCGGCGCTGGGGGCTTTGGCGACGATGGCGTTCCTGGCGCCGCCCGGGGCGCAGTATCAGCCGAAGGATGGGAAGGATGATCCCGACGTGCTGGCGGCTTGGCGGGACATGAACAACATGGCGACGAAGGAGGAGCGGAAGGCCGGGTTTGCGCGGATGCAGGCGGCTATATTGGAGAAGGCGTATGTGTTTCCGTTCGGGTCGTTGACGAAGGTGCAGGGAAGCCGGGCGAACGTGGATGGGTATGTGCCGTTTCGGATTCCGCGGATGTCGAACGTCTGGTTTACGAATTGATGCGGGGTAGGGTGAGGTCTTGAGGGGCGCATGAGACGGTTCTTTGCGGCCTTGACCCTCACCCAACCTTCTCCCAAGGGGAGGGGGGTTTGATCCAGCTCTTTTTGGTTCGGCTGGTTGGTGCGGTCCCGGTATTGCTGCTGGTGAGTGCGATCAGCTTTGGGTTGATGCGGCTGATCCCGGGGGATCCTTCGGCGGCGATTGCCGGGTTATCTGCGACGCCGCAGATGGTGGCGGCGATCAGGGAGCAGTTGGGGCTGGATCAGCCGGTGCTGACGCAGGCGGTGCATTGGTATGGGGCGCTGCTGCATGGGGATCTCGGGCGGTCGATCCTGCTGGGTCAGAGCGTGTTCTGGGCGACGGTGGAGCGGCTGCCGGTGACGGTTGCGCTTTCGTTGTATGCGCTTGTGATCACGCTGGTGGTGGGGGTGGGGGCGGGGATCCTTGCGGCGTTGCGGCAGAATTCGTGGGTCGATCAGCTTGCGATGATGGTGGCGATGCTGGGGATCTCGATACCCAACTTTTTTCTGGGGTTGCTGTTCATCATCTGGTTCGCGGTGGGGCTGGGGTGGCTGCCGACGGGCGGGTATGTGGCGTTCACGGATAGCCCGTGGGGATGGTTCCGGACGAGCACGATGCCGGCGGTGTCATTGGCGCTGCTGAACGTGGGGCTGCTGGCGCGGGTGACGCGGAGTACGATGCTGGAGGTGCTGCGGCAGGATTACGTGCGGACGGCGCGGGCGAAGGGGCTGCCGCGGCACCTGGTGGTGGGCAAGCATGCGTTGGCGAATGCAATGATCCCGATCACGACGGTGGTGGGGATCATCGTGTCGTTGCTGGTGTCGGGGTCTGTGGTGACGGAGACTTTGTTCAGCATTCCGGGCATTGGGCAGCTTCTTACCAGCGCGGTGCTGGGGCGGGATTATCCGATGGTTCAGGGGGGGCTGCTGCTGGTTACGGCGTTGTTGGTGTTGGTGAATCTGGGGGTTGATATGCTGTATGCCGTGCTTGATCCGCGGATCCGGTATGGCCGATAGCCCGGCCCGCGCCACGATCCGGCGGCTGTTCCGGCACCGGCTGTTCGTCACGGGGCTGGTGCTGTTTTCGATCGTGCTGGTGTTGGCGGCGTTTGCGCCGTGGCTGACGACGGCTGATCCGACGAAGCTGGGGATACGGACGAAGTTCCGGCCGCCTTCGGCGGAGTTCGTGTTCGGGACGGACAACCTGGGGCGGAGCCTGTGGTCGCGGACGGTGTGGGGAGCGCGGCTTTCGGTGGAGATCGGGGTGGCCGTCGTGGTGCTGAACGCGGTGTTCGGGACGGCGGTGGGGGCGGTTGCGGGGTATTTCCGGCGGGTGGATGGGCCGTTGATGCGGGTGAACGATGCGCTGATGGCGTTTCCGGCGATCCTGCTGGCGATCGGGATCACGGCGGTGCTGGGGCCGAGCACGGAGAACGTGATCCTGGCCCTGGCCGTCGTATATGTGCCGCGGACGGCGCGGATCGTGCGGGGGTCGGTGCTGGTGCTGCGGGAGATGGAGTATGTGCAGGCTGCGGTGGCGGCGGGTGCCGGGCACTGGCGGATATTGCGGACGCATGTGGTGCCGAATGCGCTGGCACCGCTGATCGTGCAGCTGAGTTTCCTGTTCGCCTATGCGGTGCTGACGGAGGCGACTTTGAGTTTCCTCGGGTTGGGGGCGGTGCCGCCGACGCCGACCTGGGGGAACATCATGGCGGAGGGGCGGCAGTATATGCGGGAGGCGCCTTGGATCATCACCATTCCGGGGCTGCTGCTGATGGTGACGGTGATGGGGTTGAACCTGTTGGGCGACGGGTTGCGGGATGTGCTGGACCCGCGGCTGCGGTTGCAGCCTTGAGTCTTTTGTCTATCGAGGCGTTGACCGTAGCGTTTCGGGGGGAGCGGGGAGAGGCGACGGCGATCGAGGAGGTGAGCCTGGCGCTGGGGGCTGGGGAGATCTTGGGGGTGGTAGGGGAGAGCGGCAGCGGGAAGTCGGTGACGGCGTTGAGCGTGATGGGGCTGTTGCCGGAGCCGGCGGCGCGGGTGGTGGCGGGGCAGGTGGTGTTCGAGAACCAGGTGTTGACGGGGATGTCGGAGCAGCGGCTGCGGCGGGTGCGAGGGCCGGGGATCGGAATGATCTTCCAGGAGCCGATGACGAGCCTGAACCCGGTGTTCCCGATCGGGGAGCAGATCACGGAGACGCTGAAGGCGCATGGGGAGGGGAGTGCGGCCAAGCGGGTCGATCGGGCGGTGGAGATGCTGGAGCGGGTGGGTATTCCGTCGGCGGGGCGGCGGCTGGGGGATTATCCGCATCAGTTGAGCGGGGGGCAGCGGCAGCGGGTGATGATTGCGATGGCGCTGGCGTGCCGGCCGCGGCTGCTGATCGCGGACGAGCCGACGACGGCGCTGGATGTGACGATCCAGGCGGGGATTTTGGATCTGATCCTGGATCTCAGGGACCAGCTGGGCATGGCGGTGCTATTGATCACCCACAACATGGGGGTGATCGCAGAGGTCGCCGACCGGGTGGCGGTGATGTATGCCGGGCGGATCGTGGAGGAGTCTCCGGTGGCGGCGTTGTTTGCCGGGCCGGCGCATCCTTATACGCGGGCGCTGCTGGGGTGCGTGCCGACGTTGGACGATGATCGGGTGCGGCTTTCGGCCATTCCGGGGGCGTTGCCCGATCCGCGGGCGCGTCCGCCGGGGTGCCGGTATGCGCCGCGGTGTCCGCTGCATGTGGGGGCATGCGATGCGGGCAACCCGGTCTTGGCGGCGTTGGGGCCGGGTCATGCGGCGGCGTGCATCCGGATGGATGCGGACTGATGCTGCTGGATGTGCAGGGGTTGGAGAAGCGGTATCCGTTGGCGGGGCCGTTGTTCGGGCCGAAGCCGGTGTTGCGGGCGGTGGACGGGGTGTCGCTGCAGGTTGCGGCGGGGACGACGCTGGGGCTGGTGGGGGAGAGCGGCTGCGGCAAGAGCACGCTGGGTCGGCTGCTGATCCGGCTGCTGGCGCCGAGCGGCGGGCGGATCGTGTTCGATGGTGTGGATGTGACGGCGCTGCAGGGCGCTGCGCTGAAGCCGATGCGGCGCGCGATGGGGATCGTGTTCCAGGACCCTTATGGGGCGCTTGATCCGCGGATGACGGTGGATGCCATCGTTAAGGAGCCGTTGCTTATCCATGGGGAGCGGGTAGGGCGTGCGGTTGTTGCGCAAACTTTGGAACGGGTCGGCCTGCCGGCTTCGGCGGCGGGGCGGTATCCGCATGAGTTCAGCGGGGGGCAGCGGCAGCGGATCGGGATTGCGCGGGCGCTGGTGATGCGGCCGCGGTTCCTGGTGGCGGACGAGCCTGTGTCGGCGCTGGATGTGTCGGTGCAGGCGGGGATCGTGAACCTGTTGCAGGATCTGCAGGCGGAGTTGGGGGTGGCGATGCTGTTCATCGCGCATGACCTGGGCGTGGTGCGGCATATCAGCGACCGGGTGGCGGTGATGTATCTGGGGCGGATCGTGGAACAGGCGGGCAAGCGGGATCTGTATGCGCGGCCGCTGCATCCGTACACGCAGGCGCTGATCGCCTCCGTGCCGGCGTTGTCGCCGGTGGGGCGGGTGGCGCGGCGGGCGGCGCGGGCGCGGGTTGGCGGGGATGTGCCGAGTGCGATGGCGATCCCGGCGGGGTGCCGGTTCCATACGCGGTGCCCACATGTCATGCCGGTGTGTCGCGAGCGTGACCCCTTTCTGGTCGACCAGGGCGGGGAGCATTCGGTGGCGTGCCACCTTTATTGAAGGAGACCGAGGCGATGTTGCGGCTGTTGATGCTTGTGTTCCTGTTGGCGCCCGGGGCGCGGGCCGCGACGCTGTCGGGCTATACGTTGCCGGACGTGTATCCGGTGGCCGGGCAGACGCTGGTGCTGAATGGGATGGGCATCCGGACGCTGACGATCTTCAATGTGCGGGCCTATGTGGCCGGATTGTATGTGGGGCAGAAATCGGCCGACCCGAAGGCGATCCTGGCGTCGGGTGGGCCGAAGGTGGTGCTGATGCAATTTCTGCATACGGCGGAGAAATCGGCTGTGGAGAAGCAGTATCGCGAGGGCGAGTCGAAGAATTGCGGGCATGGCGAGTGCCCGAAGCAGGACGAGGCGGATTTCGAGCGGTTGATCGCGGTGACGCCGGGTGCGGCGATGGGCGACACGTTCACGTATATCTGCAACCCGGCCGGTTTACGGGTGCTGGTGAACAACAAGGAGATCGCGTCGTTTGCCAATCCGGACCTGGCAGTTCGGATTCTGCAAGGGTTCATCGGTGAGAAGCCACCGTCCGAGGATTTGAAGCGGCAGCTGCTCGGGGCGGCATCGTGATCCGTTCGCCGCTGGTGGCCGAGGTCGATTTCGAGCGGGAGGGCGCGCAGTACGGGTTCGTGCGGCTGTTCCATTCGGTGCACCGGTCGGCCTATGGGTATATCCCGATCCCGATCGTGGTGCTGAAGAACGGGGCGGGACCAACGGCGCTGTTCATTTCGGGGACGCATGGGGACGAGTACGAGGGCCAGGTGGCGCTGTGCAACCTGGCGCGGAGCCTGACGCCGGGGATGATCCAGGGGCGGGTGATCCTGCTGCCGGCGGCGAATTTGCCGGCGGCGGTGGCGGGGACGCGGACGTCGCCGGTGGATGAGGGCAATTTGAACCGGTTGTTTCCAGGGGACCCGCTGGGCTCGCCGACGCAGCAGATCGCGCATTACATCGAAACTGAGTTGGTGGCGCGGGCGGACATGGTGGTGGACCTGCATTCCGGGGGTTCTTCGCTGCATTACGTGCCGTCTGTGTTGATGATGCAGGATGATGAAGACCCGGTGCGGCAGGCGGCGTTGATGGCGGCGTTGCGGGCGTTCGCGTCGCCGGTGAGCTATATCGGGCGTGCGTCGCCCGGGCAGGGGGCGGTGCGGACGACATCGGGTGCCGCGCTGCGGCAGGGGAAGCTGGCTTTGGGCAGCGAGTTGGGAGGAAGCGGGACGTTGTCGGCGGCGGGGCTGCAGGTTGCGGAGCGGGGGCTGCGCAATGTGCTGGCGCACATGGGGATCCTGCCGGCTGGGGAGGCGCGGCCGGGGGTGACGCGGATCCTGGATGTCGCGGGGCCGGATTACTTCGTCTATGCGCCGGGGACGGGGTTGTACGAGCCTTTGGTGGAGCCTGGGGACAGCGTGGCGGCCGGGCAGCCGGCGGCGCGGTTACATACGCCGGAGACGCCTTGGGCGGCGGTGGAGACGGTGCGGTTCGAGCGGGCCGGGTTCGTGCTGTGCAAGCGGGTGCCGGCGCGGACGGTGCGCGGGGATTGCTTGTTTCATCTGGGGACGGATGTTTGAGAAGGGACTGGTAGGCCCTAAGCGCGACGGGGAGGTCTTCCTGATAAACCCCTACCCAACCGTCTCCCCGAGGGAGAGGGCTTTTGTCAGCGGACTTCCGGAACCTTGGCCCAGACCCAGACGAGGTTGATGCTCAGCAGGACGGCAGTGACGAGGAAGACCCAGTGGAGGCCCAGGGTTGCTGCAATGGCGCCGCCGGAGAGGGGTCCGAGGGACTGGCCGAGGAACATGGCGGTGGCAGTTATGCCGTAGACGGTGCCGCGGTCGCCTGGGGGTGCGAGTCGGCCGACGAGGGCGTTGGCGGTTGGGAGGATGCCGCCGACGAAGAGGCCGAGGGCGAACCGGCAGGCGACGAAGGACCAGTAGTTGGGCACGAAGGCCTGGGGGATGCTGGCGAGGGCGGCGCCGGCTAGTGCGATGAGGAGGACGCGGCGGTAGCCGATGACGTCGGAGCGGCGGCCGAGGAAGGGGGAGGCGATGAGGTCGGCGATGCCGGTGACGGAGAAGGCGAGGCCGCCGAGGGTGGCGACGGCGGCGACGGGGCCGAGCAGGTCCTGGACGTAGAGGGTGATGACGGGTTGGACGGCCTGGACTCCGAACTGGGCGAGCAGGAGGACGACGAAGAGCGGCAGCAGGCCTGGGGCGCGGGCGAGGGCGCGGAAGCTTTGCAGGAGGGAGGGGCGGGCAGCGCCGGGCATGGGGGGTGCGAAGCGCTCGCGGACCAGGATCAGGGCGAGGACGCCGCAGGTGGCGCAGATGGCGGCGGTGAAGAAGAAGGGGGTGCGGTAGGAGCCGGTGAGGTCGGCGATGAAGCCGCCGAGCAGCGGGCCGAGGAGGGTTCCGACGAGCTGTCCGGTGCTGAGCCAGCCGAGCGCGTAGCCGAGGCGGCGGGGGGGCACCTGGCTGGCGACCAGCGAGATGGTAGCGGCGTTGAACCCGGCGAACACGCCCATCAGCACGCGCAGGCCGGCGAACTGCCAGACGTCGGCGACGAGGCCCATCAGGCCCATGAAGATGGCGATGGCGAAGCACGAGCGCAGGACCATGAGCTTGCGGCCCCTGCGGTCGGCCACGCGGCCCCAGAGGGGGGAGGCGAAGGCGGCGACAAGGGGTGTGATGGCGGCGAGGATGCCGGCCCAGAGGTCGATGTGGGCGGGCTTGGTGACTCCGAGCTCGGGGAGAAAGAGCGGCATGACGGGGCTGAGGACAGTGAAGCCCATGTTCATGCCGAGCTGGATGCCGAGCATGACGAAGAGGTTTCGTTGCCAGTTGGGTGCGGCGCCGGGATCGGTGCCTTCGGTGGTGGCGCTCATGGTTCTGCAATCCGCCCGTTGGGGCCGAATGTAAAGCGGCGCAAATATTGCATGCTGGCACTGGTGTGGTTCGACGGGGGCTGATGATGGTCCGTGTCGGAGTTCTGGCGGCGTGCCTGGTGACGGCGGCTTTTCCGGTGCGCGCGAAGGACAAGGCCGCGTTCCTGATGGATTGGATCCCGACCGGGGAGCGTGCGGCGTATTATGCGGGGTGGCAGCGGGGAACGTTTGCCAAGCACGGGATCGATGTGACGATCTTGCGCGGGTACGGGTCGGGCGACACGGTGACGAAGGTGGCGCTGGCAGCGCGCAGTTCGGGGTGGCGGATATTGCGGCGGTGCTGGCGGCGCGGATGCGGGCGGAAGTGCCGGTGGGTATCTGGTTCAGACTTCGATGACGTTCTTTTAGGTGGCGCTGGCGTTTGGGGCGGTGGTGATCCTGGCGTTGATCGGGGTCGTGCTTTTCGGCGTAGTGGCGCTGGTGGAGCGATTGTTGTTTCCATGGGCACAGCGGGTGGAGACTCCAACGCTGTAGAGGGGGATTTATCATGGCGACGGTTCAGAAGGGCGCGCAGGTCATCCGTGGCGGGCGCATTGCCGATCCGACGAAGCGGCGGGCGGAGCCTGGGGACATCCTGGTGGTGGATGGCGTGATCCGGGCGGTGGGGGCGCCGGGGATGGCGGTTCCGGAGGGAGCCGCGGTCGTGGATGCCGCGAACCTGATCGTCCATCCGGGGCTGACGAACGCGCATATGCACAGCCATGGCGGGCTGGCGCGAGGGCAGGGGGATCGGTGGACGCTCGAGCTGCTGCTGGTCGCGGCGCCGTGGATCGGCGGGAACCGGTCGCTGGCCGACAAGAAGCTGTCGGCGACGATCTGTGCAGCGGAGATGGCGCTGAAGGGTTGCACCGCGACGTATGACCTGTTCGCGGAGTTCCCGTTGCCGACGATGGACGGGATGGAGGCGGCGGCGGAGGCGTATCATGAGGTGGGCATCCGCGCGGTGATCGCGCCGATGGTGGCGGACCGGTCGTTCTACGAGGCCATTCCGGGGCTGATGGAGGCGCTGCCACCGGTGTTGCAGACGGCGGTGCAGGGATTGCGGCCGGGGGATGGGAACGACTGCCTGGCGGCGATCGACGGGATCCTGAAGCATTGGCGGTGGAACGAGCACGGTATCCGGGCGGGGGTGGCGCCGACGATCCCGCATCATTGCTCGCCGGAGTTCGCGTGTGGCTGCGGCCGGGTCGCGCGGACGCATGGGGTGCGGCTGCATACGCATGTGGGGGAGAGCAAGGTGCAGTCGGTGGCGGGGTTGAAGCTGTACGGGCGGACGCTATTGCAGCAGATGGACGCGTGGGGGCTGGTGGGGCCGGACTTCACGGCGGCGCATGCGGTCTGGCTGGACGACGACGACATGCGGCTGATGGCGGCGAAGGGCGGCAGCGTGGCGCACAACCCGGGCAGCAACATGCGCCTTGGTAATGGGTTGTTCCCGCTGCGGCGGATGTTGGATCTGGGTGTGACGGTGGGGATCGGGACGGACGGGGCGAATTGCAGTGACAACCAAAACGTGTACGAGGCGATGCGCTATGCCTCGATGGTGTCGAAGGTGCAGTCGCCGCGGACGGAGGATTGGGCGTCGGTGGAGGAGGTTTATCACGCGGCGACGGTGGGGGGCGCGCGGGTTCTGGGGCTGGCGGATCATGGGGAGATCCGGGTGGGGGCGGATGCGGACCTGGTGTTCCTGGACCTCGATGCGCTGACGTGGATTCCGCACAACTGGACGGTGAACCAGATCGTGCATGCCGAGGATGGGAGTGCGGTGCGGCACGTGATGGTGGCCGGCACGATGATCGTGCGGGACCGGCGGTTGCTGACGATCGACCTGCATGCGCTGGCGATTGCGGCGGAGGCGGCGCGGGAGCGGCTGGAGGCGATGAACGCGGAGGCGCGGCGGTTGTGCGAGACGCTGGCGCCGGTGGTGAACGGTTATTGCCCGGGGTTGGCGGCGGAGCCGTATCCGGTGCGGCGGTATTTATGTGAGTAGCGCCCTCTGCCGATGAGAGAGGGCGTCGTCGCTCTGCGTGGCACGGGGAGTGCAAGGGTCGAAGTGGACTTCGAGGACGCAACGTATGCCAGCCAACCCGTTCCATCTCGCCTGGTTTCTGCAGGGCTCCAGTATCCAGTCGTGGGGGGAGCAGTGGAGCGGCAATATCGGCGAGGAGTGGATGTCGGCGGACATGTTCCTTGATCTGGCGCGGTCGATCGAGCGGGCCTGCTTCGACTATCTGTTGATCGAGGACAGCATCTATATCGGGCAGAACTGGCAGAATTCGCGTGACATTTTCCTGAAGAACGGAATGTCGGTGCCGCGGCAGGAGCCTTCGGTGGTGGCGTCGTTGATGATGGCGGCGACGTCTCGGCTGGGGATCGTGCCGACGCTGTCGACGTTTGCCTATCATCCATATCTGACGGCGCGGATCGTGGGCACGCTGGACCAGGTTTCGGGGGGCCGGGCGGGGTGGAACATGGTGACGGGCAGCTCGGATCTGTCGGGGCAGAATTTCGGGCTGGACCGGCTGCCGGAGCACGACACGCGGTATGACATGGCGGCCGAGTATATCGATGTCGTGACGAAGCTGTGGGATTCGTGGGAGCCGGGCGCCATCGTGGCTGATCGGGCGAGTGGCGTGCTGATCGATCCTTCGAAGGTGCATACGATCGACCATAGGGGCGAATATTATGCGAGCCGGGGGCCGTTGAACTCGGGCCCATGCCCGCAGGGGCGGCCGGTGATCGCGCAGGCGGGCGGGTCGGCGAAGGGGCGGGGAATCGCGGCGCAGTATGCGGACACGATCGTGGCGCATCCGAAGGGGGTTGCGGCCATGAAGGCGTATCGGGACGATGTGCGGGCTCGGGCGGTGGCGGCGGGGCGCGATCCGGATACGTGCAAGGTGCTGTTCATGGCGACGCCGGTGCTGGCGAACACGGATGCGGAGGCGCAGGAGCGTGCCGCCCAGCGCGGGGTGGCGACGGACGAGCAGATCCACCGGCGGCTGGCGCAGATGGGGTGGACGACGAACATCGATTTCTCCGGTCACGACCTGGATGCGCCGGTGGGCGCGCTGACGACGAACGGGCATCAGTCGAGCCTGGCCAATTTCCTGGCCAAGGCCGGGGGGCGGACGCTGCGGGAGGCGATCCTGGGGTATACGAGCGGGGGCGGCAGCGTCGATCTGGTGGGCACGCCGGAGACGGTGGCGGCGCAGATGGACGAGGCGATGCAGGAGGTGGGGGGCGACGGGTTCCTGCTGGTGCTGGGGAACGTGAGCCGCAAGACGGTAGCGGAGGTGACGGACGGGCTGGTGCCGGCGCTGCAGCAGCGGGGGCTGGTTCGCAAGGCCTATGGGCACAAGATGTTCCGGGACAATCTGTTGGAGTTCTAGCCGCGCTGGACGCGGCCGTGCCGGCCCGGCAGGGTGTCCCCAACAGGGGAAACGCGATGAGAGTGTCG
>JAYVEG010000196.1:0-3557 GCA_043748985.1 Rhodospirillales bacterium
CCGCCATGACGAACCTCCACGCACCGACGAACAGGATAGCCGCGGCCATTTAGCCGCCATCGCTTTCCCGTGTCCGCCGCCGTGTTGAGGTTCCTGTCATGTCCGATCCCGATGAATCCGAGCTGGTCGCCGTTATGGACAATGTCCTGGACGCGTTCGAGCCGCTTGATCAGGTCTCCCCTCCGCCGCCCGACACCCGCCCGGACCCGGTTGGCGAAGTGGCCCGGGCGATGGTCGCGGCCGCGATCACCGATCAGCCGGATCTCGCTGAGGCTGTGACCGCGCTCGGCGCCGTCGTCATCCTGGTGGCTCCCCGTGGCTGGACTGATGCCATTCCGCAGGCTTGGCGCCGGGTTGTGCTTGGGCAACCGGAACCGGATGACACCGATGCGTATATGGCGCGCCGGAGGCGTGAGGAGTCCGCCGAGGCGTGGCCGCTCGGTCTCGGCCTCGACAGCGCCTCCAGCACGGATTGGATCCGTGGGGATGCAGCCCGCGCCCTCCGCACGGGCCGTGGCATCCTGGCATGCGTGGACAGCCCTGGTATGGTATCGCCCATCCTTCTCGCGTCGGCCGACGCGACGGTCACCCTTCAGCCTCCGACGCCCGAAATCCTGAGATTGGTGGCCGAACAACTCGGCGAAGGCGAAGGGGTTCTCGTCGAGAACTCGGTGTCCGAGGCCGTGCAGCCCGACCACCTTCTCGGCTGCCTGCGTCTCGACCAGTCGGCGTCAGCCTACCTCGCGCGCCTCAGCCGGGTTGTTGCCCGAACCCTTCCGGCGGCCCCGCCGGTGGCGCGCTGGACCCTGGACACCCTGCCGCTGCCGCCGGACGTCGAGGTATGGGGGCGTCAGCTTGTCGGAGACCTGGCGAACTACCGCTCGGGGTCGCTCCCATGGTCGGACGTCGACCGGGGGGCGCTCGTGTTTGGCCCGCCCGGCTGCGGCAAGACGACGTTCGCAGCTGCGTTGGCTGTGTCGTGCGGGGTGCCGCTGGTATCCGCCTCCTATGCGATGTGGGAGTCCGGGCCCGACGGGAAGAGCGACCACTCGAAGACAATCCCCCGCATGCGGCAGTCGTTCGCGGAAGCGAAGCGGAAGGCGCCCTGCATCTTGTTCCTTGACGAGATCGACAGCTTCATTGCCCGCGGCCGGGCGGGTCACAACGAAAGCTGGTGGCGGCCAATGATGAACGCGCTGCTGTCCGAACTGGACGGCGTCGCGGGCCGCGAGGGCGTCGTCGTAATCGGCGCCACCAACCTGCCGGACGAGATCGACCCTGCGTTGCGGCGCTCGGGGCGGCTGGATCGCGAACTCCGTATGTCGTTGCCCAACGCGGAGATGCTCTCCGAGATCCTGGCGGCTCACCTCCCCGGCCTGTCGGTGTCCGACCTGGACAAGGCCGCGCAGGACGCCCGTGGCGCCAGCGGGGCGGATTGCGAGCGGTGGGCGCGCGAGGCACGGCGTGCGGCCCGTGTCGCCCGTCGCCCTGTGGAGCTGGCCGACCTGCTGGCGGCGATCTCCCCCCCGTCGGGTCCCGTCCCAGAGGGGGTGCGCCGCCACACGGCCTACCACGAGGCGGGCCACGCATTGATCGCAGCGGTCACGTCCCCCGGCGCATTGGCCATGGTGAGCATCCGCGCGGGCTCGGGCGGTTCCTCTTCCCTGGGCGGCACCGAGATCTCGTCCCCCGGCCACGGGCAGGGCTTACCATCCGACGTGGACGGCGTGCTCATGCGGATGTTGGGCGGCCGGGCGGCGGAGACACTGATTTTCGGCCAGTGCGGCGCGGGCAGCGGGGGTCCGAAACACTCCGACTTGGCGCAGGCAACCCTGATCGCCGCCTCCGCGGAATTGTGCTGGGGGCTGGGGCCGCGCCTGTCCTGGATTTGCGACCCGGAACCCGAGACGCTGGGGCACATCCTGGCCGTCCATCGCGACATCGCGTCTCGGGTGGAGCAGCGCCTCGTGGATGCCCAGGCGCAGGCCACCACCCTGCTGTCTGCCCACCTCCCCGGCCTGCACGCCCTCGCCGCCGCCCTGCTGGAAACGGAAACACTGACCGGCGAGGTGGCCGAACGGATCGTGCGGGAGGCGTCTAGCTGAAGAACCCGCGCCAGAAGCTGCGGTAGGTCTGGGGCCTCGGGGGAATTGGCGGATGGTCAGGCCACTCCCTGGCGGTGGCACCCTCCCTGCCGCCGCCAGCGTATTCACCGTCTGCCGCATGGATCGCGGGGGCAGCCAGTTCGTAGAACGCCGCTGGTACGTCACATGCCCCGGGTGCCGCCCGGGCGACGATGAAGCCGGTGAACCACAGTGAGACCGTCAGGCAGCCGTGCGCGCGGGATACACCCAGCAGGCGCAGCCACCCACGGGCCGCTGGAATGCGCCAGCCGCACCCGGACCATCCCGGCCGACGACGGAACCAGGTCCACTTCATGGAAGGCCACGCAAGGGGCGCGGCACGCCCTCGTCAGCGCGGCTCCCACCTCGTCCAGGAGCCCGGGCGTGATCGGGCGGCCGACGTAGCCGTTTGCCTCCACGCATGCGCGGATCGCCCTGATCGCCGGGTTGTCGACCTTCCTCACGCTGGCAAGATCGTTGAAGGGGATCACGACAGAGCTCCCTCGTTGATGGCCAGCGACACCGACGCCAGCGATATCCCGAGCCGGGCCGCGATGGCGTTGCGGCTCTCCCCCGCGGCATGGGCGGCCCGAACGGCGGCGCGGTCGAACTTCCTACGCGCCGTCTTCTTCGGGGCGGCGTGCAGGCGACGCACACCCGCCAGATCGAGCACGTCCTCCACCTGGCAGCGGGTCAGCCTCGTGCGGTCGGCAATCGCCTCGACGGTCATGCCGCCCTTAGCCAGGGTGCAGACCTCGGCCGTGGGGTCGATCCAGGTCAGCGGCCCGGGATGTGGTGGCAGCTCGCCCTCGGGAAGGAGCACCCCGCGCTTTTTGCGGCCGGTCACGACGGCGGTGGCACGACAGGAGGCTT
Source organism: Rhodospirillales bacterium (assembly GCA_043748985.1). Taxonomy (GTDB): domain Bacteria; phylum Pseudomonadota; class Alphaproteobacteria; order Acetobacterales; family Acetobacteraceae; genus JBBROS01. The sequence goes on from JAYVEG010000196.1 coordinate 2,997, forward strand.
CCCCATGCGTTTCGTCGCCCTGGGCCATGTCGGCAACCGTCGCGGTGCCGCTTGCGATGGCGGGGGCGTCCAGTTCGATTTCCGGTGATCCGTTGACGCTCATGGCACCCTCCCTCCCCATCGACACAAGTCTGTTTACGCGCTAGTCAAATCGTCGGCGTTCTGGTCCGGCGGGTGGTCCGCAATCCAAGAGAGCACCCGTTCGATGGTGCCCAGCCTGATGCTGGTTCCCGACCGGAGGCGGCGGACGAAATGCTCGGACCCCGCGGCCTGAATGCCGAAAGCCCGGGCGGACAGCCCCGTGGTTGCGAGGTATCCGGAGATCGCGTCTGTGACCTGTGTGCGGATGCTGTACATCGGGTGAGTATGCCAGCCCGCCGGTTCGCATCCCGGGACGGCGAACGTGAATGCGTTTACAACGGAGACGGAACGGAATGCCGCGCGTAAAAGGGAAGCCGCCCACCCCCCCGGCCGAAACGCCCCTGGGCATCGAGCTGCGGAAGCTGATCGAAGAGAGGCACACCACCGTCAAGGACCTGGCCGCCAAGGCCGGGTTGTCCG
>JAYVEG010000197.1:0-11456 GCA_043748985.1 Rhodospirillales bacterium
CAGGGGGCGGACACCGACACCATTGTGGCGTCGGCCCGTGCCTACGTGCACGCGCTGAACAAACTATTGGTCAAGCGCGCCCGAACGGAGCCAGAGGCGCTTAGCGCCTGATGAAGCCGGATGCGAAGACGGGGGTGGGGTGCACAGTTGGCACCCCACCGTCCCGGTCAGTAGCCGTAAGACGGCCGCGGCTGGTAATACGTTGGAGCCGGTTCCTGGTAGTAGGAGCGTTGCGGCGTCGTCACCGCGCCGCCGATCGCGCCCAGTGCGCCACCCGAGAGAGCGCCGATCGCAGCCCCGCGGCCACCGCCGGCCAGACTGCCTAGGGCGGCGCCGGCGCCGGCGCCGAGCAGCCCGCCGCCGACCGCACGCTGGCCGGGATCGTATGGGTCTGTGCACCCGGCCAGGCCGAGGCCGGCAACCAGGGTAAGGCTAAGGATCGCCTTTGTGTTCATGGTCGTTCTCCATTTGGCGCGCCGGGTCGTTGCCCGGATTGGAACTGTGGAAAGCTACAATATAAATGGCTGCTATCCTGGTAGGGAACAACCATCCGTCTTCTCAGTAGCGACGGGGTGCGGTGAGCGCGCCTCCCACGGCGCCGACGCCGCCGCCGATCAGGGCGCCCGTGCCGGCGTTTCCGCCCGTCGCAGCACCGAGTGCCGCGCCGGCGCCGGCGCCGAGAAGCCCGCCCGTCACGGCCCGAGTGCCCGGTTGCTCGCCGCATGCCGCGACGCCCAGCGCGAGACAAAGCATCAAAACACCGGTCTTTACGTAGTTCATGACAACTCCTTTGTTTGGAATGACAGTACCATTAACGTAGGTGGCGATGGCGGGTGCGTGGCACGAGTAAGGCATTGGTATGTCTCACGCCAACGTGACATACCTCGTTCGGCGCATGGCCCTTGCCGAGCCCCTGCCCTTGCCGCGCGAGGGGGACACCGCTAAGCCGTGGCGCGCCGGGCCAATGCCCCTCTCATGCATGCTTTCCAAGGGATGATCATATGTTCGGACGTTTGCTCGGCATCATGTCCGCCGACATGGCCATCGACCTCGGCACCGCGAACACCCTCGTCTACGTGAAGGGCCGCGGGATTGTGCTGGCGGAGCCGAGCGTTGTGGCGATCGCCGACGTGCGTGGCAAGAAGCAGGTGCTGGCCGTGGGCGAGGAGGCGAAGCTGATGCTGGGCCGCACGCCTGGGAACATCCAGGCGATCCGTCCCCTGCGGGACGGCGTGATCGCCGACTTCGAGGTCGCCGAGGAGATGATCAAGCACTTCATCCGCAAGGTGCACAACCGGCGCGGGTTTGCGAGCCCGCTGATCATCGTGTGCGTGCCCAGCGGCAGTACCGCCGTGGAGCGCCGGGCTATCCAGGAGAGTGCGGAGAGCGCCGGGGCCCGCAAGGTTCTGCTGATCGAGGAGCCGATGGCGGCTGCGATCGGCGCCGGGCTGCCGGTGACGGAGCCTTCGGGCAGCATGATCGTCGACGTGGGTGGCGGCACGACGGAGGTTGCGGTGATCAGCCTGGGCGGCATCGTCTATTCCCGCAGCGTGCGGGTCGGCGGCGACAAGATGGACGAGGCGATCATCAGCTACATCCGTCGCACGCATAACCTGCTGATCGGCGAAAGCACTGCCGAACGGATCAAGATGGACATCGGCGCCGCCTGTCCGGCCGAAGAGGGCGACGATGGGCCGTGGCGCGAGGTCAAGGGCCGCGACCTGATGAACGGCGTGCCGCGCGAGATCCTGGTGGGGCAGCGTCAGATCGCCGAGAGCCTGGCCGAGCCGGTGACGGCGATCGTCGAGGCCGTGAAGGTCGCGCTGGAGAACACACCGCCCGAACTTGCGGCCGATATCGTCGACAAGGGAATTGTGCTGACCGGCGGGGGTGCCTTGCTGTACCGTCTTGATCAGGTGCTGCGTGATGCGACCGGGCTGCCGGTCGTCGTGGCGGAGAACCCGTTGAGTTGCGTGGCGCTCGGGACCGGCCGGGCGCTCGAGGAGATGAAGCGGCTGCGGAACGTCTTGACCAGCATGTATTAGGAATTGAGGCTACAGGTTTGATCCGCCTTTCCATCCCGGTCCGCCAGGCCCTTGCCAAGCTTACCCTGCCGGTGCTCATCGCGGCGGCCTTCGGGCTGATGCTGCTCGGCAAGGCCGATGCCCTGCTGGCGGAGCGAGCGCGGATGGCGCTGGCCGACGCGCTGGCGCCGGTATTCGGGCTGGTCGCGGAGCCATTGGCCAACGTGCAGCGCGTAACCGACGAGGTGCATGGGCTGATGCAGCTCCGGAGCGAGAACGAGCGGTTGCGCGAGGAGAACGAGAATCTACGGAGTTGGCACGCGGTCGCCATGGCGCTGGATGCCGAGAACGCGACGCTTAAGGCCAATCTCCGGTGGGTGCCGGACCCGACGCCCAGCTACCTTACGGCGCGTGTCGTCGCCGACGCCGGCGGGGTCTATGCTCGCGCCGTACTGTTGAGCCTGGGGCCCAACCATGGCGTGACGAAGGGCCAGGTGGCGTTGGACGAGCGCGGCCTGGTGGGGCGGGTGACCGAGATCGGGTCTCGTAGTGCCCGCGTGCTGCTGCTGACGGACATGAACAGTCGGATCCCGGTGACACTGGAGAACAGCCGCGCGCGCGCCATCCTGGTCGGCAATAACAGCGCCCGGCCGCGCCTGATGTACTGGCCTGAGGGCACCATCCCGGCTGAGGGCGAGCGGATCGTGACCAGCGCCGAGGCTGGTGCCTTTCCGGCGGGGCTGCCAGTGGGGTTCGTCCGCTACACCGCCAGCAACGTGCCCGAGGTCGAGACGGCGGCACGGCTGGACCGGCTGGAAGTGGTGCGGATTTTCAACTACGGGCTGCGCGGGCTGGCGCCGCCGGAGAGCGCCGCACGGTCCGACCGGGCGGCGGGGGCGGAGCGGGCGCGGCGATGAGCGAACGCCTGCCCGGCATCCGACCGCGGCCTACGCTGTGGCGGCAACTGGACTCTGCCAGCCGGACGGCGTTCCCGTTTGCCTGCACTGTGCTGCTGTTGCTGGCGTTGGCCGCGCCGTTGCGCCTGCCGGGCCAGGCGCAGCTGCAGCCTGCGGCGGTGCTGGCCTGCGTATTCTTCTGGTCGCTGTTCCGTCCGGCGAGCATGTCGCCGCCCGTGGTGTTCGTCATCGGGATCCTGGCCGACCTTCTGGGTCTGACGCCGCTGGGCATTTCGGTGCTGATACTGTTGATCGTGCATGGCCTCGCCGTGCGCTGGCGCGTGCTGGCCGGGCAGGGGTTCCTGCTTGTGTGGCTCACGTTCGTCATCGTCGCGGCGGGTGCGGCGCTTCTGGATTGGGGCCTGACGAGCCTGCTGCTGTTCCGGGTGCTGCCGCCTAGGGCGGCGCTGTTCCAGTTCGGCTTGACGGCCGGCCTGTATCCCCTGCTTGCGGCGCTGTTCATCATCGCCCATCGCGGCCTTGCGAACCCCGAGCGCGCATGAGCCCGTTCAAGAAAGAGAACAAGCGCAACAGCGTCTTCACGCGCCGCGCCCTGCTGCTTGGCGCCGGGCAGATTTCCGTCCTCGGCTATCTGGGCGCCAAGCTTTACCAGGTGCAGGTCGTGGAGGGCGCTCGCTATGCCACGCTGGCGGAAAGCAACCGCATCAGCGCCCGGCTGACAGCGCCGCCGCGGGGCCGCATCCTGGACCGGTTCGGTGCCGTCGTGGGCGGCAACAGGCTCAACTGGCGCGCGCTGTTGACGGCCGAGCAGGCCGAGAATGTCGACCTGACGCTGGACACCTTTGCGCGTGTCGTGTCCTTGCCGGACCACGAGCGTGCCCGCATCGACCGCGAGCTGCGGCGGCGGCGGCGGTTCATCCCCGTGATCGTCCGCGAGTTCCTGACCTGGGAGGACATGGCCAGGATCGAGGTCAACGCGCCCGACCTTCCCGGCATCTTCGTCGATGTCGGCACCACCCGCATCTATCCCGAGGGCCCGGCGCTGGCGCACGTCGTCGGCTACGTCGCCCCGCCCAGCGAGGCGGACATGGGCGACGACCCCATGCTGGCGCTGCCGGGCATCCGCATTGGGCGGGCCGGGATGGAGCGGTCGCACGACATCACGCTGCGGGGCAAGGCCGGGGCGCTGCAAATGGAGGTCAACGCCGTGGGGCGGGTGATCCGCGAGTTGGACCGGCTGGAGGGCACGCCGGGGCAGGATCTGGGCCTGACCATCGATGTCGGGTTGCAGAACGCGGTGTTGAAGCGGCTGGGCGATGAGAGCGCGTCGGCCGTGGTCATGGATTGCCGGAATGGCGAGGTTCTGGCGATGACGACCACGCCGAGCTTCGATCCCAGCCTGTTCAACTCGGGCGTCAGCAACGCGCAATGGGTGGAGTGGACGCGGAACCGCAAGGCGCCGCTGATCAACAAGGCGATCGCCGGGCTGTATGCGCCGGGCAGCACGTTCAAGATGGTGGTGGGGGCGGCTGGGCTGGAGGCCAAGACGATCACGCCGGGGGAACGGATCTCGTGCCCCGGGTTCCTGGACCTGGGCGACACGCGGTTCCATTGCTGGAGCAAGTATGGGCATGGCGGTCTGGATGTGCGCGGCGCGCTGAAGAACAGCTGCGACGTGTTTTTCTATGAGGTGGCGCGGCGCACGGGCATCGACCGGGTGGCGCTGATGGCCAACAAGCTCGGGATCGGGGTCGATCTCGATCTCGATCTGCCGGGCGCGCGGAAGGGGCTGATGCCGACGCGGGCGTGGCGGATGGGGCAGGGCAAGGCCTGGAACATCGGCGACACGATCAGCTGCGGCATCGGGCAGGGGTATATCCAGACCACGCCCCTGTCGCTGTGCACCTATGTCAGCCGCATCGCGACCGGGCGGGTCGTGCAGCCGCATCTGACGCGCACCGTCGCGGGCGTGCTGCGGCCGGGATTCGCGCCGGAGAACTACCCGGCCGTGGCCATCCCGGAGAAAAGCCTGCATCTGCTGCGCGACGGCATGTGGGCGGTGGTAAACGAGGCTGGCGGCACCGCGCCCATTGCCAGGCTGAACATTCCTGGCGTGCAGATGGCGGGGAAAACCGGGTCGACCCAGGTGCGCCGGGTCAGCCGCGAACAGCGGGAGCGCGGTTTCAAGTCGGAGAACCAGGCCTGGGAGTTCCGGCCGCACGCCCTGTTCGTCTGCTACGCCCCCTATGACGCGCCGCGCTACGCCGTTGCGGTGGTCGTCGAGCATGGCAACGCCGGGGCGGCCGCCGCGGCGCCGTTGGGGCGCGACATCATGCAGGACGTGCTGACGCGCGACCCCTCGAACCACCAGGACAGCCCCGCCGCCCCGCGCGTGGCGGAGAGAAGCTGATGCTGAGCGCACGCCGCCTCATTCGTGCCGAGCCCTCGTTCGGCATTGCGACGAAGCTGTGGCAGATCAGCTGGAGCTATGTGCTGCTGCTATGCCTGTTGGCCGGCGTGGGTTACGTGGCGTTGTATTCGGCGGCGGGTGGCAGCCCGGAACCCTATGCTTCGCGGCATATCATCCGCTTCGGCGTGGGACTTGTGGTCATGATCGGGGTCGCGCTGGTCGATATCCGTATCATCGAGAAGTTCTCCTACGTGGTCTATGGCGGGACGATCGTGCTGCTCGTGCTGGTGCTTCGCATGGGGCACATGGGCAAGGGGGCGCAGCGCTGGATCGAGCTGGGCGGCCTGCAACTGCAGCCGAGCGAGCTTGCCAAGATCGGCCTGGTGATGGCGCTGGCGGCCTGGTTCCACAAGGCGTCGTGGGAGAAGATGGGCAATCCGCTGTTCCTGATCCCGCCGGCGTTGATGATCCTGGTGCCGGTCGGGCTGATCCTGAAGGAGCCGAACCTCGGCACCGCGGTCATCACCGGCATCGTCGGTGGCGTTGTGGTGCTTGCGGCGGGTATTCGCTGGTGGAAGGTGGCGCTGATCGTCATTCCCATCCCGTTTGTCGCGCAACTCGCGTTCGCGCATCTGCACGACTACCAGCGGGCTCGGATCACGACGTTCATGAACCCGGAGAGCGATCCGCTTGGTGCGGGCTACAACATCATCCAGTCCAAGATCGCGCTGGGTTCGGGTGGGCTGTGGGGGAAGGGGTTCCTGCAGGGGACGCAGGCGCACCTGAACTTCCTGCCCGAAAAGCAGACGGACTTCATCTTCACGATGCTGGCCGAGGAGTTCGGGCTGGTGGGCGGCCTGGCGCTGCTGGCGTTGTTGGGGACGATCGTCGTGGGCGGCGTTGCCATCGCGCTGCGGTGCCGCAACCATTATGGCCGCCTGCTGGGGCTTGGGATCGCGACCAACTTCTTCATGTATGTGTTCGTCAACATCGCCATGGTGATGGGCGCCATCCCGGTGGGGGGGGTGCCATTGCCGCTGGTTTCTCACGGAGGGTCGGCGATGCTGACCGCCATGTTCGGGTTCGGGCTGCTGATGTCCGTGCATGTCCATCGCGACACGGAGTTTGTCGAACGCGAGGAGTAGGGGGCTACCGCCGGTAGGCCTCCAGCACCGCAGTGGCGTCTGGGCCGGCCTGTGTTGCCCAGATGGTGATCACTGCGGCGCCGGCCTCGGTCAGGGCTGCGGCGACGGCGGGGTCGGGGGCTTCGATGGAGACGCCGTTTGCGCGCATCGTGCGGTAGTTGTCTTCGATGCGGCGGAGGAGGCCTTGCCATTGCAGGCGCTCTGTTTCGGCGCCGGCGCGGTCCACGGCGTGCTGCTGGTCCGGTGTTAGGGCGCCGTAGGCGGCATCGGACACCGTCGCGAAGGATAACGGCATGGCGTAGCCCACCGCGGTGAAGTGGCGCGTGAACTCCCATAGTCTTCGCCCGGCGCCGCCATCGCCCGAGGACAGCACGGCGGTGAGGCTGCCGTCGGTCAGGCGGGGCATCGTATCGGCGAAGGACAGTAGGACCGGGTCGGCGCCGGCGCCGTGGAGGGCGTGCGTGCTGGCGGCGTCGTAGGTGCGGATGGCCAGGCCATGCAGGGAGATTGGCCCTGTCAGGGCTTCGCGCGACCAGATGCCGCTGGCCGGCCAGGGTGCGGCGTAGAGGAGGCGTTGGCCGCGGGTTGCGAAGCGGAGTGTGTAGGTGGGCTTGGCGGCCTGGTAGAGCTTCCAGGCGTCGTCGAGGCTGGTGGCGAGGAAAGGGAGCGACGAGAGCTGGAATATGGGGTCTAGGCCCGAGAGGGCGCCGGCGAAGGCGTCGCCGACTTCTATCCTATTTGACTGTACTGCGTCGGGGATGGTTGCGGAGCGGAGGCCGTCAGGCGCGTCGAACTGGAGGCGGAGGTCGATACCGGCCGGGGCGAGGAGGCGTGCGAGGGTAGTTAGGGCTTCGCCAGGGACGGCGGTGGCGGGGTATTCGCTGACGCCGCGCCAGAGTGTCTGGGCCTGTGCAGCGTGGGCGGTGAGGAGGAGGAGCAGGGCGATGAGGCGGTGCATGTCGAGGATCTTAGGGGTTGGGGGGGTGCGGGCACAATCTTCGCGGGTGGGTGAAAACAAGGAGTTTCACCACAGAGGAAGATGACTGATGAGGGAGAAAGAAAACAATCGACGGACCACTATCACGGCTTTCCAAGCATGATTTGCCGCTGGTGTTGTCACTGCGAGGAGCGTTCGCGACGAAGCAGTCCAGAGCTGTATGCCTGAGCGCACGGGCCTGGATTGCCACGCCGCGCGTGTGTCTCGCGATGACGGGTCCTCCTCTGTCTCTCCTCTCCCTCTGTGGTGACCCCTTTTACTTGCGGACCACATTTCGCAGATCGCCTCTCGCCGCTTCGAGAGCGGCCTCCGCAGCTGGTGCATCCATCCCGCGGAGGACCAGCAATGCGATTTGCATCTGGCCGCCTGCCGTGTCGAGCGCGGCTGCGGCTTCGGGCTCCGATACTTCGGCCAGGCCGCATAGCATGCGGATTGCCCGGCGGCGCAGTTTTGCGTTCGTGGCGCGCATGTTGACCATCTGGCCGCGGTAGACGCGGCCGAGCCGGGTCATGAGCAGGGTGCTGAAGAGGTTCAGGGCCACTTTCTGCGCGGTGCCGGCGCCCATGCGGGTTGAGCCGGCGATGGGCTCGGGTCCGGTGGGCAGGAGGATCGGGTGCTCGGCCGCCGCGAGCAGCGGGGCGCCGGCGCTGTTGGCGATACCGATCGTCAGAACGCCGGCTGCGCGGGCGACGCGTATGCAGCCGATCGTATAGGGGGTGGCGCCGCTGGCCGCGACGGCCACCAGCACGTCCTGGGCGCCGAGTTCTGCGGCATCGGAGCCGCTCGCCTCGTCTTCTGCGCCTTCGGCTGCGCGGGTCAGCGCTGCTTCGCCGCCGGCCATCAGCATTGCCAGGCGGTCGCGCGGGAAGTCGAAGGTCGGTGGCAGTTCGGCGGCGTCCTGGATTGCAATGCGGCCGGATGTGCCCGCGCCGGCATAGGCGAGGCGGCCGCCGGCCTTTAGGCGTTTTACGGCCGCGAGTGTTGCCGCCTCGATCGCGGGCAGGGCGGGACGCACGGCAGCCACGGCGGCCATCTGGTTTTCCAGCATGGCTTCGAGCATTGCGGCGGAGGACCAGGTTTCGATGTCGCTGTAGCGTTGGCTGACCCCCTCGGTGGCCGGGAGCGCCTGGTCAGCGCTTGGCGGACGCGCTGGTTCAGACATCCAAATCCTCGACCGTTCGGGCGCGGTCCTGGATGAACTGGTAGCGCAGCTCTGGCCTGCGGCCCATCAGGCTTTCGACGAGCGTATTGGTGCTGGCGCGGTCTTCGGGGGCGACGTCGACCCGCAGCAGAGTGCGGCGCTTGGGGTCCATCGTGGTTTCCTTGAGGGCGGCCGGTGGCATTTCGCCGAGGCCTTTGAAGCGGCTGACGTCGACCTTGGTGTTCGCCTTGAACTCCCGCTTCATGAGGCGATCCTTGTCGGCGTCGTCCATGGCGTAGACGGAGCGGGCGCCTTGGGTCAGGCGATAGAGCGGGGGTTGTGCGAGGTAGACGTGGCCGTGGCGGACGAGGTCGGGGAGCTCTCGATAGAAGAAGGTCATGAGCAGGGAGGCGATGTGCGCGCCGTCGACGTCGGCGTCCGTCATGATGATAACCCGGCCGTAGCGGAGCTTGGTGCGGTCGAAGCGGTCGCCGACGCCGCAGCCGAGAGCTTCGATGAGGTCCTTCAGCTCCTGGTTCTGGCGGAGCTTGTCGGCGCTGGCGCTGGCGACGTTGAGGATCTTGCCGCGGAGGGGTAGGACGGCCTGGGTTTCGCGGTTGCGCGCCTGCTTGGCGCTGCCGCCGGCGCTGTCGCCTTCGACGAGGAAGATTTCAGTGTCGTCGCGGCTTTCGCGGGAACAGTCGGAGAGCTTGCCGGGGAGGCGGAGGCGGCGGGTTGCGGATTTGCGGCCGATCTCCTTGGTTTCCTTGCGGCGCAGGCGTTCTTCGGCGCGTTCGACGACGAAGGCGAGGAGGTTGTCGGCCTGGGCCGGGTTGCCGGCGAGCCAGTGGTCGAAGCGGTCGCGCATGGCTTGTTCGACGAGGCGGGCGGCTTCGGGGCTGGTCAACTTTTCTTTGGTTTGGCCTTGGAACTGGGGTTCGCGGACGAAGGCTGAGAGCTTCGCGGCCATCTGGCCCATGAGGTCTTCGGCGGTGACGTGGGCGGTTTTCTTGTTGCCGCGTTGTTCGCCCCAGCTGCGGATGCCCTTCAGGAGGGCGGCGCGGAAGCCTTGCTCGTGTGTGCCGCCTTGGGCGGTGGGGACGGTGTTGCAGTAGCTGTCGAGGAAGCCTTCACCTTGTTCGAGCCAGGCGATGGCCCATTCGGCGCGGCCGCCGGCGAGGCCGGCCTGGGTTGCGGCGAGGTCGGCTTCGCCAGCCCAGATCTCGGGGAGGGCCAGGGTGGTTGCGCCGATGTCGTCGGCGAGGCTGTCGCGCAGGCCGCCTGGGAAGTGGAGCATGGCCTCGATTGGGGTGTCGGCTTTGACGAGGCTGGGGTCGCAGGTCCATCGGATCTTCACGCCGCGGAAGAGGTAGGCCTTCGAGCGACAGAGTTTGAACAGACGGGCGGCGCTGAACTGCAGCGGGCCGAAGATTTCGGGGTCGGGGTGGAAGCGGATCATCGTACCGCGGCGATTCTGGATGGGGCCGGCATTTTCCAGCTTCGTCACGGGTTTCCCGCGGGCATAGGACTGGCGCCAGAGGGTTCGGTCGCGAGCGACCTCGACCTGCATGGAATCGGAGAGTGCGTTGACCACGGAGCTGCCGACGCCGTGGAGGCCACCGGAGGTGGCGTAGGCCTTGCCGCCGAACTTGCCGCCGGAGTGGAGGGTGGTGAGGATGACCTCGAGCGCGCTGAGGTTCTTGAACTTGGGGTGTGGGTCAACGGGGATGCCGCGGCCGTTGTCGCGGACGGAGAGGATGTTGCCGGGTTCGAACTGGACGTCGATTGCGGTGGCGTGGCCGGCGACGGCTTCGTCCATGGCGTTGTCGAGGATTTCGGAGGCGAGGTGATGCAGGGCCGATTCGTCGGTACCGCCGATGTACATGCCGGGGCGACGGCGGACGGGCTCGAGTCCTTCCAGGACTTCGATATCCCGGGCTGTGTAGCCGTCCCCGGCGGAGGGGACCTGGGACAGCAGATCGTTCATGGTGTGTTCTTGTGCATGGGGCTACCCTACAGGCGTGTGGGTGAGTCGGGCAAGGTTGGCGCGGGGGTGTGAGGGGTTTTGGGTTTGGCGTGGATCCGTGCGTTGGATGCCTGTGCTTTTGGCTCTAACCCTCAGCCCGGTCCTCGCTCAGAGGGAAAGGCAGAATAAAGGAGCCCTCATCCCAAACGTCTCCGGCGAGAGCAGTGGGTGCGGCCCCTGGTGGGGCGGGCGAGCGGTGATGGGGGTTAGTCGGCGCGTTCCCAGGTCTGGAGTGGGAGGAGGCCGCAGCCTGATCGCGCGGATGAGATTGGCTTATTGGTGGAAGGTCGAGCTTCCACCTTGGGCAATGAAAGTGGTCGCCAGGGTCAACTGGGGCTGCATTCCTATTGCGGGATCAGGTGGAAGTGCGGACGAGCGGGGTGACCGGCGCAGGCCTGTCACCCCGTCTGGTGTCTGGTTAGCCTTTGCGCGGGAAGGCACTGGGCTCCTGGACATGGGCTTCGAGGAACCACAGCTGCTTGTCGAGGCCGCGGGAGACTTCGGTCAGGATATCCGCGGTGTCGGCGTCGCCGGCTTCGTCGGTGTCGCCGATGTTCTGGCGGACCGCGTTGGCGCAGGCGGAGTAGCGCTCGATCAGGGCGTGTATGTGGTCGGGGATCGTGTAGATGTCGGTCGGGTAGGGTTTCAGGGTTGTCTGCTTCGTCACTTCCTGGGTTGTGCCCTTGGCGGTGCCGCCCAGCTGGGTGATGCGCTCGGCCATCATGTCGGTCCACTCGTCCTGCTCGCCGCGGAATTTGTCGAGCATGAGGTGCACGCCGATGAACTGCGGGCCCTT
>JAYVEG010000198.1:0-11422 GCA_043748985.1 Rhodospirillales bacterium
CGCCAACGGCGACCATTGCGCGGGGTTCACCGCCGACGGCGGTTGGTTGCCCCCCGACCTCGTCGACGCCGCGGACAACAGGCTGACCATCCCGGTCCCGGTCGCAAGCGACGTGCATGCCGTCGCCAGGACGCTTTGCGGCGGAAGCGTCACCGTGGCGATGCCGGAGGCCGAGGCAGCGGTCCTCACGCTTAGGCTCCTGCGGCTGGCCCGCCGCGCGGGCCAGGGCGCCGACGACTATATCAGCAAGCTGCGCGGCCTGGTCGCCGCGAGAAGGCCGCCACGCCGGCAGTGCCGGCGTCCACCTCGCCCCGCGACGCGCCGACGCCCGACCGTCGGCACGGCATGGACGAGGCTGTCGCGTGGGGGATGGCGGTCGCCCGCGACCTCGAAGGGTTCAAGGCGGGGCGGCTCCCGTGGTCGGCGGTCGACCGGGGCTGCCTGCTGTCCGGGCCGCCCGGCTGCGGGAAGACGCTGTTCGCGCGGGCGCTGGCGGCAAGCTGCGGCGTGCCTTTGGTGACGGGTTCCTACGGCGAGTGGCACGGATCCGGTGAGGCGCAACAGGGATCGTTTCTGAAGGCCATGAGGAAGACGTTCGAGACGGCACGCTCGCACCCGGCCTGCATCCTGTTCGTCGACGAGATCGACTCCTTCCCGGACCGCGCCACCGTGACCCACCGCCAAGCCAGCTACGAGATCCAGGTCGTCAACTCGCTCCTGTCCGAGATCGACGGGGCCTCGGTGCACCACGGCACGGTCCTCGTTGGCGCCTGCAACCACCCGGAGAAACTCGACCCGGCGCTGGTGCGTAGCGGGCGGCTCGACCGCCATGTCCGCATCGGCCTGCCGGACCGTCGCGCGCTGGTCGCCATCCTGCGGGAGCACCTTGGGACGGACCTGGTGGACGACGACCTTTCCGCGGCGGCCCTGGTGGCGACCGGGTCGAGTGGGGCGGACTGCGAACGGCTGGTGCGCGGGGCGCGTCGCCGCGCCCGGTCCGGGGGGCGGGCCATGGTGCGGTCCGACCTGCTTGACGAGATCGGCGGCACCGATGCCCGTTCGTTGGAGGGACAGCGGCTCGCTGCCGTTCACGAGGCCGGGCATGCCGTTGCGGCCTGCATTCTATGGCCCGGCCGCCTGCGTATGGTTACCCTGCGCGGTGACGACGGTGGCGGGGGGTTCACCGCCATGACCTCCCCGTCGTATAGCCTCGTGCGTCCGGCCGATCTGCGGGACCGCCTGGTCCTGCTTCTGGCTGGGCGCGCGTCCGAGGAGGAGGTCTTCGGCACGGCGTCGTCGGGCGCGGGCGGGTCGGCCGACAGCGACCTCGCGCGTGCCACCGGGATCGCGGTCACGGCCTCGGCCGCGTTCGGGCTGGACGAGGTGTGCGGACTGGTCTGGCGCGGCATGCCCGAACCCCACCTTCTCCCCGGCATGCTGGCCGCCGATCCCGCGCTCGCGGGCCGCGTCCGCATCCAGCTCGACGAGGCATATGCGGCGGCGCGCGATCTCGTCTGGTCGCATCTCGACGCGCCGGAGGTCGAGGCCATCGTGGCCCGGTGCGCCGGGAGTCGCCTATGACCGGGGACAACGTCATCTACGGCGACCCCCACGGCGAGTGGCGGCCGCTGCTCAGGGCTTGCCAGGAGGACCGCCCCGACGGGGTGGTCCTCCTGGGGGACTGCGATCTTGACCTGCCGCTTCGGCAGCGGCTCGGGCGGCTATTCGACGCGGGCATCCGGGTGCTCTGGATCCCGGGCAACCACGACGCCGACACCGAGGAGTTCCACGACCGCCTGTGGGGCGACCACCCGGAAGGCAACGTCCACGCAGGGTGGGCACGCGTGGGCAGCCTCACCGTCGTAAGCCTCGGCGCCGTATTCAAGGGTCGCGTCTGGTATCCCCGGTCCGCGGCCGCGGACCCGCTGCACGCCTCGCGGCAGGACTTCATGCGGCGCCTGCCGCGGACCAGCCGCTGGCGCGACGGGCTACCACGGGACATGCGCGACGCCATCTCTCCCGAGGACGCCGCCGCGTTGGGGAAACTCCGGGCCGAGGTGCTCGTCACCCACGAGGCGCCGACAACGCACCGCCACGGCTTCGCGGGCATTGACGGGGCGGCGAGGCTATGCGGGGCGCGGCTGGTCGTGCACGGGCACCACCACGAGAGCTATGTCTCCGCGCTGCCCGACGGTACCCCGGTCCGCAGTCTGGCCAGGGCCGAGGTGTTCCGGGTCTCGCGGGAGACGCTCGGATGATCCGGTTCTTGGACTTCGAGGCGAGCTTGCTGGGTAGAGACTCGTTCTTGATCGAGGTCGCCTGGATGGACGGGAACGAGCGCTGCGGGAGCGATGCGGCCCCGTACGATCCACCGTGCCCTGCCGAACGCGGAGGGCACGTGGCCGACATGGCGGGCCGCCGGGGACGGGGTGGCGCGGCGCGTCGAGGGGAGGGCGTCGCCATCAGAGACCATCCCATCCCGTCCGGGGCGGCCCGGGGCGGCAAGCCCGTGGCCGCGTGCCACGCCGCCGGTACTGGACTCGCGACCTCGCGGGGTCAGTCCCCGGGGTCGTTGCGCGGGACTGGCCGGACCACTGGAGCCTGGTCGCGATCCGTGGTCCCAGTTTGGGCCCGCCAGGGAGACATGCGCCCGGATGGCGGGTCGGCCCTCGCAACACCAGGATCATCTCGCCGCCGCTCGTCGCGAGCCTGCATCCCGAACTGCGGAGGCACCTGGCTCGCGCGTCGCGGACGTGGGGGTTGGGCGGTGTACGGGACTGACGGGACCGCGACCACCACCACTACCGGGAGCCTGCCGTGACGAGCCGCGAACTCCAGGAAGGCGAGCGGATCGGGCGGTTTGTCGTGCTCCGGGACCGTGACGGGCAGCTGCACGCCGTGTCCGCAACGGGCGTGGGCGCGGTCTGCGAAACCGACGACGGCACCATCCTCATGTTGCTCGGCGGACGCCTGATCCATGTCCACCGATCCATGGCGGTGGTCCTGGCGTGGCTCGACGGCAGGGGGGCGGCATGAACCCGATCGCGCCCGCAAACGTCCACGTGGACGGAACCGGCATGCGCCCGCCCTGGGGCAGGGACACCGCCCCACCGTCCCTCATACCCCTGCCCGCGCAGGGATAGGCGGGACATCACCCCCGTCTGACCTGCCAAGCCGCCGCTCCCACGAGAGCACAGCGACACGAGAAGCAGGAGAACCCATGATTACCGTCAAGTCGGATGGATGGCCGGTCCGCGTCGACCCCGCGCGAGGACTCGCGTGCGACACGGTGCCCGCCCCGCAAACCGGTGCGCTCCTCCTGGCAGGTGTGCCATGAGCGGCGCGTCCTGGCACAACCAGTTTGCCTCACAGAGGATGGCGCGCCACGAAGAAGTCCATAGCTTCGCCCGCCTGGAGAGCTTGGATAGGGTATCAATAGCTACGCTGGCGGAATGAAGGGGTACCTGCGACCGGCCCATTAAGCTTCATGTTTAAGTACAGCACCTATCCCCCGGCCAGAGCCATGGACCAAGTGGTCATGTCCTGAACACGTTTCGGATCTTCCACCAATTCAGCGGTGGCCTCATTTGGAGGGTCGCTGCGAAGCACCGTCGTAAATCCCAATTCCTCATGCCGCAGGGTCTGGAATTTGCCCCATGCCTCGTCATGCTTCAAAAAAGGTCCTGCCAAGAGATGGTGCTTTGATACCGCGAACCAAACGGTCATCTCGCTACCGGTCAACGTGACGCGGAAAACCCGTTGTTGACCAGGGCCTCTCGATATTCTCTGTTCGTCGGTCATGCCGCTCCTTAGATCACCAAACGGAAGAATCGCCGCCACCGGGGATAGCCGTGATGTTCGACCTGCCCATAGTGCTATCTGCTGTTGCAGCGGGGACATCCTCCATTCCCGGCCTGATCGAGATCAAGTAGCCGACCGGAGTACGCCCGCCCTCAGTAGGGAACCCGTCGTGTCCCAACTGCTCCGGTGTAGGGATTGACGTTGCCCCGGGCGTCGTAGTTGTCGCGCATCGTGCCGTTTGGATTCGTCTGCTGGTGGGGCGCGACATAGGTTCCGTTTCGGGTCGTGTAGCCGCGCATCGAATGCGACGACGAGTTGGATCCCGTGCCGCCGTAGCTTCCCGAGTGGCCACCCCCGCCCGACGAGGGTCCTCCGCCCCCACCACCCCGCGCCAGCACAGGCGTCGAGAAACCGACCGCCACGACACACGCGAGCGCAACCAACTTGTTCATCAACCGACCCCTGCTGAGTGAATGCATGATGCCCGCCGGACCTGTTGCCGGCCAGGTCAAGTCCGGGATAACGAACCCGCATCGGTGGGAGTCTCCATGGCAAAAGGCGTTCTCGATACTCGTGGCGGCTCCGGCTACGATGACGACATCGTGGAGCGCTACCACTTCCCGAACCGCTACCTAGCCATCGCGCAGCGGTTGGTCGGGGACTGGATCGTCTACCGGGAACCCCGTCGAAATGGCGGCCGTTCCGGCTACGTCGCCAGCGCCCGCGTGACCCGGATCGACGCCGACCCGAACCTGCCGGGACACTCCTTCGCCCGCATCGGTGACTACCTGCCCTTCGACGCGGTTGTCCCGCTGGACGGGCCGGGGGGCGCCTACGAAGGAGTTCTGAGAGCCGCGGGCGCACCGGCGCGCCGTGGCGTCGCGCTTCAGGGACGTTCGATCCGCACCATCGCGGAGGGAGATTTCGCAGCCATCCTCTTGGCGGGCTTGCGCGAGACGTTGTCCCCCGCCAACGCGGTCCGCCTGGAACTGGACCGCTCGAACGTCCGCGAAGCCGACCTCGCCCTGGTCGAGGCACCTTTGGTCGAGCAGGAGCGCCGGGTGTCGCAGATCCTGCTCAGCCGCAAGATCCGCGACGCCAACTTCCGCCGCCAAGTCTGCGACGCATACGGGGACCGTTGCGCCGTCACCCGGCTGCGCATCGTCAACGGCGGCGGCAAGAGCGAGGTCCAGGCGGCACACATTTGGCCGGTGCAGGACGGAGGTCCCGACGTGGTCCAGAACGGCCTTGCCCTGTCAGCCACCGCCCACTGGCTGTTCGACCGGCACCTGATCTCCCTGACGGACGACTACGGACTGCTCGTCTCGCACAACAAGGTGCCCGCCGAACTCAGGAGCCTGTTCGAGGGGCAGCTACGGCGCGTGCACCTGCCCGACGACGAGAGGCTCTGGCCGCACCCGGCCTACGTCGCGCGGCACCGGGAGGCCTACCTGTCGTCCTGGGGCGAATAGGGAAAGCGCCCGAGAGGCGGCGTCTGTGCTTCCTGCGGCTGGTGCGATGCGGGCCATGATGTCACCTCCGGCTTCCGCGCCCCGTCCCCTGCCCGGGCGCTGCCCGATCGTGAGACTGCACATGCGTTCCGTTTAATCGGTCGTAACCCTCGACGTGAACCGTGCGCGGCGTGCCCGGTGGTTGCACGGTCGGCGCCGGTACGGCCGTGCGCGACGGAATGGATGCGGCGCCGCCTCCATCCGCATCGCCGGAGGACGGTGGAGGGATGTAGCGCGGCGCATCGTCCGGTCGCACGTAGGCGGCCGCAGATGTCCCGGATGACGGCGTGCCGGTCTCCATCGGCAGCGTCACCAGGGGCGTGATCACCGGTGGTGGGATGCGATCCACGCGGCAAGTCTTCGCCATGGAAATGTAACCCCTGCCGCACTCCTGCCCGACGCGCGCCGGTTGACCGACGTGGCAGACCCGTCCGACGGGAATGCATGCGTTCCCGCACGGGTTACCGATCAGGCAGTGCTGCACGCCTCTGATGGGCGCCCGCCACGGGGTTGGCGGGTCCACGAACAGCCCTCCTGGAGCCTGATCGGCAACGTTAGCCACTTTTGTCTCCCGCGGCTCGGGGTGGACGACCCTTGCGAAGCAGCGCACGGCGACCGTCGCCGCCAGGTCCGGGTTGGCTTCCAGGGCCGTAGCGATCAGGGTGTCGCCGCGGAGCAGCACCTCGTCGAACCGGGCCGGGGAGATCAGG
Organism: Rhodospirillales bacterium; assembly: GCA_043748985.1. Taxonomy (GTDB): domain Bacteria; phylum Pseudomonadota; class Alphaproteobacteria; order Acetobacterales; family Acetobacteraceae; genus JBBROS01. The sequence continues at coordinate 6,023 of JAYVEG010000198.1, forward strand.
GCACCTGGGGCGGCGAATGCCACCGTCGCGTGCGCCGCGGCCAGGGACACAGCCATGATCGCCATGACGGCGACGGCCTGCCGAAGGAACCAGATCATCAAGGCCCTGTCCTCGACCTGATCGTAGAAACGCCTCCGGTCATCCGTCTGCCGCCGGTAGTTCCCGGAGATCTCCGATACCACGGCCGTCCTGGCTCGTTCCAGGGCGGCGGCCTTTTCCATCAGCGCAGCCATCCCCGTCCGCATGCGGGCGGCCTCGCGGCGTCCCCGGACCCGCCCGACAACGTTGAGCCGTTCCCGCCAGGTCGGCTCGGTGGTTTGGGCCAACCCAGACTCGCGTTCGGCCATGGCACTCCGCGTCGCGGCGATCTCGGCGACGATGCGCGCGAGTTTGGCCTCCAGCCCGCGCCTGTCCTCCGCGAGCGCCATGGACGGCACGTACGGCACCACCGCGGGGGATATTCGGCCCAGGCGATGCGAGAGCCAAGCCAGGGAACCACACAGTACGGCCATGCCCGGGAGGAGCCAGTTCGGCAACACCGGTTTGCCGAACCGGTCGGCTTCGTACGCGGCCTGGACGACCTCCACGGCGAGGCTGGCCAGGTAGATCCGGTCGCCACCCGAAGCCTCGCGGCGGACAAGCGGTTCCACCGCTTGCGACAGGCAGTTCGTCCCCAGGCCTCGTGACAGGGCCTCGGTGGCGACCAGGCGCGTCCCGTCCATCCGCTGCGGGTCGAAGAGGATGTCCAGCCGGAGCGGGTGACTTGCTGCTTCAATCCCGCGACTGAACGCCACTGTGCCCCGCTCGCCATCTTCGTTGATGCTGACGGCGATCCCGGCGTCGGTGAGCAGACGCGTAGCTTCGCCTTGCAGGCCCGGCTCGGACGGAGTGTCCCCGGCGACGGCGCGCCAAGCCCGGTCGGCACATGGCAACATGGAGACGAGGGCGAACCAAACCGCGGCAACTGTAAAGAGCAGGGTGGGCCAGGTCCGTCTGGGCGTGGCAAGTGTCATCGCATGTCCCTGTACCGGCGGGCCACCGGCCAGCATGATCGAACCGCGGCGACTTTCAGGTATGAAGGAGCGAACGTCCAGTGGTCCTGGAACGACTTGGCAACGCCGACGGGTTCACAACCTTGCCTTGCGTCACCGAACGTCACGGGATTCGGTCGGGGTCAACCGGAAGGTCCTCCTCCGGCCCCGGGCGCATGCGGCTCCCACTCCGGAACTCCTTGGTCGCGGTGCAGCCGCAGCCGCTGCAAACCCATAGCGGCGAACACTTGCTCCGCCCCGGCCTCGGCGCCGTCCTCGGGGAGCGCTGGGAGGCTCGCGGCCGCCTCCTGCATGAAGCGTCCCTCCAGCGCGGCGCCGACGTTCAGGTAGGCGCTTTCCCACCAGGCACGGATCCGGTCCCCAGCCTGTCTTAGCGCCGACGAGGACGGCAGACGGTTGCGCTTCAGGCGCCGGTTCACCATCCGGTGGGCGGGCATCAGGTTCCAGAGGTCGCCGCACGGCCATGCCGACCAGGGCAAGCAGTGGTCGATGTCCAGCGCCTCCACGGACAGCAGCCGTCCCGTCCAGACGCAATGCACGGGGTGCCCAGCCGCCAGCATCCCGATCGCGATCCGCCGGGGCAAGGCCACCTCCCGGGTCGGATCCGACCACGTCATGGCCGCGGCGGCGGCGGCCTCGTCGAAAGGCCGTCCCTGGCCTACGGCGTATCCTTTCATCAGCCGCGTCCACTCAAAGACGAGGGCGGGTTCTATCCAGCCCGCGAATCGCCGCATGGCCCGCCACAACTCCAGGGGCACCCGCACCGCGCCGGCCGCTTCCAGGTAGGCCGCGTCCAGCACCAGGCGCTCCGGCGCCGGGCCTCGCCTGCCCCGCAAGGCGGGGAAGATGCGTTCCCCGCCCGGATAGGTCAGGTAGGTGGCGGGCATCCTGCCGACCGTGTCGGCCGCGTCCCAGACGGCGTCGTGGACGGCCGCGGACGCCTCGCGTCCAGAGCGGGCGCCGACCCGGAGATCTTGATGGGCCGCGGCGCCGTCCAGGAGGGCGCGGAAGCCCAGCCCGTCGGCGCCCCGGTTCGAGGGAGCCTGCGGCAGCCCCGCCCGGACAAGGGGCAAATAGAGGCGTAGCCAGTTCAGGGCCACGGCCCCCAGCGGCACCAGCACATGGCCGTCGCCGTCCTCCCAGGCCAGGCCGCCGCAGGAGTCTCCCGTCCGGCATAGCGCCCGCAGCAAACCGAGCTTGTATGTCGAATTTTTCTGGTCGTTAAGAATGAGGTGGCGCAGCAGCGGCAAGGCGCCCGTGCCGTCGTCAGGCAGCCGGAACGCGGCTTTGATCCAGGACACGTCGGATCGGCCCAGGGCGTCCTGGGCCGCCTCCACCCGGACGATCGCCATCCCGGCCGAGCGCGCCAGCGTCTCGACCTCCTCCAGCGAGGTGGCGTGCATGGCGCGCCCCGGCTCGGACGGGCCGCTGCGGAGCGTCATCGCCAGGATCCCTCCCGAGCGCAGCAGGGACGCGAGCTTCCGGAACGCCCGGAGCCGGTCGCCGGGTGCCACGTGCTGCCACACCGCACTCAGGACGACGGCGTCGGCGGCGACGCCCAGGCGCAGCAGCCTGCCCAGCGACGGCAGGCGGTCGTCGAGCCATGTCACCCCGGCGTCGGGGTGCAGCTTCTGGGCGAGGGTGCGGAACGCGGCGAACGGTTCGACGGCGACGACTTCGTGGCCCAGGCTCGCGAGCCACGCCGCGTTCCTACCTGTGCCGGCACCCACGTCGATGACGAGGCCCGGCCCGGACGGCAGCAGGTCGGCGAACCAGGCGCATCCCGCCCCGGGCGGCAAGGACTCGTAGGCCGCGGCCAGGCGCTCGGCGTTGGCGTCGTACCAGGCCACGACGGTGGACAGGTTTGGAAGCTGGGGCGGGTCGGTGGGCATGGGCGAAGGATGGGCCGCTTGGTTGCCGCGCTGGACCCGGGCTGTTCGAGGGCGATCTTCGCTCAACCCGGCGCCCTCGGACGACAGCTACCGATCCACCCGCCTGCCGTCGGCCGTCATCCACATCCCATCGCTCAGGTAGATGTCCTCTCCGGACCCATCGATAGCAAACTCGTCGTAGATCCCCTTCATCTCGCGTGGGCACGAAACCTCCAGGTCGTCGAAGCCGAGCGACATCAGGACGGTGTTCGCGACGTGCAGGACATCGGCGGCGCGCTCGAAGCTGGCTTCGACATAAAGCCTACCCGCCCGGTCCACTTTTCCGTCCCATTGCTTCCCTTGGTCCAGCAGGACGCTTCTCGTCGCGGCGAGGAGGCGACTCTGGTCGTGGAAGGGACGCAGCTCCCCCGTATCCTCGGCGGCGGTAGCGGTCATGGACTTGAACGTGCCTCCCTCGGCGATGACCCGGAAAAACACGAAGCCCCCAGAAACACACACTGCTCGTCCTGATCAGAGGAAAGCTTGCTGGATCGTATAATGACTGCCACGGGGCGTCTCTTTCGGCGGTCAGGGAACCGCATCGTCTGGAGATTATCTCCCATGGAGCATCTTGGCCAGCGTCGGGTCGCCTCGGGTGTTCGCTGCTGCCGCGCACGCCGAAGCGGCCCCGGGGCCTCCGCATGTAGGACGCGCGCGCTCTACCCTGGTAGAGCGGCTGTATGCGAACAGCCGTCTGTAACTTCGGCTTGGAAAACTGGGCATGGCCGGAGTGCCTGCGCCGCGGCACGGTCATGGTGATCGACGATGTCCGGACCCATGACTTCTACCTGCCCGGCGACCGGGAAGGCTACATCCGCGCCGCCCAAACGCACCCGCGCGCGCCGGGTGGTCCCCCGGTGAACAGAGCCGTCGCGTCCCGCTGGTACGACCTGAACACCCAACTCTTGGAGACCGACGGTGATCTTTGGCTGCATAAGGACGGCGACAGGCTTTGGTGGACGATTTCGACCGGAGCCGAGCCGTCCCACGAGGTCGTGGATGAGCCAAAGTCAAGATTCGGGGGGAAAGTCCGCGCTCACCTGTACCAGAAGCCCTTCACCGGCTAGTCGAACCGGAGCCTAACAGGCGCCGCCCTTCGCTGGGGAGCCATCCACCCCAAGGCCCAAGATTTCCTGGTAACCCAGGGCACGTTCATGACCCTCAGGCCCAATAACGCCCTTTACGCGCAAGTTATGGTCGACGGGGGTGGTCTTTCGGACTGGCACAATCTTCCCGATTGGCAGGGCAAGCATGCCGCGGCAAGACGGCAGGCTGGGAAGGTCCTTGACGGCCGCGGGCGAACCATCGTCCGAATGGCCATGACCGTCATCGCTACGGTGGTCTCCAGCGGTTCGACCTCACTGGTCACCAAGAACGGCAAGGAGTTCCGTTTTCCTTCCCAGGGTGCCCTTGAGACACACATCGCCGAACTCACAGAGGCGAACCGGATGATCTGCGCCCTGACCGGCGTCCAGATGCAATTGGATGATGGGGACGACGACGCCCTACGGGTCTCGCTGGACCGCATCGACAGCGACAGCCACTACGAGCGGGGAAATCTCCAACTGCTCTGCAAGTTCGCCAACCACTGGAAGAGTGATCAAGTCGATGCCGAGTTCCGGCGCCTCGTCGACCTAATCAGAAGTGTTGGACAAGGTGCCGCGGGCGAGATGACAGAGTAATAAACCGCGGGATACAAGCGTCGTGCAACGAATGTTGTCGTTGGGCACTTGCGCAATACGTTCCGTCCGGGACACAAGTGACGCTGGGGACTGTGCCCGGGCATGCCCCCGAACGTCAGCCTCCGACCATCTGTCCGGAGCAAGCACCGATGCGCCTACACGGCGACCGCGTTCTCCTGTCCGCCTCGGACCTGAACACGTTCCTGGGCTGCCGCCACACCAGTGCGCTCTATTACCGCACGAGCATACTCGGCGAAAGCCTCGTGAAGGCGGCGGAGGACGAGACGCTGGCGCTGCTCCAGCGCCGTGGCGACGAGCACGAGGCCGCCCATTTCAAGGCGCTCGCGGCCGCCGCGGCCGGGGAAGTGGTCCGGTTCGATCGGGGCGAGGTCGCGCCGGGGATGCGGCAGACAGAAGGGGCCATGCGGCGCGGTGCCCATCTCATCTTCAAGGCCGTGCTTTGGGACGGAGGCGGCTGGCACGGGTTCGCCGACTTGCTGGTCCGCTCCGGCATCTCTTCGGAACTCGGCCCCTGGTCCTACGAGGTGCACGACACGAAGCTGGCGCGCTCCGTGAAAGCGAAGTTCGCCGTGCAGCTCGGCATCTACGCGGACCTGATCGCCCGCGTCCAAGGGCGGCTCCCGCCTGCGATCAAGGTCGTCCTGGGAGACGGATCCGTCGCCTTGAGCTGCTGCCGGTTTGGTGGACACGCAGCTTAAGCCGACGCTTTGATCC
>JAYVEG010000199.1:0-11319 GCA_043748985.1 Rhodospirillales bacterium
CCCCCCCCAGGCCTTCTCCCGCCCCGTCGACATGGGTGACAACATCATCAAGGACGCCGCCTTCCGCACCGTTCGCCTCGAAAAGGAAGCCTCCCCCGCCGGCCGCATGTTCTTCTGCCACCATCTCACCCCAGATCTCGTCTGGAACGATCCCTGGCGCCGCCACCCCAACGGCGCCACCGCCCTCCAGGGCATGCTCATCGCCGCGACCGACCCGGCCGCCTACGCCGCCCTCTTCGCCCTCATGTTCGGAGAAACCGCTCTCCGTACCAGCGACCAAGGCTCAGGCTCCTCGGTGATCCTCACCGCCGGCCTCGCCACGATCGAGATCGCCACCCCAGTAGCCGTCGCCACGCGCCTCGGCGAGGCCGCCCCCCCGCTCGAAGGCCGCCCCGCAACCATGGCCGCCCTCATCGTCCGCACCGCTTCCCTCAGCCTCGCCCGAACTGCCCTCGAGGCCGGCGGCATCCCGACAGCCCCGCACGAAGGCTCCATCATCGTGCCCGCCGCCCAGGCCGGTAACCTCGCGCTCGTCTTCGTGGAATAAAGCCCATGACGCGCATGCCGACCCTCGCTTTCCTCCTTCTTCTAACGGTCCCCGCCGCGGCACAAAGCGGGCCGCCGCTCGAACTCCTCCCGACAACCACTCCCGCCCCACAAACGGACCCTGCCACCGCCATCGGGCTGCAGGAGGCTCTCGCCCGCTTCCCACCCCTTATCGTCGGGGCGAACGTCCAGGCCATCACCCAGCCCAACCTGGCCGTGCCCCCCGCCTGCCCCGCCGCCGGCGCCCGGGTCGAGCAGAAAGGCGGCCCCACCATCCAGTTCCTCGGCACGAGCCAAGGCAATCGCGAGCTCTGCCATATGAAGATTGGCCCCGACGAGCTTGACGCCTGGTTCGGCATCTGGGGCGCCGAATGGCCCGGCGCCGCCTTCGCCTGGCCAGCCATACGCCGCGCCTTCCAGTCTCGCACCGGCGATGTCGTCGGCTTCGACACCGTCGTCGAACAAGGCGTCGCCGAATGGCACGACCTCATCCGCAACGACGGTGTGGAAGACATCATCCTGCTGGGAAAAACCTACCGCGCCGTTAAGCTGGCCCACTACCGCGAGGGCTACAACGGCAACACCTACCGCTCGCTCGCCACCCTCTGGACCGACCTCCTCACCGGCCTTCCCATCTACGCCACCTACCAACACATCGCCGGGCACCCGGAACTCGACAGCCCCCTAATCCCGACCGCCATCGTCCCGGCCCCCTGAATGCCGGCCCAGGGTGCGGTTCAGGGAACGGCCCAGGGAACGGCCCAGGGAAAGGAATGGCTCGAAGCCGACGGCCTCGGCGGCTTCGCCTCGGGCACCACCGAACTCGCCCGAACCCGCCGCTACCACGCCCTCCTCCTCACCCAGACCCCCCAGGGCCGCTACGTCCTGGTCAATGGCTTCGAGGCCTGGCTGGAAAGCCCTTTCCCACCTGCGGAAGACGGTTGGGTGAGGGTCCAAACGCCAGACCAAAACTCCCCAACCCAAACCACCCCCATAACAACCCAACGCTACGCCCCCGACACCCTCCATCCCAACGGCGCCTCGCTGATAACAGCCTTCACCCCCAACCCCTGGCCCACCTGGACCTTCACCCTCCCCGACGGCGCCACCCTCACCCAGGAAATCTTCGTCGCCGGCGGCCAAACCAACCTCCGCTGGACCCGCCACGGTCCCCCCACCCCCACCACCCTGCACCTCCGCCCCCTTCTGTCCGGCCGCGACTACCACAGCCTCCATCATGAAAACCCGGCCTTCGCCTTCACCCCCACCCAGACGCCGGGCACCACAACCTGGCGCCCCTACCCAGACCTCCCCCCCATCACAGCCCACGGCGGCGCCTACACCCACGCCCCCGACTGGTTCCGGAACTTCCTCTACACCGAGGAACAAGCCCGCGGCCTCGACGACACTGAAGACCTCGCCTCCCCAGGCACCCTCACGTGGGACCTCACCACCCCCGCAACCCTTGCCCTCCGCGCCGATGCCGCCCCCGCCTGGCCCGTCGCCATCCTCGCCGACGCCGAGGCCACCGAACGCAACGCCCTCTCCCCCCTCCACCGCGCCGCCCGGCAATACATCGCCCGCCCCAACAACCGCCCCACCATCATCGCCGGCTACCCGTGGTTCACCGACTGGGGTCGTGACACCTTCATCAGCATCAGGGGCCTGCTCCTGACGAAGCTCACTCCCGCTGGTGGCAACGGATTGGATGACGGTCCAACCCCAAGACAGATCCTGGCCGCCCAAACACACCAGGAATCCAACCGCGCCACCGCTGAACGGATCCTCCTCGCCTGGTCCGTCCATGTCAGCCAGGGCATGCTCCCCAACCGCTTTCCCGACAACGAAGCCTCCCCCGAATACAACGCCGTCGATGCCAGCCTTTGGTTCGTCATCGCAACGCAAGCCCTCTTCGACCAAGGCGCCTCCCCCCAAACCCGCGCCACCCTTCAAACCGCCTGCCGATCCATCCTCCAGGGCTACCGCGACGGCACCCGCTACAACATCGCCATGGACGCCGATGGCCTCATCCACGCCGGCCATCCCGGCGTCCAACTCACCTGGATGGACGCCAAGATCGGCAACTGGGTCGTCACCCCGAGAACCGGGAAACCCGTCGAGATCCAGGCCCTTTGGATCAACGCCCTCCGCATCGCCGCCGCCTGGGGCCGCTCCGAATGGTCCCCCCTCGCCGACCAGGCCACCGCCGCCTTCCTCGAGAAATTCCCGGACCCGGCGACCGGCGGCCTCTTCGACCTCATCGACGGCGATCCGCTGGAAAAAAACCGTATCCGCCCCAATCAGATCTTTGCCGCCGGTGGCCTCCCTCACGCCATCCTCCCCCCCGCCCAAGCCCGCCAAGTCGTCGACCTCGTCGAATCGCGCCTCCTGACCCCCCTGGGCCTCCGAACCCTCGACCCGCAAGACCCCGCCTACCACCCCATCTACAGAGGCTCTCCCCTCGACCGCGACGCCGCGTACCACCAGGGCACCGTCTGGCCCTGGCTCCTCGGCCCCTTCGTCCAGGCCTGGCTCCAAACCCGGCAAAACACCCCGGAAGCCAAAGCCGAAGCCAGGACCCGCTTCCTCCCTCCCCTCCGGGCCCACCTCGCCCAGGCCGGCCTCAACCACATCAGCGAAGTCGCTGACGCCTGCTTCCCCCACACCCCCGGCGGCTGCCCCTTCCAGGCCTGGTCCCTCGCCGAGTTCCTCCGCATCAAGGCGATGCTCTGACCCTCCCGGACTGAACCGACCCCATCTCCGAACCACCGTGCCTATCAACGACGGATCCCGACGCTGCAATCGACGCCCCGTTCGATCCCTCCGTCTCAAACCCAAGATCGCCCCCAGGCCGGCGGCCGTCGGCAGGGTCCACCTCATCTGGGCCTTCGAGCGGACGACGTGGGGGATGATCAGACCCACGAAACCGATGGCACCCGAGGTCGAGACGAATACGCCCGTCATCAGCGCGGGCCGCACGCAACAGCTCCAACTGGTGGCGGATGTCGAGGTGGTTGGTCGGGTCATCGAGGATCAGCAGCGCAGGTCGCTGGGCCGCCGATCGTCAGGCCCGAGCCAGCCTCGGCATGCTGGGCCATTACTGCAACCACCTGCGCCCGTTGGTTCGGCGCCAGGGCCACCGTGTCCGTCCCATCCAACATGACGACGCCGGACAACGGGGTGTGCCAGGCGCAAACAGCGCAACAGGGTCGACTTGCCGCTGCCGTCCGGTCCGATGACGCCCAAGCATCCGCCGGATGCGACCACCAGGTCGATACCGCCCAGGATGGCGCGGCCGGCCGCAGAAAACGGGCTACCTTCCCAGCCCATCATGGGCCAGTGGTGGAACGCCCTTCGCTCGCCGCTGACAGTTGCGGGGGCAGCTACGGAATTGGCCGAAGGCCTCACCGTATTCCCGTTTCATTCCAGCCAACCCGGGGAACCTACACGACCCGAAGCCGTCAGCTTGCGTTTGGCCGCGCAAGACCGCGATCGCGGATCGGCGCACCGATGCGCCCTCTGCGGAAACAGGTCGGCTGTCCTGAAGGTGGCCCGCCCCGAACCATCACCAAAAGCTATGCAATCCTCTCGCCCCAGCCACCCAAGCTCCTGCTACGCTCCAAAAACATGAGCATCCTGCTGACCGCCGAAGGTAACCGACTCCTGGCAACCGCCCGCGGCACCGGCTGGCGCAGATGGGGCCCCTACCCCAGCGACCGCCAATGGGGAACCGTACGCGAGGACTACAGCCCCGGCGGAACCGCCTGGGAATACTTCCCCTTCAAGGATGCCAACAAACGCGCCTACCGCTGGGGCGAGGACGCCATCGCCGGTTTCGCCGACATCCGCCTCAACTGGTGCCTCGGCATCGCCCTCTGGAACCATCGCGACCCCATCCTGAAGGAACGCCTCTTCGGCCTCACCAACAGCCAGGGCAACCACGGCGAGGACGTAAAGGAGCTCTACTACTACCTCGACGCCACCCCCACCCACTCCTACATGCGCATGCTCTACCGCTACCCGCAGGCCGCCTTCCCCTACGAAGACCTCGTCGCCGAAAACGCCCGCCGCGGCACCGACCAACCGGAATACGAACTCCTCGACACCGGAGCCTTCAACGAAAACCGCTACTTCGACGTCACCGTCGAGTACGCCAAGTCCTCCCCCGACGACGTCCTCATGCGCGTCACCGTCACCAACCGCGGGCCGGACACGGCTCCCATCACCCTCATCCCCCAGCTTTGGGCCCGCAACACCTGGTCCTGGAAACAAGGCTCCCGCCGCCCCCTCCTGAAGGCCGCCGTCGCTGCCTTCGGCAACACCACTGACAACCCCCTCGCTGTCGACGCCTTCCACCCCCGCCTGCGCGACATGCGCCTCGAGTGCGACGCCGGCGAACGCTTCGTCTTCTGCGAGAACGAGACCAACGTCCGCGCCATGTTCGGCATGGAAGGCCCCGGCCCCTTCAAGGACGGCATCAACGACTATGTCGTCCACGACGACGCCTCCGCCATCCACCGCGACCAGGGCACCAAATGCGGCGTCCCCCTCTTCTGGACCATCGCCCCCGGCGCCAGCCGCACCGTCCGCCTCCGCTTCCGCCCCGTCGAGCGCGACCGCGACCCCTTCATCTTCTTCGACGCCATCTTCCAGGCCCGCCGCGATGAGGCTGACGAGTTCTACGCCGCCCTCCAAACCGACATCCACGACCCCGACGCCCGCCTCGTCCAACGCCAGGCCCTCGCCGGCATGGTCTGGTCCAAGCAGTTCTACCTCTTCGACGTCCGCCGCTGGCTCGACGGCGACCCCGCCCAACCTAAGCCACCCGCCTCTCGCACCCGCAACCACGACTGGCGCCACCTCAACAACGCCGACATCATCTCCATGCCCGACAAGTGGGAATACCCCTGGTACGCCGCATGGGACCTCGCCTTCCACTGCGCCACGTTCGCCCTCATCGACCCCGAATTCGCCAAGCACCAGCTCCTCCTGATGCTCCGCGAATGGTACATGCATCCGAACGGCCAGATCCCCGCCTACGAATGGGCCTTCGGCGACGTGAACCCGCCCGTCCACGCATGGGCCGCCTGGCGCGTCTACGAACTGGATAAGGCGCTCACCGGCACCCCCGACTACGCCTTCCTCGAACGCATCTTCCACAAGCTCATGCTCAACTTCACCTGGTGGGTGAACCGCAAGGACGCCGACGGCCGCAACGTCTTCCAGGGCGGCTTCCTGGGCCTCGACAACATCGGCGTCTTCGATCGCTCCGCCCCGCTCCCCACCGGCGGCACCATGGACCAGGCCGACGGCACCGCGTGGATGGCGATGTACACGCTGAACCTCCTCCGCATCGCCCTCGAGCTTGCCGGGCAGAACCCGGTCTACGAGGACACGGCGACAAAATTCTTCGAACACTTCCTCTACATCGCCGAAGCCATGGCCGCCCTCGGTCAGGACGGCAAGACCGCCAACGACCAGGGCCTCTGGTCCGAAACCGACGGCTTCTTCTACGACGCCCTCCGCCTCCCCGACGGCTCCGTCCAGCGCATGCGCGTCCGCTCCCTCGTCGGCCTCATCCCCCTCCTCGCCGTCGAAGTCATCGGCGCCGAGGTCATCGACCGCCTCCCCGACTTCGCCAGCCGACTCCGCTGGTTCCTCGGCTACCGCCAGGATCTCGCCGGCCTCATCTCCCGCTGGACCGAACCCGGCGCCGGCGAGCGCCGCCTCCTCTCCCTCCTGCGCGGCCACCGCATGAAGGCCCTCCTCCGCCGCATGCTCGACGAAAAGGAGTTCCTGTCGGACTACGGCATCCGCAGCGTCTCCAAGGCCCACGAGGCCGCCCCCTTCGTCTTCGAACACGGCGGCCAGTCCTACAGCGTCGCCTACACCCCCGGCGAAAGCCCAACCCGCATCTTCGGCGGCAACTCCAATTGGCGCGGCCCCATCTGGTTCCCGCTCAACTCTCTCCTGATCGAGGCCCTCCGCCGCTTCCACGACTATTACGGCGAGGATTTCCAGATCGAATGCCCCGTCGGCAGCGGCCAGATGATGAACCTGGCCGAGGCCGCCAACGAGGTCCGCTCCCGCCTGCTCGACCTCTTCCTCCGCGACAAGGACGGCAACCGCCCCGCACTCGTCCGCGAAGACGGCCGCGTCTGGCCGGGCGAGGAAGCCCTCGAATTCCACGAATTCTTCCACGGCGACACCGGCCAGGGCCTCGGCGCCGCCCACCAGACCGGCTGGACCGGCATGATCGCCCTCGTCATCCAGAACCATGCCGCAGTCCTCGCCGGCCATCCCCTCCCAATGGACCCCAAGCCCGCCGAACCCGGCGCCGACATGGCCGACATCGTCAACCGCATCCAGGGCATCGTGCCCACGACCGAGCCGCCGTAAGCCTACTTCCCCAACCCCTCCAGCAACGCCCGGTGGAACACCTCGGGCGCCTGGATTTGCGGCGCATGCCCATACTCCGGGAACTCCACTAGCCGAGCCCCCGGAATGGCGGCAACGGCGGCCCGCCCCAGCGCCGGGTAATTCCCGAGCGTCGCCTGAACGGAAAGCGGCGCCAGATCCTTCCCGATCGCAGTATTGTCTTTGTCGCCGATCATCAACAGCACCGGCACTTGCAGATCCGGGAACTCGTAGACCACGGGCTGGGTGAAGATCATGTCGTACAGCAGGGCCGAATCCCACGCCACCACCTCATGCCCTGGCCCTCGGTTCAGCCCCGCCAGCATCTGCACCCAGCGCTCGTATTCGGGCGCCCAGGTCCCGGCATAATACGTGCTGCGCTCATACGCCCGGATGCGATCCGCACTCGTCGCCAGCTCCCGCTTGTACCAGTCATCCACCCCGATCCACGGGACCCCTTTCGCTTTCCAGTCCTCCAGCCCGATCGGGTCTACCAGCACCAGCTGCTCCACCGCGGCCGGATACATCAGTGCATACCGCACCCCCAGCATCCCGCCCGTCGAATGGCCCAGGACCACCGCCCGCTGCACCCCCAAAGATGCCAGCAGCGCCCGCGTATTAGCCGCCAGCTGCTGGAACGTGAACTGATAACCGCGCGGCTTCGACGACGCGCAGAACCCCACCTGGTCTGGCACGATAACCCGCCACCCCGCCGCCGTCAGCGCATCGATGCTTCCCTCCCACGTCGCCCCGCAGAAGTTCTTCCCATGCAACAGAACGATCGTCCGCCCGTTCGCCGCCCCGGCCGGCGGCACGTCCATGTACGCCATCTCCAGCGGTTGCCCTTGCGACATGAACCGGAACCGCTCGACCGGCCGCGGATAGGCGAAGCCTTCCAGATGCAAACCATAGGACGGCGCCTCATCAGCCCAGGCCGGCATTGCCATGAGCAACAGCAGGACCAGAAGGCGCATCTACCTCCCCTCCATCGCCTTCTTGCGCCACAGCTCCCACGGCCGGTCCACCAGCCCTGCATTCGTCGCCATCGCCCGCTCCGCCTCCTGCTCGTTCAGGAACGTCACGTCCCCCAGCCGCAGCGCCTCACTCTCCATCCGCGCATTCAGCTCGGTATAAACCGCCCGGAACACCGCCTGCCGCACCGAAGGCGCCACCACCACCGACCCGTGCCCCCGCATCAACACCACCGGATGGTCCCCCACCACCTTCGCCAAGGCCTGGCCCAGTTCCCGGCTCCGGATCAGCATGTCCGTCGCCGGCCCGGCGGTATCTTGGATCTCGAACACCGGCGCCCCCGCCCCCAGGAAGCTGCTCATGTGATACAGCGGCCGCAGCACCACCCGGGTCACCCCGAACGGGATCACCGCCGGGGAATGGCTGTGCACCACCGAATTCACCCGCGGATACATCCTGAAGATCTCGCCGTGGATGAACCGCTCCAGATACACCGCCCGCCCCCGCCCATCCACGGGCGTGCCATCCAGGTCGAACTCCATGATATCGGCCGTCGTAACCAACCCGGGCGCCATGCTGCGCGACAGCAGGAACCGGTTCGGATCCTTGTTGTGCCGGGCGCTGATATGCCCGAACCCGTCCACCACCCCCTGGTCGAACAGGATGCGGTTGGCGATCACCAGGTCCTCGACCAGCGCCGGGTCCGCGGGCCCCGCACTGTCGGGCGGCGGCCCCGGCGGTGCGCTCGCACCCGTTTGGGCTTGCGCGCGGCAGGCGAGCGCCGCAGCGCCACACGTGCAGAACAGGCGGCGTCCGATCATCGCAAGTCTCCTCCGGTCGGCCGCCACGCTACGCCGCCCCGTGCCACTTGTCTCCGTTCAGCTCAGCACGCCCGCCACGGCCCCGCTCGTGCACGTCGCGATCGTGCCGGACACCAACGACCGCAGCCCCAGCCCCACGACCTCCGCCCGTCGCTCCGGCATCATCACCGACAACCCACCGACCAGGATCCCAAGGCTGCCGAAATTCGCGAACCCGCACAGCGCAAAGGTCATGATGACCCGGCTTCCCGGCGACAGCGTGCCCTGCGGCAGCCCCGCCAGGTTCAGGTAAGCCACGAACTCGTTCAGCACCGTCTTGGTCGCCAACAGCAGCGCCGCAGCACCGCTCTCCGCCCACGGCACTCCGATCGCCCAAACCACCGGCCGCAGCGGCAGCGCCAGAAAACCCTGCAGCGTCCAGGGCCCCCCGGGCAAAGGCAGCGCGCCCACGGCCATGTTGACCAGCGCCACCAGCGATATGGTCACCAGCAGGCTGGTGGTGATGCCCACCACCGGCCCGATCCCATCCGCCGTCCCCCGCACCAGCGCATCCAGCGACCCGGACGCCCGCTCCTGCATCAGCGCCACAGCCTTGCCATCCCCAGGTCCGAACGGGACCATCATCGCCGCGACCGCCAGCGCCGCCGGGGTGCTGACGACGGAAGCAACGATGATCACCCCCAGCGCGTTCGGCAGCACCGGCGATAGCACCGTCGCATAGATGACCATCACCGTGCCCGCCACGCCCGCCATGCCGCAGGTCATCATCGCGAACACCTCGCCCCGCTGCATCCGCGCCAGGTACGGCCGGATCAGCAGCGGCGCCTCGATCATGCCGACGAAGATGTGCACCGAGGCCGCCAACGCCAGCGCCCCATCCACCCCCAGCACGCGGCGCAGCAGACCCGCGAACACCGCCACCACGCGCTGCAGAACGCCCCAGTGGAACAGCAGCGCCCCCACCGCGGAGATCACCAGCACCAGCGGCAGCAGCTTGAACGCCAGGATGAAGCTGGCGCCGGGTCGGGTCTCGACAAACGGCAACGCGCCGCCGCCGAGATATCCGAACAGGAACCCCGTGCCCTCGTCGGTCGCGCGCTGCAGCGCCTCCGCCCCGTCGTTCAGCAGCAGCACGACATGCTGGGTTGCCGGCACCCGCAGCAGCAGCAAGGCCAGCACCCATTGCAGCAAGACGCCGCCCACCACCGTTCGCCACGGGATGCGCCTACGGTCCTCCGTGCACGCGAACGCCAGCGCCAGCAGTGCTGCATATCCGATCAGACCCTGCATCGTCGCTCCCCGGCCGAATGCTTCGCATTCGCCAATCCCCGTTGAACGGCAGACTGGATCGGACGGCGCGGTCCTGCAAGGATCGGAGAGATGCGCAACCTTCTCATCCTGATTCTTTCCCTCGCCTGCGGGCCCGCCCTGGCGGATCCGGTCACGGCCTGGACGCGGCTGGCCGACAAGGCCGCGTTCGGGGCCGCGAACTGGCGCACGCTGGTCATCATGCACCAGGCGATGCACGACGCCTGGAACGCCGCCGACCCACATTACGCCCGCTGGTTCCCCCCCGCCGCGGGCGAACCGCCAACAGCCGGCGCCAAGCCCGAGGCCGCGATGGCCGCCGCCGCACGGCGCGTGCTGCTGTCGCTGAACGGCGACGTCGCGCCCGAGATCGAGGCCGAATATGCCCATACCCCGCAGGACCCGGCCGGCCGCGCCCTCGGCGATGCCATCGGTGCCGCCGCCGTCGCCCGCCGCAACGGCGACGGCTACGAACGCCGGCATCCTTTCGCGGACGGCAACGGCACCGGCAGGTGGAAACCGGCCCCGTCCGAGTTCTCCACCAGCAACACCACCGAGACCCGGCCCTTCCTGTTCGCCGCCGTCGCGGACAACCCAGCGATCCCGCCGCCTCCGCTCGACAGCCAGCTGTTCCGCGACAGCATGGCCGAGACGCTGCGCCTGGGCGGCGGCGACAGCGGCGAGCGCACCGGCCTCCAGACCGATGCGGCGTTCTTCTGGGCCTATCAGAGCAGCCAGCGCGGGTTCGTCATCCTCGCGGCAGCGCTGCTTGAAGCCCATCCCCGGCAGGGCGGCCTTGCGGAACACGCCGCCATCATGGCGAAGGTAACGGCCGCGATGGCGGACAGCGCGATCCTGATCTGGTTCGAGAAGGAGCGCTTCAACTTTATCCGACCAATCTGGGCGATCCAGCAAATGGTGCCGGGCGAAGCCGATTGGCAGCCGCTGATCGCAACACCACCGCATCCCGAATACCCGTCGGGCCACGCGTCGGATTGCTACACCGGCGCCTATACGCTGCAGGCGGCAATGCCGGACCTGCGGGAGCCCATCACCTACGTGGTGCAACTGGGTGAGCCGCCTTCGGACAATGTCGGCATGGGCCAGCACGCCCAAGCCCGCGCCCAGGCGAAGGCGGCGCGGCGGACGTTCGCGACACTGTTGGACGCAGCCGAGGAGTGTGCGAACTCCCGCATCTGGGCAGGCGCGCACTTCCGGCCCGCCAACGAGGAGAGCCGGCGCGTCGCCAGAATGA
>JAYVEG010000200.1:0-11270 GCA_043748985.1 Rhodospirillales bacterium
GGGGCGGTGCTGGCAGGCGCCGGTCTAGGCGTAGCCCTGGCGTCGGAGAGCTTTGCCGGGCTGGTGCCCTGTGCGCTGTGCCTGGTCGAGCGGTGGCCCTATCGGGCGGCGATCCTGTTGGGCGCCCTCGCGCTGGCGTCACCGCGGGGCGCACGGCTCATGGTGGGGCTGACCGCGCTCGCCATGCTGGCGGCCGCGGTGCTGGGTGGTGTCCATGTGGGCGTGGAGGCCGGATGGTGGCCAAGCCCGCTGCCGGAATGTGCAGCACCCGTGCTGGGTGGCGGGACAATGGCGGAGCGGCTGGCGCGCATGCCGGCCAGGCCCGCGAAACCGTGCGATGAGCCGACCTACCTGATCCCTGCAATACCCCTAAGTATGGCATCGATGAACATGATCTTCGCAACCGCACTGGCGCTGGGTCTGGCGGTGGCGATAGTTCGAGAGAGGCGTGTGGGATGAAGAATCTACCAGGCGATATGCCGGAATCGGCACGCATCGCGCGGATGATCCGGGTGGATCACGCCGGTGAGTATGGGGCCGCGCGGATCTATTCCGGCCAGCTGGCGGTGCTGGGCCGCGGCGAGAAAGGCGACATCCTGCGCCACATGAAGGCGCAGGAGCAGGTCCACCTGGACACGTTCGCAGGCTTGATCGCGAAGCGGCGGGTGCGACCGACGGCCTTGCTGCCGCTATGGCACCTGGCCGGCTTCGCCCTGGGGGCCGCCACCGCCGCACTCGGCACGCGGGCAGCGATGGCCTGCACCGTCGCGGTGGAAGAGGCGATCGACGAACATTACCAGGCCCAGGCCGCAAGCCTCGATGATACCGAGGCGCCGCTGCGGGAAACGATCGAACGGTTCCGCGCCGAAGAGCTGGAGCATCGCGACATCGGCCTGGAGCACGAGGCGGAGCTGGCCCCCGCCTATCGCCTGATGTCCGCCGTGATCAAGGCCGGCTGCAAGGTGGCGATCGCGGTCAGCGAGCGCGTCTGACTTGGACCAGGTGAAGGCCCCATGGGACGCCGTGGCCCTGGTCTGCCGGAAATGCGGCAAGAAGCTCGGGGGCGGCTTCGGCAAGAAGGGCCGGCAGGATCTCTCAAAGGTGCTGCGGGCGTCCTTGAAGGCCAGCGGCCGCCGTCGGTCGATGCACCTGGTGCCCGTGGAGTGCCTGGGGCTCTGCCCGAAGGACGCGGTCTCGGTCGTGGGTCCGGGGGCCCCAGGCCATATCGTGGTGGTGCCTGCAGGCGCGGATGCCGAGCGGGTTATCGAGGCCTTGTCACCAACACCCAGCGGCCTCGGGGGTTGACCGCAGGGCCGGGTTCGCGGCGGATTGGCGCCATGCCGTACTCATTGCCCCCCGCCATCGAGGACATCGCCGAGCTCGGCGACCGGGCCCTTGCCGCCATCCCAGCCAAGCTGCGCGAACAGGTCCGCGGCGTGTCCATCATCGTGGAGGATGCCGCCGACGACGAGACGGTCGCAGAGCTGGGACTGGAGAACGCATGGGAGCTGACCGGCGTCTATCGCGGCATCCCGTTCGGCCGGGCCGAGTCTGCTGTGCCCCATGCGCCCGACATGATCGTCCTCTACCGCGAACCGATCCTGCTGGAATGGATCGAGACCGGCGAGGACCTGTTCCGTCTCGTCCGCACCGTCCTCATCCACGAGATCGCGCACCATTTCGGCTTCAGCGACGACGACATCGAGGCCCTGGAGGCCGAGGATTAACCCCGTGCGCGTCCTCGGCATCGGCGCGCGGGTCGATCTCGGCGACCTCTACCTCAGCCTGATGCGCGAAGGCCACGACGTCCGCGTTCACGCCAACGACCCCGCCTTCGCAGCCAGCTTCGACGGCCTCGTCGACCGAGTCCCCGGCTTCGAAAAAGAAGGCTGGCGCGCAGCCCTCCCCTGGGTCGGCAAGGACGGCCTGGTCCTGTTCGAAAAGGTCGGCCAGGGCGCCAACCAGGACGCCCTGCGCCAACAGGGCTACCAGGTGATTGGCGGCAGCAGCCTCGGCGACCGCCTGGAATACGACCGCGCCTTCGGCCAGCAGGCGCTCCGCGACATCGGCCTTCAGACCGCCCCCGCACACGAATTCCCCGGCGCCGCCGAAGCCGCCGCCTGGCTACAGGCCAACCCGGGGCGCATGGTCCTGAAGCACTTCGACAACGCCAAGGCCACCTTCGTCGGCGACCACGCGCAGGGCCTCGACGTCCTCTACCAGCTCGCCCGCGCCCCCGCCGGCGCCGTCCTCCTGATGCCCCGGCTGAACGGCGTGGAGGTCGGCGTCGGCGCCTATTTCGACGGCAAAGCCTTCCTCGAACCCGCCTGCATCGACTTCGAGCACAAGCGGTTCTTCAACGGCGAGATCGGCGAGATGACCGGCGAGATGGGAACACTCCTGTCCTACCGTGGCAGCGCCCCGCTGTTCGAGGCCACGCTGAAGCGCCTCGCACCCCTCTTCGCCGCCCACGGCCACGTCGGCTACGTGAACCTCAACATGATCGTCGACGAGCAGGGCATCTGGCCGCTGGAGTTCACCTGCCGCTTCGGCAACCCCGGCTTCGCCATCCTCGCCCCGCTGCAGACCGCCGGCTGGGCCGACCTGTTCACCCGCATGCTGCGCGGCGGGGCGGAACACTTCCCCACCGCCGCCGACTGGGCCTGCGGCATCGTGCTGACCATCCCCCCCTTTCCGGAAGAACGCCCCGGCGCCAACCCCGCAACCGACCCTCCGATCCTCTTCCACACCCCCCCCGACGACCCGGCGCACTACCACTATTCCGACATGCGGCTGCAAGGCAGTCAGCTCTTCGCCGGCCGCCGCACCGGCTACGCGATGGTCGTCACAGGCACCGCCGACAGCATCGAGGGCGCCCAGGCCGCCGCCCTGGCCCGCGCGCGCTCCGTCTGCATCCCCGACCTGCGCTACCGCACCGATATCGGGGAGCGCGTCCGCCTGGGCGAGGCCAACCGCCTCCGGGCACTCGGCTGGATGGACGCGTGACGACCGCCGCCATCCACGACTGTCTCGCCGGCGCCATCTCGCCGCAGGTCGCCGTCGCCCGCATGCTGCTGGCCGGGTCCGGCACAGCCGCGATCCTGGCAGCGCTAGAGGCGACAGGCAGCCATCCGCGCATCGCCGTCATGCGGACGCTGGTTCTCGACCGCGCCACAGCACTCGACGCCCTGGCGGCCGAGGTGCGGGACACCGCCTCCCGCCACGATGCCTCGGGCGCCACCCCGGCGCAGGGCATCGCGAAGATCGCCGCCTTCTTCGACCGCGCCGTCCAGCACTCGCCAGAGGCCAGCGTCGCGCTCTATTCCCTCGGCGACCCCGCCATCCTCGCCGCCGCCACCGCCGAGATCCTCGCATGGCTCGCCGCCAAACGCCTCCTGCCGCCCACCGCCGACGTGCTCGACCTCGGCTGCGGCATCGGCCGGATCGCCGCCGCCCTGGCGCCACGCTGCACCTCGGTTCTCGCCCTCGATGTCTCCCCGGGCATGGTGGCCGAGGCCGCCCGCCGCCTGGCGACATCCGCCAATGTCAACGTCCGCAGCACCGGCGGCGAGGACCTGGACTGGCTCGCACCCGCCTCGCTCGACCTCGTGCTCGCCATCGACAGCTTCCCCTACATCGTCCAGACCGGCGCCGAGACCGCTCTGCGCCATGTCCACGGCGTCGCCCGTGCGCTCCGTCCCGGCGGCGCGCTGTGCATCCTCAACCTCTCCTATCGCGGCGATCCCGCCGCCGACGCCGACGATGCCACCGCCTGGGCCGCCGCAACCGGCATGACCCTCAAGCAAGCGGGCGACCGCCCATTCCGGCTATGGGACGGCACGGCCTTCGTCCTCTCGCGCTGACCCTGCTGCTCATCGCTGCCCCGGCAGCGGGTCAGCAGCAGCCAGCGCAGCATCGCGGCGGCACGATGCGCCTGCTGGCAATCGCGGCCGCCGGCTCGATCGACCCGCAGATCAACTACACCCAACAGTTCTGGCAGGTGTTTGCGCCGGTCTATGACGGCCTCGTCGCCTTCCGCAAGGTCCCGGGCCCGGAAGGCGCGCAGATCGTCCCCGACCTCGCCGACGCGGTGCCAACGCCCCAGGACGGCCGCATCTATCGCTTCCACCTCCGCCCAGGCCTGCGCTTCTCCAACGGCGCACCGGTCCGCGGCACCGACGTCGTCGCCTCGTTCCGCCGCATCTTCCGCGTCGGCAGCCCCACGCAGGAGACGTTCTATGGCGGCATCGAAGGTGCTTCCGCCTGCATCGCCAGCCCCGCCCGATGCGACCTGCCCGGCGTCCGCGCGGACGGCGACGCCATCACCATCACCCTCGTCCAGCCCGACCCCGAGTTCCTGCAGAAGCTCGCTTTGCCGCACGCCAGCATCCTGCCCGCGGATGCCCCGCCGTACGACGTCGGCACCCTTCCGCTCCCCGGCACCGGCCCCTGGCGGATCGCCCATTACGACCCCAACGACGCCCTCGTCCTGGAGCGCAATCCCCACTTCAAGGAATGGAACCCCGAAGCCCAGCCCGACGCCTACGCGGACGCCGTGCGCTACGAGTTCGGACTGTCCGGCGAGGCGCAGGTGACCGCGATCCTCAACGACCAGGCCGACTGGATCTTCGACGTGCCGCCCGCCGACCGCCTGCCGGAACTCGCGGCCCACCCTGCCTTGCTGCACCTCGATCGCGCCGACGCCCTGTGGTTCGTCCCGCTCAATGTCCACCTACCCCCCTTCGACGACATCCGCGCCCGCCGCGCCTTCGCAATGGCCGTCGATCGAGCGGTCGCCGTGCGCCTGATGGGCGGCCGCGGCATGGCGACCCCGCTCTGCCAGGTCGTTCCCCCCGGCATGCCCGGCCACGTCCCCTACTGCCCCTATCCCCACGACCTCGCCGCCGCACGCCGCCTGGTTGCCGAGAGCGGCACCGCAGGCCAGCCCGTCACCCTGGTGACCGACGACGGCGCAACTTCCAGGGCGCTCGGTACCTACCTCGTCGAGGTGCTCGGCGACATCGGCTACCGCGCCCGGCTACAAACCCTGTCGGCAGCCATCCAGTTCACCTACATCCAGAACACCGACAACCGCGTGCAGGCCAGCCTCACCGGCTGGTACGCCGACTACCCCTCCGCCCGCACCATCATCGCCGGCAATTTCGGCTGTGCCGCCTTCCGCCTGGGCTCCGGCAGCTCCACGAACATCCCCGGCTTCTGCGACCCCGCCCTCGATACCCTGCTCGCAACCGGCACTCCGCAGGCCGTCGCCGCCGTCGACCGCGCCATCACCGACCAGGTTCCCGCCATCGTCCTCTTCAGCCCGCGCGCCATCGACGTCACCGCCCGGCGCCTCGACGGCTTCGTCTCGCACGAGGTCTACCGCTTCCTGTTCCAACGGGCCTGGGTGCAATGAGGCCCGCCCGATGAGGCCGGCTTTGGCCCTCCTCGCCATGATCCTGCTGGCCTGCCTGCTGGCCCCCGTCTATGCCGCCCACATCTCCGGCACGGACCCGTTCCGCACCAACGTGCTGGGCCAGGTGAACGGCGCGGACGTCCTGGCCGAGAGTCCGGCCGGCATCGGCACCATGCCCATCGGCCCAGCCTGGCGCGGCCCTTACCTGCTCGGCGCCGATGCGCTGGGCCGGGACGTCGCCGCCCGGCTGCTCTATGGCGGCCGCACTTCGCTGCTGGTTGCCGGAGCCGCGACGCTGCTGTGCCTCGCCTTGGGGGCTGCGGCCGGGACGCTGGCCGGCGCGTTCGCGGGGGCGGTCGACAGCGTGATGTCCGCGGTGCTCGACCTGCTCTGGGCCTTTCCCGTGACGCTGCTGGCCATCTGCCTCTCGCTCGCCCTCCTGGCGGGCCCGCTTCAGCTTGGACCGCTCATGGTGCAGGAAGACAGCCTGCTGCTGCCGATCCTCGTCCTCGGCCTCGTCTACGCCCCCTACGTCGCCCGGCCGGTCCGCGCCGCCCTCGTCGATCTCCGCACCGCGCCCTTCATCGAGGCCGCCCGCGCTACCGGCGGCAACCCGTTCCATATCCTTCGCCGCCATTTGCTGCCGCAGCTCGTCCCCCTCCTGTCCGGCCTCGCCCCGATCGTCGCCGCGATGATGCTGCTGACCGAGGCCGCCCTCTCGGTGCTTGGCCTCGGCGTGCAACAGCCCGGCGCCAGCTGGGGCACGCTCATCGCCGACGGTCAGAACCTGCTGCACGAACGCCCCATCGTCGCCATCGCACCGGGCCTCGCCGTCGCAGCCACGGTCCTGGCACTCAACGCGGTCGCGGAACGCCTGCGTGATTGAGGCCGTGCTCCACCGCCTGCTCCGAGGCGCCCTGGTGTTGGTCGGCATCAGCCTGCTCGTCTTCCTCATCTTCTTCGCAACACCCGGCGCCGACCCGGCCGCCCGCCTCGCCGGCCGCGGCGCATCGCCCGAGCTGGTGGCCGAGGTCCGCGCCCAATACGGGCTGGATCGCCCGCTGCCGGTCCAATACCTCGCCCTGATGCGCCGCCTGTTCGTGACGCGGGACCTGCCCAGCTTCGTCAACCGCGGCCAGCTCGTGGTGCCCGCCGTGCTGCGGGCGGCGCCAGTCACCCTCGGCCTCGCGGTCGGGGCAGCGATCCTATGGGGCTCGGCCGGGCTGGTGATCGCCCTCCTGGCGGTGTCGCGCGGGCCGGGCACGGGACGGCTGATCGTCGCGGCTGGCCTGCTCGGCGTGTCCATCCCCGCCTTCTGGCTCGGCGAGATGGTCATGCTGGTCGCCCAGGGTCCATGGCACGCCAGCCTGTTCGCCTGGGTCCCCCCGCCAGGCAGCCCGGCCCACGGCCTCGGCGAATGGGTCCGCCTGATGGCGCTGCCCTGGCTCACGCTCGCCGTGCTCTACGCCGGCATCTACGGCCGCGTGCTCCGCAACGGCCTCACCCATGCGCTACGACAGGACTACGTCCGCTCCGCCCGCGCCAAGGGCCTCGGCGAGGTCCGCATTGCACTGCGCCACGCCCTGCCCAACGCCGCCGGTCCCGCCGTGGCACTCCTCGGCCTCGATCTCGGGGCGTTGCTCGGCGGCGGGACCGTGCTGGTGGAGGTGGTGTTCGGCCTGCACGGCATCGGCCGCCTGACCTATGACGCGCTGCACAGCCTCGACCTCGCCATGGTCATGGCCTGCGTGCTTTATTCTTCGGTGCTGGTCGTCGTCCTGAATGCCCTGGCCGACGCCCTCCAGGCCTGGATCGGCCCGCAGCAGTGATCCCTCACCCCCACCGCCGCCGGCAACCGCCCCCGCTACGGCTGGGACCCAATCGTCCTCGTCTCCAATAACGCCAACTGGCAAATGCTCCGCGTCTTCCAGCCCGAAAGCCGCTTCATCGACCAAGACGACTGGCGCTTCGCCGAACTCGCCGACCCCTGGCGGCGACACCACCCGCGTCAGCACCCTCGCCCGCTTCGTGGCAGGCTTCAAAACCGCCAAAAAGTGCCCCGTCTGACTTGGCCAGGCAGAGGAAAAGGCACCAAGATCAACCACAGAGACAAAGGATGCAGAGGAGACCACCCCCGTCATCGATATCACATCCCTGAAATATCAGACGAAAAGACCAGAAAAGACCGTCCCGAGTGCCCCCCTTCCTCCTCTTCCTCCGTGTTGAATCTTCTTCTATTTTCCGCCCGAAAATATCGTCCTAAAAAGGAGCCCGAAGCATGGCCACCCCCCCCATCACCCAAGTCGCCGTCCTGGGCTGCGGCACCATCGGCGCCAGCTGGGCCGCCAACTTCCTCGCCCAAGGCCTAAGCGTCGCCGCCAGCGACCCCGCCCCCAACGCCGAAAGCTTCCTCCGAACCTTCGTCGACAACGCCTGGCCCACCCTGGAGGCCCTGGGCCTGGCCCCCAACGCCGACCGCGCCCGCCTGACCTTCCACACGAACCCCCTGGAAGCCGTCCAGGGCGCCCAATTCGTCCAGGAAAGCGGCCCCGAACGCATCGAAGTGAAAACCGCCCTCTTCGAACAGATCGGCCGAGCCCTCCCCCCCGAAACCATCATCGCCAGTTCCAGCTCCACCCTGCTCCCCACCGCCATGCAGGAACGCTGCCCCCACCCCGAGCGCGTCCTGCTCGGCCACCCCTTCAACCCCCCCCACCTCATCCCCCTCGTCGAAGTCTGCGGCGGCGCCCGCACCTCCACGGACGCCATCGACCGCGCCATGGCCTTCTACAAAGCCATCGGCAAGCACCCCATCCGCCTCAACAAGGAAATGCCCGGCCACGTCAGCAACCGCCTGCAATCCGCCCTATGGCGCGAGGCCGCCTACCTGGTCGAGCAGGGCGTCGTCAGCGTCACCGACGTCGACGCCGCCATCGCCCAGGGCCCCGGCTTGCGCTGGGCCCTCATGGGTCCCATCCTCACGTTCCACTTGGCCGGCGGGGCAGGGGGCTTGGAATACCTGATGCGCCACATCCCCGTCGCCGGCCTCTGGCCCAGCCTCGGCACGCCCGACATGACCGACGACTTCAAGCGCACCCTCGTCGAAGGGGTCCAGGCGGAGGTGGGTCATCGCCCCATCCCCGAGCTCGCCGCCGAACGCGACCGCAAGCTGCTCGCCCTCCTGAAGGCAATCACCGCATGACCCGCCTCCCGCTCGCCCTCGCCGCAATGGCGGTCCCCCTGACCACCCACGCTGCCGACATCCACATCCTCACAACCGGCGCCTCCCGCGCGGTCCTGTCGGACCTCGCCCCCGGCATCGAACGCGAAACCGGCCACCACCTCGTCGTCCAGAACGAAACCGCCGGCGCCGTGGTCCCGAAGGTGCGCGCCGGCGAAAAGTTCGACCTCGTGGTGGTCACCCCCGCCGGCGCAAAGTCGCTCGGCACCCTGGTGGGCGAAGCGACCCCCCTCGCCAAGGTCGGCATCGGAGTCGGCGTGAAAATCAGCGCCCCAAACCCTCCGATCGCCACCCAGGCCGACATCCGCGCCACCGGCCACGGGCTGACGGTCCTGGGCCCGCTGCCCGCCTCCATCCAGAACTACCCCCTCTACGTCGGCGTCGTCCCCACCACAGCCGCCAACCAATTGGCCGCCACGGACATCCTGGCACGCCTCGCCGCCCCCAACGCGCAGGCCGCCCTCCAAGCCCATGGAATGGAAACCCCATGACCATCAAGCACCCCGCCACCGGACACTGGGGCATGGTCGCCACCAACCACCCGCTCGCATCCGCCGCAGGGATCGAGATGCTGGCCGCCGGTGGCAACGCCGCCGACGCCGCCGTCGCCGCCCTCTTCACCCTCACGGTCGTCGAACCCATGATGGTCGGCCTCCTCGGCGGCGGCCTCTCCCACGTCCGCACCCCCGACGGCACGCACGTCGTGCTCGACGGTCTCTCGGCCGCCCCCGCCGCCGCCCGGCCCGACCAGTACGAGCCCCTCCCAGGCGCCACCGCCTATGAAACCGTCGGCGCTCGCAACCAGGTCGGCGCCGCCGCCATGGCCACCGCCGGCGCCGTCATCGGCTGGGCCACCCTTCTCCGCCGCTTCGGCACCATGCCGCTCGCCGACGTCATGCAGCCCGCCATCCGCTACGCCCAACGCGGCTTCCGCGTCACCCCCTACCTCGCCGAATGCACCGCCGACTGCGCCACCGACCTCGCCCGAGACCCCGCCATCGCCGCCATCTTCATGCCCGGCGGCACACCCATCCGCGCGGGCGACAAGCTCGTCCAGCCCCATGCCGCCGACAGCCTCCGCACGATCGCCGCCGAAGGCCCAGCTGCCCTCCACGGCGGCGCCCTGGGCCGCACCGTCGCCTACCACATCGCCGCACACGGCGGTGCGCTCCGCCTGGAAGACCTCGCCGCCTACGCCGTCCGAGACCGGACCCCCATTCGAGGCACCTACCGCGGCCACGAGATCGTCGCCCCACCCCCGCCCGCCTCCTCCGGCGTCCACATCGTCCAGATGCTCAACATCCTCGAAGGCTGGAACCTCGGCGCGATGGCGCCCGACGACCCCGCCCGCCTCCACCTCATCGCCGAAGCCCTCAAGATCGCCTTCGCCGACCGCGCCGCCGCCACCGCCGACCCCGACTTCGTCCAGGTCCCCGTCGACGCCATCACCGACCGCACCTACGCCGCCCGCCGCCGCGCCGCAATCGACCCGGCCCGCGCCCAAGCCTGGCAGGCCGAAGTCACCCCAGGCGGCGAGGTCCACACAACCCACCTCACCGTCGCCGACCGCAACGGTCGCGTCGTCGCCAGCACCCAAACGATCAACAGCCTGTTCGGCGCCCGCATCATGGTTCCCGGCACCGGCATGATCGCCAACAACAACATGTTCCTCTTCGACCCCCGACCCGGACGCGCCCTCTCCGTCGCACCCGGCAAGCGCGTCACCACGTCCATGGCCCCCAGCTTCGTTCTGCGCGACAACCGCCTGCTCTACGCCCTCGGCCAACCCGGCGGCCTCCGCATCTTCGGCAGCGTCATGCAAGGCATCCTCAACCTCATCGACCACGGCATGACCCTCCAACAGGCCGTCGAGGCCCCCCGCCTATGGACCAACGGCGGCCCCCTCGAACTCGAACCCGGCTACATGCAATCCGCCGCCGCCCTCGTCGCCATGGGCCACCAAATCCTGCCCGTCCGCACCGTCGGCGGCGGCATGAACGCCATCGCCTTCGCACCCGACGGCACCCTCACCGGCGCCGGCTGCTGGCGCTCCGACAGCGCCCCCATCGCCCTGGGCGGCGCCCACGCCCAATCCGGCATCCGCTTCAACCCCGAAGCGACCTCTCCCTCGCCCCCTGGGACAGGACCCGGGTGAGGGTTTCGCCGTAGGCGCCAACCTTGCCCGCCACAACCCCGCCATGCGACACCCCGCCCACCATGAACAGCGGCCCCCTGTGACCCTCTCCGACATCACCGTCCTCGTCGTCGGCGACGTGATCCTCGACCGGTTCATCTACACCGACATGGAGCGCATCTCCCCCGAGGCGCCCGTCCCCGTCCTGCGCCAAACCCGCATGACCGAGGTCCTGGGCGGCGCAGCCAACGTGGTCGCCAACGTCGCAAGCCTCGGCGGCCGCGCGATCCTGGTAGGCCTCATGGGCCGCGACAGCCCCGGCGAGCGCGTCCAAACCCTGCTGTCCGCCATCCCGGGTGTGGTCCCCGCCACCGTCTCGACCGCCGATCGCCCGACCATCTGCAAAACCCGATACATCGCCTCCCAACAGCAGGTCGTCCGCATCGACGAGGAAAGCGAGGCCGTGCTGACACAAACCG
>JAYVEG010000201.1:0-3485 GCA_043748985.1 Rhodospirillales bacterium
CTACTGGGATGCCACGCTGGGTCCCGTTTCAACGCTTCGCTCCAAGGAGGAGGCAAGATGACCGCACGCATGTTCACGTCGCCCATGTTCCTGGGCTTCGATCACCTGGAACAGATGCTGGAGCGTGCGCAAAAGTCACCCAATGACGGCTACCCGCCCTACAATATCGAACAGACAGGGCCTGCTGGGCTGCGCATCACCCTGGCCGTCGCAGGGTTTACGATGGACGACCTACAGATCACGCAGGAGGACAACCAGTTGGTAATCCGCGGCCGCCAAACCGATGATGGCGCCGGCCGGGTTTACCTGCACCGCGGGATTGCAGCCCGCCAATTCCAGCGGGCGTTCGTGCTGGCGGAGGGCATAGAGGTCAAGGGCGCCTGGTTGGACAACGGCCTGCTGCACATTGACCTCGCCCGGCCGCAGCCGGAGATCAGGGTCAAGACGATTTCAATCAGCAAGGGGAGCGCCGCCCGTACGGTGGATGCTGCGCCCGAACGGGACTGATGCCGCCGCCTGGAAGTCCAGTTTGAGCACTTTTGCGGTAGCGCACAGAAACATGATGCCCGGCATCGCCGGGCGGTTCCAACTTACTGTCAGATCAGGCGTTGCCCTTTTGCAGCGACGCCTCCTTCAAGGATGAACGGGTATGGACGGCATTATCTCCGACCGGCAAATGGACGCCCTGGCAGCCAGCCCTGAGGAGCAATTGAACATCCGCAAGCTCAGTCAGACACAGTTGATGGAGCTTGGCATGTCGCAACTGGCCTACGTGAAGCCTGTCTGGCTGGATGGCACGACCGCGTTCGCAATCTTCGCCGCGGACGGCTCTCCGATGGCGGTGGCCGCAAACTGCGACCTGGCGGTGGCAGCCATCGTAGAGCACGAGATGGTGCCAGCGCTGGTCCACTAACCCGCTCCCGTTGCCTTGGAGGGAGGTTTCGCCGTGATGCCGCTTCTCTCTAGGGTCTTTAAGTTCCCTACAGAACCCATCTAAGCCGTTGATGCTGTTGGCCATCTGGTAGTTTTGATAAGTGTTCCCAGCAACAGTTCCTGCCATGATGAACTCCGTCTCCAGCCCGCTCCTTGCTCCAGCCCTCGTCCGGGAGGGGACGGGGCGGCCTAGGACATCTTGGTCGGGTCAATCCAACCGATGTGCCCATCTGGACGCCGATACACCACGTTCAGCTCCGCCGTTGCGCTGTTGCGGAACATCAGCACCGGTTGGTCCGCAAGATCCATCCGCATCACGGCCTCCCCGACTGAGAGCGTGTTGATCTCTGCCTGGCCCTCCGCAATCACTGTGGCATAAGCCGGCGTCTCGCTACGGGCGTCCGCGCTGGTAGCCTGGCTGTCCTCCTCCTGGCGCAGCACGTATTGCCGCGCAGCCTCCGGACGGGCACGGTTGGCAAGGTCTCGGGCATGCTCGTTAACCCGGCGGCGGTAGCGGCGCAGGCGCTTGGCGATGTGCTCGGCGGCGTCGTCGAACGCGCTGTGGGCGTCGCCGGCCTCCCCCTCGCCGCGCAGGGTCAGGCCGCGGCCGGCATGGACGTTGATGTCGCAGGTGAAAAAGCTGCGGGCGCGGCTGAAGGTGACGTTGGCTTCCAGGGCATGATCGAAGTACTTGCCGGCAATGGTGTCCAGGTGGTCGCTGACCCGGATGCGGAGCGCGTCCGACAACTCGACCTGCTTGCCCGACACTGTGATCTGCATGGCTGCGTCCCCCTGGTTGACCGGCTGCGGCGGCGCCCAACTTCAGGCCGACACCGCCTTCTCCCGCTTGCGCTGCACCGAGCTTGGGATGCGGAGCGCATCCCGGTATTTGGCCACGGTCCGCCGGGCGATGTCCACGCCTTCCCGTCGCAGGGCTGCAACAATCGCGTCATCCGACAGCACATCCTCCGGGTCCTCGGCATGGACCAAGGCGCGGATACGGTGGCGGACGCTTTCCGCGCTGTGGGCGTCGCCGCCAGCGACGGCGTTGATGGCGGTGGTAAAGAAGTACTTCAGCTCAAACGTGCCGCGCGGGGTGGCGATGTACTTGTTGGCGGTCACGCGGCTGACGGTGCTCTCGTGCATCTCCACGGCCTCGGCGATGTCGCGGAGGATCAGCGGGCGAAGGTGGCCGACGCCGCCGGTGAAGAAGCCGTTCTGCTGACGCACCACCTCCGCCGCTACCTTCAGGATGGTGTTGGCGCGCTGCTGCAGGGACTTCACGAGCCAGTTGGCGCTGGACAGGTTTTCGCCCAGGAAGCTCCGCTCCTCCTTGCCGGCGCGGGCACTGACGCGGGCATGGTAGGCTTCGTTGACCAGAACACGGGGCATGGTGTCCGGGTTCAGTTCCAGGATCCAGCCGCCGTCCGGGGCGGCGCGCATCAGCACGTCCGGGATCACCTGCTGCATGGGGCCGAGGTCGAAGCCTGCGCCCGGCTTGGGGTCCAGCGCCCGGATTTCGCCGATCATGTCGGACAGGTCTTCGCTGTCCACCTCGCACACCTGCATCAGGCCGCGCAGGTCGCGCCGGGCCAGCATCTCCAGGTTGTCCAGCAGGCGCTGGATCGCTGGGTCCAGCCGGTTGCGGTCGGCCAACTGCGCCGCCAGGCACTCCCGCAGATCCCGTGCGAACAGTCCCGGCGGGTCGAAGCGCATCATGGCCGTCCGCACCCGCTCCACCCGCTCGATGGCGATGCCCAGCGCTGCCGCAATCTCCTCCGTCCCCACCGGCACGCGCCCTGCCGGGTCCAGCAGCGCCATCAACTGCGCGCCGACAATGCGGTCGCCGGCATCGGCGAAGTTGAGGCGCAACTGCTCCTCCAGATGCGTCCGCAGGCTGCGCGGCGCGGCGGCCAGGGCGTCAATGCCCCGGTCGTCCCCGTCCAAGCCGCTCCCATTGCGATTGGCGCCGGCATAGGACCCCTCGGCGGCGCCGTCATAGGACGCGCCATCGCCTGGGCTGCCGCCGTCATAGCTGTTGGAGTGGTCGGCATCCACCGCATCCGGCATGCGTTCCTGCCGCAGCAGGGTAACGGCATCCAGTTCCGCAACTGGCTGGGTGCGCTGGTCCGGGGCCGGCTGCTCCGGCTGGCTGTCGCTGCGCTCGTCGCGCTCCAGAAGCGGGTTGCGCTCCAGCTCCTCCTCGACGAAGGCCACCGCTTCCAGGTTCGTGAACTGCAGCAGCTTGATAGCCTGACGCAGTTGCGGCGTCATGACCAGCGACTGCGTTTGCCTGAACTCGAGCCGTGGACCCATCGCCATAGGCGGCAGCTTACAAGCTAAACCTTTCCCCGAGATAGACCCGGCGCACGTCCACGTGAGCCACCACCTCCTGCGGACGGCCCTCCATCAGCACCTTGCCGTCGTGCATGATGTAGGCGCGGTCTATGATCTCCAGCGTCTCGCGCACGTTGTGGTCGGTGATCAGCACGCCGATGCCTCGGTCCTTCAGGTGTGAGACCAGGTCGCGGATCTCACCCACCGCGATCGGG
>JAYVEG010000202.1:0-3434 GCA_043748985.1 Rhodospirillales bacterium
CTGGCGATATTTGGCGCGCCGCCGCCCCGGTCCTAAGACAGCCTAAACACAACAGCACGGGGGCGGCGATGCCAACGAACAGCAAGAACGTCTTTTATATCGAAACGCTCATGAGCCCGTCCTACGCGACGGTTCTCGCCACCCGGCCCGACGTCAGCCTTCATCGCATGCGGCGCGATCCGCCAACCGACGAGCTTGCCGTCCTGCTGCAGACCGCCCACGCGTTCCAGATCAGCGCGTCACGGCAGGAGCTGCCGATCCACTGGTGGGGTGCTGATCCCCTGCTGGCCCAAACCCCGAATCTGCTGGTCGTGTCCTCCAACGGCGCAGGCTATGACACTATCGACATCGATGCCTGCACCCGGGCCGGCGTGCTGGCGGTCAACCAGGCCGGCGGCAACAAGGAAGGTGTGGCCGAACACGCGCTCGGCTTCATGCTCGCGCTGACGAAACGGATCGGGGAGGCTGACCGTGCCATGCGCCGGGCAGCGGGGATCAAGCGCGTCGCCTACATGGGCCACGATCTGTTGGGCCGCACGCTCGGGATCATCGGCCTCGGCCACGTCGGCACCCGGCTGGCAGAACTGTGCAACGGCCTGTTCCGCATGCGCGTCCTGGCCCACGATCCTTATCTTTCCGCTGAATCCATCCAGGCGCGTGGCGCCACCCCTGCCACGCTTGACGAACTGCTGGCCCAGTCGGACTACGTCTCCGTCCACTGCCCGCTGACCGCCGAAACCCGCGGCATGATCGGCGCCCGCGCGTTCGGCCTCATCCGCCCGGGCGCCTATTACATCAACACCGCCCGCGGCTTCATTCACGACGAGCGCGCCCTCGAACAAGCGCTGGCCATCGGCCGCCTCGCCGGTGCCGGCCTGGACGTGTGGGACGAGGAGCCACCTCCGCCCGACCATCCGTTGCTGGCCTTCGACACCGTGCTCGCGAGCCCCCATACCGCCGGCGTCACCCACGAGTCCCGCGACACCATCGCCGGCATCGCCGCCGACCAGATGCTGCAGATCCTGGATGGTAGACGGCCGCCCCGGCTGCTGAACCCCGAAGTCTGGCCCGCCTACTGCGCGCGCTTCCGCGCCATCATGGGCCATGACGTCGCCGAGTGACTGCCCCCTGGAACAGTGAGCTTGCAGCCAGACTGCAACACAGATAAGACCCCGCTCTTCGTCAGCGCGCCGGGCCTGAATATGGGCATGCCCGGCCGCGACACCTGTCCAACCGGCCATCCGGGCCGGCGGCAGGCCGTTACAGGAGACCAAAATGCCCAAGTTGAAGACCAAAAGCTCGGTCAAGAAGCGGTTCAAGATCACCGCGACCGGAAAAGTCCTCGCCGGCCCCGGCAAGAAGCGCCACTGCCTGATGGCACGCTCGCAGAAGGCCAAGCGCCAGAACCGCGGCAGCCAGGTGCTGACCCATGCTGACGGCCTGACCGTCAAGCAATGGGCCCCCTACGGCATCGCATAACGGAGGGCTGAGACATGGCACGCGTCAAGCGGGGCGTAACGACACACGCCCGTCACAAGAAGGTTCTCGAGCAGAGCAAGGGCTTCGTCGGCCGGAGCTCCACCAACTACCGCATCGCGCTCCAGCGCCTGGAGAAGTCGCTTCAATACGCCTACCGCGACCGCCGGGTGAAGAAGCGCGAGTTCCGCTCGCTGTGGATCCAGCGCATCAACGCCGCGGTGCGCGAGCATGGCATCACCTACAGCCGGTTCATCGCCGGTCTGAAGGCCACGGGCATCGAGATGGATCGCAAGATTCTCGCCGCGATCGCCTTCGACGACCCCACCAGCTTCTCCGCCATCGTGGACCAGGTTAAGGCCGTCATGCACGCCGCCGCCGAGAACGCGACGGTCGCCGGACTTGCCGAACTGACCGAGCACCCAGGCAGCGTTCCGGCGTAAACGGGACTAAGCGGTAATCGGCAAAGGGCCGCCCTACCAGGGCGGCCCTTTTGCATTTGGGTGGCAGGGCTTGCCAACACCAAAGCCGCCGCCCTACCAACACCGCCCGCACCCAAGGCCGCCCGCATGACCGACGCCCTCTATGCCGAAACCCAGGCCGCCCTCGAAGCCGCGAGCGACCTCCGTGCCTGGGACGCCATCCGCGTGGCGACTCTCGGCAAGACCGGCAAGCTCACCACCCTTCTGAAGGAACTCGGCAAACTCCCACCCGAGGATCGCAAAGTTCGCGGCGCCCAGCTCAACGAACTCCGCGACCGCCTTACCGGGCTGATGGAAACCCGCCGCGTCACGCTGGACGCCGTTGCGCTGGATGCGCGGCTTGCCGCCGAGCGCATCGACGTCACCATCCCGCCCCCGCCTCACCCTCAGGGCCTGATCCACCCCATCACCCGCACCATCGAGGAGATGGCTGCAATCTTCGGCGCGATGGGCTTCCGCGTCGGCGAGGGGCTCGATATCGAAACCGATTGGTTCAACTTCTCCGCCCTCAACATTCCCGCCCACCACCCGGCCCGTGCGGACCACGACACCTTCTACCTGCCGGGCACACGCGATGGCCGGCCGGTGCTGCTGCGCACCCAGACCAGCGACGTCCAGATCATCTCGATGCTCAACGAGCCCCCGCCCATCCGCATCATCGCACCGGGCCGCACCTACCGTGCGGACCACGACGCCACCCATTCGCCGATGTTCCACCAGTGCGAGGGCCTGGTCATCGACCGCGGCATCACTCTGGCGCACCTCAAGGGCTGTCTGACAGACTTTCTGCGCGCCTTCTTCGGCATCGCCACGCTGCCCGTTCGTTTCCGCAGCTCCTACTTCCCCTTTACCGAGCCTTCCATGGAGGTCGACATCGGCTGGTCCAAGCGCACCGGCGAGATCGGTACTGGTTCCGACTGGCTCGAGATCCTCGGCTCCGGCATGGTTCATCCCCGCGTTCTGGCCAATTGCGGCCTCGATCCCCTGGAATGGCAAGGTTTCGCCTTCGGCATGGGCGTCGAGCGCGTCACGATGCTGAAGCACGGCATCCCCGACTTGCGCCCCTTCTACGAGAGCGACCAGCGCTGGCTCCGCCACTACGGTGCCGACCCGCTCGCGCCCGCCATCCTGCATGAGGGCGTCTGCCGATGAAGTTCTCTCTGTCCTGGCTGAAGTCCCACCTCGACACCGATGCCGAGCTTGCCACCCTGACTGACCGCCTCACCGGGATCGGCCTTGAGCTGGAGGGCGTCGAAGACCCCGGCGCCTCTCTCGCC
Source organism: Rhodospirillales bacterium (assembly GCA_043748985.1). Classification (GTDB taxonomy): domain Bacteria; phylum Pseudomonadota; class Alphaproteobacteria; order Acetobacterales; family Acetobacteraceae; genus JBBROS01. Next base: position 3,236 of record JAYVEG010000202.1, read on the forward strand.
CCTTTCCGCATCGCCCATGTTGTCAGCGCCGACCAGCACCCGAACGCCGACCGCCTCCGCGCCTGCATGGTCGATGCCGGCGACGGGCCTGTCAGCGTCGTCTGCGGCGCCCCCAACGCGCGGGCCGGCATGAAGGCCGTCTTCGCGCCCCCCGGCGCGCACATCCCAGGATCCGGCATCACCCTCAAGATCGGGGAGA
>JAYVEG010000203.1:0-28553 GCA_043748985.1 Rhodospirillales bacterium
AGGTCGTCATGGGCAGGGACGTGGAGCAACTCGGCGGCGCGGTGGCGAGAGACCGGGTCAGGGTCGAAAATCGCAGCCAAGGTGCCGTTGCGGCTGGCACGGATGGCGGGGCCGACGTAGTCGCGGGCAACCCAGCCGCAGCCGGCGATGCCCCAGTTGAGCGTTACCATCGGGCGGGGAGGTCCAACAGGACGCGGCGGCGGGCGAGCGCGTCGGTTTCGCAGGATTGCCCGGCGGTCGCGTCGAGGGGGCCGGTGGGCTCGGCCGGATATGTCGCGAGGGCCGCGTATTCGGCCTGGTAGCGGAGAGAGGGCCAGCGGATCGTCATGCCGCCATATAGCGGGTTGCGGCGGAGCCGGGCACCCTGGGGCGGCATGGCGAGGCCCGCGGCGACGGGGAGTGCGGGGGCTGCATTGGCGGCCAGCGAAATGGCGGGGGCATTGGCAAGTTGATCGGCGGCGGCGGAGCGGGGGGCGCGGCAGTCGACAAGGGCAGCCGTAAGCTCGCGGTCGTCATACAGGAGGGGCGTGCCGAACAGGGCGGCGTAGCCGGTCGGAGACAGCGGGCTCCCGGCGGAGAGGTTGTCGGTGAGGGCGTTGTGGGCGTGGCCGACAAGGATGGGCCCGGTGGCAACGCGGCGCATCTCGTTGGCGATGTGGGGTTTGTTCGGCAGGAAGTAGAAGGCGTCATGGCAGAAGACCGTTCTGGCAGCGTTGTCAGGCACCGGCCAGGGCTCGGCGGCGTCGAAGCAGACGAGGGTGGCGGTGGGCGCGATGTAGCGCCGGGCCAGCCAGAGCTTCGCGAAAACGATGTCGGCGCCGGCCGGCTTCGGCGACACGCGGGCGAATTCGCGCAGGTAGTGGCCGACGCCGCATGCCAGCTCGAAAACCGGGCCGTCACCCATGTGAGCTTCGGCAAGGGCGAGTCCCGATAGAAACGTAGGGTCGGACCAGCGGTGGGCAAAGTAGGTGGCGACAGGACCGAAGGCGAGGAGGTCCATGGCGGCGCGAAAGCTGAGGCTTTCGGCTTGACGTACTAAATGGCGGCGGGCGTCCTCCGATGGCGGTGGACTGCGGGCCCAGTCATCCTGGTCTGCAAGAAGAAGGATGGTGGCCTCGAACGAGTTGCCATCGTCCAGGGCGTGCAAAGCGGCCTCGGCCAGGTCGCGGCGGTTGGCGCGGAGGAAGGGGATGCCCTCCACCACGGGCCAGCGTTGGGCACCGTCGGACAGGGAGTGCGCGGCGTCGGAGTGGAGCGGTGCGCCCGAAATCGGACTGCGCCACTCGTTCCAGTCGGTCACGGCAACCCGGCGTCCAACAGGACGGCATGATGGAAGGCCTGCGTCGGGCCGGCATGGACAAGGTCCATGTCGTCGAGCGCCTGGTCGATCGTGAAGCCTGCGACCTGGTCGAAGTGAACCATCTGGAGGACGCGGTCGATCACATCGGCGGCGTGGAAGGCGCGCCCCACCGGGGTCGTGGCATCCGGGATGTGGGCCAGGGCCGCCTCGGTTGCTGCGCGGAGATCCCGAGGCAGGGTGGCCAACTCGCGGGCAAAGAGCCGCTGAATAATGGTCGCGAGATGGTTGCCGAGGAGTATCTCCCCCGCGAAGCCGCTATCGGGAAGAGCGACGTTATGGAGGTGGTGCGCCATGCCGGCGAGGAAGGCCGTGGCAGGGTTGGCGGCGTAACGTGGGGCAAGGACATAGCCGAGAACGGCTACGATCATGCAGTGATCGCCATGGTTCTCGGGTGGTTCAAGCACGATCCGCGGCTTGCCCGGACACGTGGCGCCAGCGCGGGGCTGCCGGATGAGAGCCTCCGCAAGTGCAGGAACCGGGCCGGAGGTAAGGTCTTGTGAGAATGTGACGCGGAGGTGGCTGGCCTGATTGGGCTCAAGAGGAGAGGCCACCTCGTCGAAGCTGCGCCGGAGGACCATTCTGGCCTCGTCGCGAGTGAGGCCGGCAGTCGCGAGGACCGAGGCATCGATGCCGCCCAGACGGGCAGCTGCAAGGGCCTGCGCGGTCGCAATCCCAGCTACTTGGTCCGGCGCGTGCCCGGCAAGAAGGGCAGACCAGGTGCTGCGGAACAGCCGCGATGCAAGGCTGTCCGGGCTCGAGGCGTCCCGGACACGTTTCAGATCAGACAGTTCCACAGCAAGGGGGACTATGTCTGTAAGACGCTGCCCGGCTTGATAGTCAACCGCCGGCGAAGAGGAATGGGGGGCCGGGACAAGCCCGGCCAACACATTTGTACTCATGGTAAGTTTCAGATCAGGTCAGGCGGAAAGCCAGTCAAGCAGGGCCCGTTCCTGGACCGGAAAGCTGTGCTCCTCGCGTTTTCCGGCAGGGGTCATCGGGGCCTTGAAGAACAGGCCAAGCTGTTCCTGGATGCCACCCTTGCCACGCTGGCGCGCAAGGTCAAGAACGCGAGCGATCTCGATGACCAACGGAGCGGCCAGGATGCTGTCACGACAGAGGAAGTTCACCTTGATCTGCATCTTCTGACCCAGGAAGCCCACGAGGTCGATGTTGTCCCACGCCTCCTTGTTGTCGCCGCGAGGCTTGTAATACCGAATGTCGACAATGTGGTCCTCGACGGGATAGCCGAGGATATCATCGAGGACGGACCCCTTGGTGTTGAGCTTGCTCTCCAGGCTGTCCTTGTTCTTCAGCGCCAGCCCATCGCGGTTGCCAAGGATGTTGGTGCTGAACCAGCCCTCGACATACAGGCTCCGGCTACGGAAGGCCGGGGCCAGGACGGTCTTGATGAAGGTCTGCCCGGTCTTGCCGTCCTTGCCGGCGACGGGAACGTTCTCACGCTCGGCCATGGCCGTCAGCGCAGGAACGTCGGCAGCGAGGCTGGGCGTGAAGTTGCCATACGGAACGCCCTCGGCGATGGCCGCATACGCGTAGAGCATAGCCGGGCTGATGGCGGGATCGCTGCCGTCGAGACCACGCTCAAAGCCCTCGGGAGTCCGGAGGGCAGGCGCGTTCTTGTCCGGCCAGCGTTCGACCGATGCCAGGTTGATCATGACAAGGTTATCGATGCCGGAGTTCTCGCGATACTGACGGATGTTCTCGCGGATCTTGTTGACGGCCTCGCGGTGACCGTTGGCCGCAATCTTATTCGTACCATCGACGTTCTTGCAGAAATCGACGCTGCCGACGGCGGGCCAGGGCTTCATCTTGGAAAGGGCAGGGCCGACAAGCTCGGCCTGGTCGCGATCCAGGACGCGATGCTCCCGAACGGCGCTCTCCAGATCCTCGTCGTGCAGGTCCCATCCAGCGAAGTGAAGGTTGCGATATGCAGCGAGGCCCGGTGCCGATACGCCGGCAAGCGGCAGGCCAGCCAAGTCGTTCGAACCAGCGCGCAGCATTTCGATGCCGGCGGCGGCAGTGGTAGCGACGGCGCCGCCCATGCCGACGACCATCACACCGACTCGTCGTCCCGTCATGGCGGCGTCCAACCCGGAATCAGGCATCAATCGATCTCTTCTCGTTCAAAGCCGCGCCGGGATGGCGACGGTCCAGTGTGGAAAGCACAGATAGGCATAAAGACGCCGGACGTAACCCGTGGGCTTTGGTTAACGACCGCGTGATCGACAGCTTCCGTCCACGCTGCCTCGATATAAGCGCGGTGTGGCTACATTGCGGCGCGGACACAGGCAATTCACGCCGTTTGGTAAGCGTATGCCTTTCATCGTATCGGGTCGTGGTGGGCACGGTCGCGCATGTCGGACCCGCGAACCGCGTCCTCCTCGTCGATGTCGAGAAGCTGCTCGCCATGGACGCTGTGGTCGCCCGCATGAGTGATGATGTCATGCTCGCGCGGCCCAGCCATCCGGTCGATGACAAAAACCCGGCCAATTCCCTCCTGGATCGCAATCGTCCGGGCGATGGCTATGGCTTCGTCCAACAGCATCAGACTACCGTCGGGCCGGTGCGGGTGGGTCGTCTGACCAGGCTTGCCGGACAACCTGATCTCGATGGTAGCGCTGTCGGGATCGTCTTCCTTGAAGTGGCGGAGCACGGTCACGGTGTGCCCCTCGGGAATGGGGTCGTGGGGGTCGAGGTGGATGGTCTCGGTCATTATTTTCTCCCGGCATCGATAACGTGCGGGTGAAGTGAAGGTTCATTGCTGCGATACGGGTTTGTACCGGCAATTGAGCCCTCATCGAGACCATGAGCTGTTAGCAATACGGCGGGATGTCGAGTTTCAGCGCCCAAATCCTCAGGGCTTCGATAATGCCGGGGTAGAGCTCGACACCATTGGCCCGCATGTGGTCACGGAGAGCGAGGCCGCGGGCGCCGGGAAGTCGCACGGGGGGCTGGCCGCGGCGGGGCGGGTTGGCAGTGGCGGACTGGGCGAGAAACCCGGTTTGGCGGAGAAAGGCGTCCAGGCCGCCGAACGCCTCGGGGTCGATGACCTGAAGGTAGACGGCCGCACCCCAGCCCTCGCCAGGGTCGGCGCGGCCGAAGCCGCCCAACGCGGCGGTCAGCGCCTCGACGAGGAGGCCGAGGGCAAAGCCCTTGTGGCCGCTGTCCAGGCCGCCGAGCGGCAGGATGGTGCCCGGAGGGGAGCTGAACAGGGCTTCGGGGTCGGTGGTCGGGGTCCCTTCGGCGTCGATGATCCAGGGATGATCAAGCCGCCGACCCTCGGCGCGAAGGCGGCCGGTGAGGCCATTCGTGGTGGTGGATGCACTGACGTCCATCAGGATGGGCTGCCCGCCTGTAGGGATGCCGGCGGCGATCGGGTTCGGGGTGATGAAGGGGCGGGTGCCGCCGAAGGGGGCCACGCTGGCGACATTTGGGTCGCTGCTCATCAGCAGGATCATCTTGCCGGCGGCGGTGACGCGTTCGAGGTAGGCAGCAAGGCAGGCGATGTGGTGGCTGCGGCGGATCACGACCGTCACGGTGCCGTGTTGCGCGATGCGGCCAAGGGCGAGGTCGATGGCGTGGTGGACAAGGACAGGGCCCGGGAGGCGCCGGCCATCGAGCAGGATCGTCGCGCCCCGATCGGTGATGGTCTCGGGGTCGCCTTCGGCGCGCATGGTGCCGTCGGCGAGGGCGGCGAGGTAGCCGGGCAGGAGCGCGAGGCCATGGGTCGTGTGGCCGAGCATGTCACCCTCGATGAGGGTCGTGGCGACGGTGGCGGCGCGATCGGGCGGAAGGCCCGCGGCCTCGAGCAGCGCCTGGGCGTGGGCGGCGAGCTGGGCGTGGGGGTGGGTCTTGGGTCTTTCGGACATGGGGCGAGTTAGCAGGAAGGAAGGTTGAACACCAAGGCACCAAGACGCCGCGGCGATGGGCGGGCCGATCTGTTCGGGAAACGGACCGCCAGGCAGGTCAGGAGCAGGCTCTAAGACAGCCATTCGTCAAAAAAACGTATGGAAACTTGGTGACGGTGCCTTGGGGAGTGGGTAGCCTGCCCGTGATTGCCCGCCCGGCTGGTCCGGAGAATGGGGCGACACGGGAGAAAGACACGATGCGATTGACCCATCTTGCGGCCGCGGTAGCAGGTGCCCTGGCGCTGGTTCATGCGCCGGTCCACGCGCAGACCAAGCATTACAGTTTCGGCTACGACCAGCCGAAAAGCACCGGCTTCGGGGTCGCAGGCGATCTGTTCGCAGAAAGCCTGGCCAAAAGCAGCAAGGGAACGATGGTCATAGACCAGTTCCCGGGCGCACAGCTGGGGCAGGAGCCGCAGGCGCTGCAAAAGATCCGGACAGGGGATATCGACTTCCTGATCACCAGCACCGCAAACGCAGCAACGCTCTCGCCGGAGTCCGGCGTGATGAGCCTGCACTACCTGTTCCAGTCCGAGGCCCACCTGAGCAAGGCGCTGGCGGACCCGGCCGTGATCGGTGCGATGAAGGCGATGTTCGACCAGAACGTCACCGGCGTGCACATGCTCGGCCTGGCGACGCTGGGGCTCCGATACCTGTATGGCAAGAAGGAGATCCATGCGGTCGCGGACGTGAAGGGGCTGAAAATCCGGGTGCAGGCGACCGCCACGGAGGATGCGATCTTCCCGGCCTATGGCGCCCAGACGGTGCACATGCCGTTCGGCAGCGTCTACACGAGCCTGCAGACAGGGGTCGTGGACATGGCCGAGAACGGCGTGAACGTCTACCAGGCGAACAAGCACTATGAAACGGCGCCGGTGATGTCGATGACGGCGCACGAGGCGAATAATTCGGTGCTGTGGGTTTCGGACAAGGTTTGGACCGGGCTGTCGGACGAACAGAGGAAGTGGGTCCAGGATGCCGCCGACGTGGTGTCAAAGCAGCAGCCGGCACGGGCCTTGGCGCTGGAGCATGAAAGCCAGGCGAAGCTGACCAAGCTGGGGGTGAAGTTCGTCACCGATGTGGACACGGCCGGGTTCATCAAGATCGCAACGCCGTTCCAGGATAGCCAGGCGGCGGCGCTGGGACCGAATGCAGTGAAGATATTGGAGCTGGTTCGGGCGGACAGGTAGCGTCATGGCGGAAGGAAGCGGCGGGTTCGAGGTCATCCAGTCGAGCGACCGTCATCTGAAATGGGCGGCGCTCGATGGTCTCGAGCGGATCTTGATGGTGCTGTGCGGGGTCTGCCTCGCGTCGTTCTGTAGTTCGGTCTTCGCGGATGTGGTGACGCGGGAGATCGGACGGCCTTGGCTGTGGCTGCAGGAGGTGACGATGGCCTTCTTCACCTACGGCGTGTTCCTGGGCACGGCGGTGGCGGTGCGGCGAAACGATCACCTCTGCCTGTCGGCGATGACGGAGGCAATGCACGGGCCGTGGCGGACGGTGGCGGAGGTGTTCAATCGTGGCGTCGTGCTGGTGGTCGGCTTGGGCATGGCGGTGTTCGGGTGGCAGAACTTCCTGAGTGGGTTCGCAAGCTTCCGGATGCCGTCCATGACGCCCATCGCATACCTCTACTGGCCCATCCCGGTATGTGGCGGGCTGGTGGCGCTGTTCAGCCTGGAGCAGATTTTGAACGGTGTCCGGAATGGGTTCGAAGCCGGGCGGAGCCACGCGCAGGGCTTGGCGCTGGCGGACCTGCAGCTGAAGCAGGGCGGCTGACATGGACGGCGAGAATGCCGTCGTTCTGGCGGTGATGACGGCGCTGTTCCTGACGCTCGGCTACATGGGTGTGCCGGTGGCGTTCAGCCTGATCGCGGGCGTGATGGTGGGCACGGCGCTGACGCCGATCAGCTTCCAGTCGATGGCAGGGCAGCTGTTCAACGGCATCGATTCGGAAAGCCTGATGGCGATCCCGTTCTTCCTGCTGGTCGGCGAGTTGATGACGTCGGCCAACGTGGTGATCCGGATCGCGGATCTGTCGCAGGCGATGGTGGGGCATGTGCGGGGCGGGCTCGCACAGGTGACGACCGTGTTCAGCATGTTCTTCTCGGGCATGTCCGGCAGCAGCTCGGCGGATGTGGCGGTGCTGTCTCGCACGATGGCGGCGCCGATGGCAGCAGAGGGGTATCGGCCGGAGTTCGTGGCGGCCTTGATCGCGGCGGCGAGCACGATCGCGGCGCTCGTACCCCCCTCCATCATGGCGGTGGTCTACGGGGCGATCGGGAACGTGTCGATCGCCGGGTTGTTCCTGGGGGGCATCGTACCGGGGCTGCTGATCGGGCTCGGGCTGATGACCTACTGCTATTTCTTCGGGCCGGTGGGGTTCAAGCGGCCGCGGGCGACGTTCGGGCAGCTGACGGTGGCGGGGCGGCGCGCAAGCCTGCCCATGCTGATCCCCGGGATATTGCTGGGCGGGATCATGACGGGGTGGTTCACACCGACCGAGGCGGGGGTCATCGCGGTCGCCTATATCCTGCTGATCGTGCTCCCGCTGCTGAAGCCAGGGCATTGGCGAGAGCTGCCGCGGGACTTCATGCAGGCAGGCCTGGTGTTCAGCCTGCCGCTGATCACCATCGCCGCAGCCTCGGCGTTCGGGTGGCTGGTCGCCTATCTGCGCGGTCCAATCGTGGTGGCGGGGTGGATCGCCCAGGTCGCAGGCACCGATCCGATGGCGATCATGTTCATGCTGGTGCTGGTTTTCGTGATCGTCGGGGATTTCATCGAGCCCATCCCGGCGATCATCATCTTCATGCCGGTCGTGACGCAGCTGGTCGAGGTCGGAAACATCAACGCCGTCCACATGGGCGTGGTCCTGATCGTGACCCTGGCATTCGGCTTGATCACGCCGCCTTACGGGCTGGCATTGCTGATGGCGTCGAAGTTCGTGGGGGTGCGCTTTCCGGCAGCGTTGCGGGCCTCGGTGCCGATCTATGCCGTGTTCTTCGCGGTGATCGCCTTCACGATCTTCCTGCCGGACGCGATCCTGTTCCTGCCGAAGGCGCTGTTTCCGGAGTCCGTGGGGTGTTTCAAGGCGCCAGGGGGGACGGGGTATATCTGCCCGTAACGCCAACACCGCTCGGTTTGTGGTTTCCTTGGCTGAGACGGTTCGTTAGAACGAACTGTGACGATTTGTTGATGAGAGGGCGGGCGGCAGTTCGATGAACGAGGCGTGCGTCTCGCTCGAGGAGATTACAGGCCGAGATGGGGCGGCGGCACGGCTGCGGCCGGTTTCAGTGCTGCACGTGTTCAAGTATTTCCGGCCGGATTTCACCGGGGACGGGCTGTATTTCGAGAAGCTGATCCCGCTTCTGGCCTGCCGGGGGGTTGGTGCGGAGGTGGTGGCAGAGACGACGCGGCAGCGGATCAGCCTGCAGCGGGGTGTGCGGGTTCGGCTGTTCGGGCGGTGGCATACAGGGCAGGTGAACCCGGCCATGCTGCTGTGGTTCGTCCTGAATGCCTGGCGCTATGACGTCGTGCACATCCATTCCGCGGTGGACCGGCATTTTCTGTATCACCTGGTGGCAAAGCTGTTCGGGTGCCGGGTGGTGCAGTCGTGCACGCTGGACGACGGTCTGGGGGCAATGCTCGCGGGATATCGGGCGGCGTATCGGCCCTTGGTGCGGCTATTGTGCCGGCTGATCGACGATGTCGTGGCGATAAGCCCGTTCCTCTACGACGACAGCGTGGCGACGGCGCGGCCGGGGCGGCTGCATCTGATCCCGCAGGGGGCGGCGGTGCCCGTGCTGGCGGACGATGCGCGGACGGCGGCGCGGGCGCGCTTCGGCTTCGGGCCGGCGGATGTGGTGCTGCTGTTCGTGGGCGGGTTGTGTGCGCGGAAGGATGTGCGTTTCCTGGTGGAGAACCATCCCGTCGAGGCCGGCGCGCTGCATCTGCTGCTGGTGGGGCCGGTGCTGGAGGAGGGATACGTGGAGGCGCTGCTGGACGTGATCGCCGGGTCTGCGGCGGCAACGCGGATCCAACTGGTCGGTTACATGGATGACCCGGCCCCGGCCTATTGCGCCGCAGACGTGTTCGTCTTCGCATCTCGGAACGAGGGCTTCGGAAATGCGCCGCTGGAGGCAATGGCGCACGGCCTGCCGGTGGTATGCCGGCGCCTGGCCGGGATCACGGACAGCTTCATTGCGGAAGGCGTGACAGGAAGCCTTTTCGAAACGGCGGAGGCCTATGGAATGGCGGTTCGGCACCTGGTGGCGGACGCTGCGTTGCGCCGGGCGATGGGCGAAGCAGGGCGGCAGGCGGTGGCGGCGCGGTACGCACTCGCAGGCGCAGCGGACCGGTATGCAGCGTTGTACCGGTCATGAGCGAGACACTGATCCTGCAACTGCCGAGCCCGCCGCGGAAAAACGTGTTCCGCGAATGGTCGGGCGGGATGGGGACGGCGCTGGCTTCGGCGCGAGAGGGGTGGGGCCACGACCAGCAATACTACGACGTGCCCTATGCGGCGTATCTGTACATCGCGCGGCGGCTGGAGGAGGCGGGGGTCGGGTTCCGCTATGTTGACCTCCAGGCCGGCGCGACGATGGAACTGGCGGCGTTCGACACGCTGTTCGGCCCAACGTTGCGCGTGTTGGTAACGCAGGTGAACCTGCCGTCGCTTGAACATGACCTGCAGTTGTTGGCGCGGGCGCGGGGGCTGGTGCCAGGCTTGCGTGTGGTGCTGGTGGGCGCGACCGGGAAGTGGTTCCGCGGGCGAATCCTGGAGGCCGGGCTCGCGGATGCAGTGATGGAAGAGTCGGAGGAGCTGCTGGTTTCCGAGAACGTGCAGGCGCTGTTGGCGGGGACGCCGGAGCGGCTGCAGGGATGCCACGTCTGGCGGGATGGGGCAGTGGTGACGCTGCCGGCGCGGGAGCGGATGAAGTCCTTGGACTTCGTCGCGTTCCCGGCCTATGAGCTGCTGGATTTCAGCCGTTACGAGAGCGACTATTATCTCGGCAAGAAACAGCGCTATGCCACGGTGTTCACCACAAAAGGCTGCCCCTATACTTGCAATTACTGTCCCTATCCGTTCGGGTTTGGAAAAAAGCTGGTCTATCGATCGCCCGCGCGCGTGGCAGACGATATCGCCCGCCTGAAAAGCGAGTTCGGGGTGCAGCAGATCCTGTTCCGAGACCAGGTCTTTACCATCAATCCGCGGCATACGCGGGCGGTGTGCGAGGAACTGATCCGGCGGGACCTGGGCGTGAACTGGGTGTGCGAAACCCGGTATGACGTGGTGGACGACGCCATGCTGGCGCTGATGCGACGGGCCGGATGTGCCGAGGTGCATTACGGGCTGGAGAGTGCGGACGAAGCGATGTTCGCGGGAACGGCAAAGACGGATGGGCCGAAATCGCTCGAATTGTTCGAGCGGGTGGTGGCGATGACCCGGGCCCATGGCATGAAGGTGCATCTGCACCTGATCGTGGGGCTGCCGGATGAGAGCCGCGCAAGCGTGCGCAACACGACCCGGTGGCTGCGGCGGGTGCGGCCGGACAGCGTGCAGTTCGCCTACTTCGTGCCATACCCGGGCACGCCGCTGTTCGAGGAACTGGCGGCGACCGGAGAGCTTGGCGACCTGGCGGCGATCGACTGGGAGGACCTGGGGTCGTTCATCGCGCCGGTGCTGCCGTCCCGGCACCTGAGCGTGCGGGAGATCGTACGGGCGCGGTATCGGATGTCGGTGGATTGGCGATTCACCTTGGTGGACCGGCTGGTGAATAGAGTAAGGCGCGTGTTCGGGATGCGGCCCGCGGTTTCTTGACGCCGCGGCTGCTGCTGCTGAACAACCAGGGGCTGGGCGCGCTGGGCGGCGGGCCTTCGATCATGCGCCACCTGGTGGCCCGGCTGGGCTGCCGCTACCGCATTACGGTTGCCAGCCAGGAGCCGGCGGTTCCGGGCTGGGATGTCACGCAGGTCCGGGTGTCGGCGGTGGGGGCCGCGGGGCGCCTATGGCGGGTGGCACCGCTGCGGCGGGCCTGGGGGCAGCGCTTGCCAGAGGGATTGGTGGACGGGGCCGACGTGGTGGTCGCGATGGATGTGCATGCGGCGCGCGCGGTGCGGCACGCGCGGCGGCTGGTCTACGTGTCGCTGTCGTGCGTGCCGCTGCAGGAGCGGGCGATGGGGTCAGGCCTGGCCATGATGCTGCAGTACGCGGCGCTGGAGCGGATGCTCGCAGGGCGGGCGGATGCGGTGGTTGTGTCAAGCCGTGCGCATGGGCGGGATCTGCGGCGATGGACGGGGTTGGCGGGGTTGCAGCCGCAGGTGCTGCACCCGGCCCTGCCGGGGGCGGCGGTGGACGATCCGCCGGGCGGGACGCCGATGGTGCTGGCGGCGGGGCGGCTTGTGGCGGGAAAGCGGTTCGCGGCAGTGATCGAGCTGGCGCGGCGAATGCGGGACGTGCCGGTCCGATGGGTGATCGCCGGGGATGGCCCGGAACGGGGGGCGCTGGAGGCCGCCGCCGCGGGGTTGCCGGTGCGGTTCGCGGGCGCGGTGCCGCACCTGTCCGCCTTGCTGGCAGAGGCTTCGGTGCTGGTGCACCCGTCGCCCTATGAGAGCTTCGGAATGGCCGTGTTCGAGGCGATTCAGGCGGGGCGGCCGGTGTTATGCGGCCCAGGGGCAGGCGTGGGGGAGCTGCTGCCGCCGGAGTTCGTGGTCGAGATAGGTGCGGCAGAGGCGGCGTTGCGACGCTGGCTGACCGAGCCCCCGCATCGGGCGGCGATGGAGCGGTTGGCGCGGCAGGCCGCCCGGCGGGCGCTGGCGACGTCGTATGCGGACGGCTTCGACGCCGTCTTACGGCGGGTGTTGGGGGAGTGAGCAAGCGCGGGGTCTTCGGGCATGCCGTGGTGTTCGGGCTGGCGCCCTTGCTGCAGCGGGTGGCAGGGTTCGTGCTGTTGCCGCTGTACACGCACTATCTGACGCCCGCGGATTTCGGGGAAATCGAGCTGCTGACCCTGGCGGCGGGCCTGGTGGCGATGGTCCTGCGGATGGAGTTGCGGCCGGCATATCTGCGAGCTTGGCTGGAGGGAGATGCGGCGATAAGGGCCGGGCTGTGGTTGCGGCTGGGCGGTGTGATGCGGGTGGTTGCGCTGCTGGGTGGGGCGGGTGCGTTCGCGGTGTCTGGGCCGGCCTGCGCCTGGCTCGTGGGGCATCCGGTGGGGCTTGGGGTGCGGGTGGCGCTGGCGGTGGGGATTGCGGCGGAGGTGGCGCTGATGCTGCCCCAGGCAACGCTGCAGGCGCAGTTGCGGTCACGGGTGATTGTGGCGGTGGGGATCGCGCAGTTCCTGGCGGGTGCCGGGCTGACGGTGGTGGCGGTGGTGGGGTTCGGGGCTGGGCCGTTGGGGGTCTTCCTGGGTGGGGCTGCTGGCCTGGTGGTCGGGCTGGCGGGCTGCCGGGCGGCGGTGCGGATGCCGGATGTGGCCGCGGCACGCGTGGAACTGGCGCCGCTGGTGCGGTTCGGCTTGCCCGTGCTGGGGGGCGGGTTGCTGTTCTTCGTGGTGCGGAATGCGGACCGCGCGATCGTGGCCGGGGTATTGAGTGTCGCGGAACTGGGGGCCTATGCGGTCGCGTGGTCGATGGCCAATGTGCTCATGACGCTGCTGTTCCTGCCGTTGCAGTCGTCGTTGGACGTATGGCGGCATCGGATGTTCCAGCAGCCGGGAGGGGCTGCCGGTTTTGCCGAGGTCTATCGGCTGGCCATGCTGGGGATGGGCCTGGCCGCGGTGGGCCTGGATACGGTGGGCGTCGATGCGCTGCGACTGGTGGTGGATGCGCGGTTCGGGGCGGCGATGGCGCTGGTGCCGGTGCTGAGCGCGGCGGTGCTGTTGCAGGTGGGGTATTCGATCGTGGCGTCGGCGTTCTTCGTGGCCGGGGCGACGGGGCGGTGGATGGCGATCTTTGCGGTGGGCGCAGGCGTCCAGGTGGGCGTGAGCCTGCTGGCGGTGCCTTGGCTGGGCCTGTGGGGCGCGCCGCTGGGGGCGATCGCGGCAAATGGATGGCTGTATGCGGCGGCGGCTGTCTGGGGACGGCGGTGCTGGGGTGTGCCCTATCGGCATGGCGTAATGGGCATGGTGCTGACTGTGGTGGCGGGGGTGGGGTTGGCGCATGCGGCGATGGATGGGAAACCGCCTGCGGTGATGCTGGCGGTCGATGCCGCGTTGGGGCTGGGGGCGCTGGCAGCGTTCGGGGCGGCGGGATTGGTGCACCCCGCGGATTGGACGGCAGTGCGCGGGTTGGCGCGGCGAAAAGGGTAGGCCAAAGTGGCGATCGAGGGAGACGGCGCGATGGATAACGGGTTCGAGGAACGATTCCAGGTTCTGCACGAGGTGGTCGCCGCGGCGCGGGTCAACCTGAACCAGAACATCTGGGACTACCTGGTCGGAGGGACGGCGACCGAGACGACGGTGCGGCGGAACCGGATGGCGCTGGACCGCATCGGGTTTCGGCCGCGCGTGCTGCAGTCGGTGGACGCGGTGGACACGACTGCCACGTTCCTGGGGCACACGATCCGGCTGCCGCTGACATTGGCGCCGGTCGGCGGGCTGGAGCAGATCGGGGCCGGCGGCGGCGAGACGGTGGCGCGGGGCGCGGGGATGGCGGGGGTGCCGTTCTTCCTCAGTTCGGTCAGCGAACCGCCGATGGAGGTGGTGGCAGCCGCCGCGACCGGGCCGAAGGTTTTCCAGCTCTATGTCCGCGGGGACGGGGCCTGGGTGGATGACCACGTGCGCCGAGCCGTCGACGGGCAATGGGACGCCTTCTGCATCACCGTCGACAGCGCGCTGTATTCGCGGCGGGAGCGGGACATCGCCAAGCGCTTCACGAAGCCCTGGCGGGCGCGCTCGCCGGGAATGGAATACCAGGCGCGGCTGAACTGGGACGACATCAAGCGCTTCAAGGACAAGCACGCAGTGAAGCTGATCCTGAAGGGGATCGCCACGGCCGAGGACGCCGCGCGGGCGTGCGAGATGGGGGTGGAGGGAATCTACGTCAGCAACCATGGCGGGCGGCAGCTGGACCATGGCGCAGGGTCGATGGAGGTGCTGCAGGAGGTGCTGGAGGCGGTGGACGGGCGGGCGTTCACGATAGTGGACGGGGGGATCAACCGCGGGTCGGACATCGTGAAGGCGATCGCCATGGGCGCCGATCTCGTGGGAATGGGGCGGCTGTATTGCTACGGCATGGCGGCGGGCGGCGCAGAGGGGATCGCGCGGGTGATCGAGCTGCTGGAGATCGAGGTCGCGGAGTGCCTGGGACTGCTGGGTGTGACATCGTTCGGGCAGCTGGACCGGAGTTACCTGCGGCGGGTGGATGCCGTGGCGGAGGCAAGCGTTTTGAGCGCGTTCCCGCTGCTCAATGTCGCGGAGTATCGATACTGATCGTGTAGTGCAACAATAAGCCGGCCTCGATTTCCGGGAAAAGGTCCTGGTGTTGTTGCTGATCGCCTGTCTCTCGGTCTTGATGCACCTGCCCCATCTTCTTGGCCAGGTGCGTTCGAACGTCGATTTCGACGTCCACATCCATTGGGCGACAGAAACCACCCAGATGATGGCGGCCGGCGATCCCCGGCCACGCTGGATGACGGCCGGCAAAGGCGGCCTTGGTGAGCCTGTGTTGCTGTATTATGCCCCGCCATACTGCATGGCGTCGGGCCTGCTGCGGCCCTTGACGGGCACGACGTTGATGGCGATGACGTTCGTAAACCTGTTCGCGACCCTGTGCTGCGGTTGGCTGAGCTGACTGCTGGTGCGGACCTGGGCCGGGCCGCGCGCGGCTGTCTTCGCGGCGGCCCTTGCCGTGCTCAACCCGATGCAGGCCCTGCTGCTTTACGGCTTCAACGGGTTCGCCTGGGCAGCGGCATTCGCGCCGCTCACCCTGCTGGCCTGGGCCCTGTTGCGGCCGGGTGCCGACCGGCAGCTGGTGAACTGTCCTACCCGCTCTGGCTGCCGATCACGCCGTTGCGCTCCGTCCAGTTTCCACATCGCTTCACCACCACCACCATCGTCGTGCCGTATTTGGCGGTTCCGGTGCTCGTTGGACTACGACGGCGCGAACCGCTGTCATGGGCGCTTGCCGGCGCGTTGGTCGCACAGGTCGGGCTGACGGCCGCCGTGGTCGTGAAGGACGGCTTCATCGACGCACGGCTGACGCCGTATGCCGCAGCGGACCGGTTGCCGCCCTATCGCGGCTAGATGGAGTACGATCTCGCCAACGCCGGGCGCGAATGGCCCACGTTCCTGGCCCACGGCGGCTTCGCGGCGAAGTGCGCGCGGGCCAATGTCGCGGGCTCGGGGATGACGCGGCATGGCCGGGCGATGACCTGGCAGGTCGACGCCACGGCCACGACAGAGCCCTCGCTGCCCGTGTTCGCGTTCCCGGCCCTCGAACCATCGGTCAACGGGCATGTCGCGGCATGGCCGCGCGACCCGGCGACCGGCCTGATCGTCATGTCGCTGCCCGCCGGCCCTGCCGTCGTGGCCGTCACGTGGCGGTTGTTGCCGCCGGAAAGTGCCGGGCTCGGTCTGTCAGCGCTGACCGCGGCGGTCCTGGCTGGCATCAGTCTCCAACGGCGTTGGCGCACGTCGCGCGAACCCGGCATCAAGGCGATCAACGACCCATCGGATTGAGGTCGCGACCAGCAGCTGGCGCAGCCTTGCCGGGCGCACGTTGATCCGCCGCGCAATACCGTTCGGCAGGGTGATGCTTTAGAAGTGTCATGATCCACGCGGGATCCCGTTCCAAACCGGGATCGATCTAAACAGACACGACATCGAAAAGGATTGTCCATGCGCATCGTCGACGTTCGGGAGATCACCCGGCCCATCAGCTCGCCCATTCGGAACGCCTATATCGATTTCACCAAGATGACGACGAGCCTCGTGGCCGTGGTGACGGACCAGGTTCGCGACGGCAAGACGGTGGTGGGCTACGGGTTCAACAGCAACGGGCGATATGGACAGGGCGGCCTGATCCGGGAACGCTTCGCGCCCCGGCTGATGGAGGCCGCGCCAGCTTCGCTGCTTGATGAGGACGGCATGCTCGACCCCCACCGCGCCTGGGCAGCCATGATGTCCAACGAGAAGCCCGGCGGGCATGGCGAGCGATCGGTCGCGGTGGGAACAATCGACATGGCGCTGTGGGACGCCCGGGCGAAGCTGGAGAGCAAGCCGCTGTTCAGGCTGCTGGCGGAGCGGGGCGGGCGGGAGGCCGATCCCCGCGTGTTCGTCTATGCGGCCGGTGGCTATTACTACCCGGGCAAGGATCTGGGCGCGCTGCGGGGCGAAATGCGGAGCTACCTGGATCGCGGATACTCCGTGGTGAAGATGAAGATCGGCGGCGCATCGGTCCAGGAAGACCAAGGGCGGATCGAGGCGGTGCTGGCGGAGCTCGGTTCGGACGCGCAGTTGGCCGTTGATGCCAATGGACGCTTCGATCTGGAGACGGCGATCGCGTATGCGAAGATGCTGCGCGACTATCCGCTGTTCTGGTACGAGGAGGCGGGGGACCCGCTGGACTACCAGCTCCAGGCGGCGCTGGCGGAGTTCTACCCGGGCCCGATGGCGACCGGCGAAAACCTGTTCAGCCACCAGGATGCGCGCAACCTGCTGCGGCATGGCGGGATGCGGGCGGATCGTGACTGGCTGCAGTTCGACTGCGCGCTGTCCTATGGACTTTGCGAGTATCTGCGGACCTTGGACGTGGTGCGGGCGGCGGGCTGGTCGCCGGCGCGGTGCATTCCGCATGGTGGCCATCAGATGTCGCTGAACATCGCAGCCGGGTTGGGGCTGGGCGGCAACGAGAGCTATCCGGACCTGTTCCAGCCTTACGGGGGGTTCCCGGACAGCGTGCGGGTCGAGGCCGGGCA
Source organism: Rhodospirillales bacterium (assembly GCA_043748985.1). Taxonomy (GTDB): domain Bacteria; phylum Pseudomonadota; class Alphaproteobacteria; order Acetobacterales; family Acetobacteraceae; genus JBBROS01. The sequence continues at coordinate 17,201 of JAYVEG010000203.1, forward strand.
CATCGTGATGCCCGAGCTCGCCGGGATCGGATTCGAGGGCAAGAGCGACCTTTATGCCGAGATGAGCGCGCTCGCGGCATAAGGGCCGTCAGAACGGCAGAATGATGTCCAGGATCTGCTGCCCGTACCGGGGGGTCTGGACGTCGCTCATTTGGCCGCGACCACCATACGCGATGCGGGCTTCGGCGAGGCGGTCGTGCAGAACGGTGTTGTCGCTGGCGATGTCCTGCGGGCGGATCACGCCGCTGACCTGCAGCTCGCGCAGTTCGGAGTTGACGCGGACTTCCTGCCGGGCCGCCAGCGCGAGGTTGCCGTTGGGCAGGACCTGGGTGATGACGCCAGCAAGGCGCAGGGTGACACGTTCGTTGCGCTTGATGGACCCGGTGCCGGTGGAGGCGCCATTGCTATTGGTGGAAACCAGCGAGCCGGCGCCGGTCTGCGAGAAAAGGTGCGGGACGGACGCCTGCAGGCCCAAGAGGCTGGGGGTGCCAAGGGTTTGGGTGCCGTTGCGGGTGCCCGCACTCTCATTCTTGAGGTCGGCGGCGTCGGTGATGTTGACCAGCACGGTGATGATGTCGCCGACGGATGCGGCGCGCTGGTCCTTGAAGAAGGCGCGGCTGCCGGCACGCCACAGGCTGTTGGCCTCGGCCGGCTCCGAGCGGGGCCTCGGCATCGGAAGGGTGATGGGGCGATAGGCCGGATCAGCGGTGGGATCGCTGCTGGGGGTCATGGTGGGGGGGCGGCCGACTTCCGAAAGCTTCCCAAGGGCGCCGCAACCCTGAAGGAGCAGAAACAGGAAAAGAACGCTTCTCACCGGACTGCGACCTGCTGGGCGACCGCTGGCCTGGACCCCGGGACGACGCGCGCTTGGCCCGCGCCGGTGATGTCGGCCTCCAGGATGGCGCGGGAGTACGGGTTCGTGACGTGGATGCGGTCGTTGAGGCCGCCGGGTTCGTTGGCGATGCCCTGCGCGGTCACCGCGATGCCGGGCCCTTCGAGAGTTAGCACCAGCGGGGCGCCCTTGGTGACGAGGATGGGGCGGCCGATGTCGGCAAGCTGGATCGGCTGCCCCGCGGCGATGGGGCGGCGGACAGCCTGGCCCTCGGCCTGCGCAGGCGACCGAAGGACGTCGCCGCGGGCGAGGCCGACGCGCAGCCGGCTCCAGTGCAGGTCGGCGGCGGTGAGCACCTCGTTCGCAGCCAACGCACGGCGGGAGACGGGCAGCTCGATCATCTCCTGGACCCGGCCGGACAGCCGCATCTGGGTGGCCGAAACGCCCTCGGCGGTGACAGTGAGCAGCGTGGTGAACCGGCCGGTGGCAGGGTCGAACCCGGTGCCGGAAAAATCGACGGTCGGAGGCGCCCCCAGCGGGAACGGCGCGGTGCTGAACGCCGGGAGCTCGATCTCGCTGTCCTGCGGCGCGCCCGCGTCCTGCAGCAGGGTTCGCAGGCGGTTCATGACGTCCTCGCGGGTAATAGGCCGCCCGGCGCGCTCCAGGACCGCGCGGTCGCCGGGACCGGAGGGCCGCCAGTCCACGCCGAACATCCGGGCGATGGCGGCAAGCTGGGGCGCCTCCACGGTGATGCGCGACCCCGGCGCGGGCGCGGGCCCGATGGGCCGGGCCTCCGCACCGTCGAACAGGTCCGAAAGCCGGACGACAGCGGCTTCGATCGTGGTGAACGGCTTGAGGGTCGCAGCGTGCGCCAAGCCCGGCAGCAGCAGGCAGGCCAGAAGGGTCCGGATCATGGCGCTCACCGCAGATTCGTGAGGGTGGATTGCATCTGGTCGCTGGTGGTGATGACGCGGCTGTTCATCTCGTACGCGCGCTGCGCGGTGATCAGGTTCGTGATCTCGGTGACGACGTTGACGTTGCTCGTCTCGATGAACCCCTGCATGACGCTGCCGAAACCCGGTGTGCCGGGATTCCCGGTGACGGCGTTGCCAGAGGCTGCACTGGCCAGCAGGAGGTTGTCGCCCTTGGCCTCGAGCCCGGCGTCGTTCGCGAAGTTGGCGAGCTGGATCGTGCCGACGGTGGTGGGGTTGGTCGTGCCGTCGAGCTTCACCTGCACCTCGCCGCTCGCATTGATGGTCACGTCCGTGGCGTTGGTCGGCACGGTGATGCCGGGTGCGACCGCATAGCCGTCCGCGGTGACGATCTGCCCCGCAGGCGAAAGGCCGAACGTGCCGTCGCGGCTATAGGCGGTCTCGCCCGTCGGCAGCGTCACCTGGAAGTAGCCGTTGCCCTTGATGGCAACGTCCAGGCTGTTGCTGGTCTGTTGCAGGTTGCCCTGTTCGTTGATGCGATAGATCGCGGCGGTGCGGACCCCCAGGCCGACCTGGGCGCCGGAGGGCACGACGGTTCCGGTATCGCTGCTGTTGGAGCCGACGCGGCGCAGGTTCTGGTAGATCAGGTCCTGGAACTCGGCCCGGCGCCGCTTGAAGCCCGTCGTGCTCATGTTGGCGATGTTGTTGGAGATGACTTCGACGTTTGTCTGCTGGGCCTGCATGCCGGTGCCAGCAATGTCGAGGGAGCGCATGGCGGTCAGTCCTTCCGTTGCGTGAGCTTGTCGATCGCACCCTGCTGGCGCTGCGCTTCCTGCTCGACGAGCTGGCTGGTGAACTGGAATGAGCGAAGGCCCGACATCATCCGGGTCATCTCCAGGATGGGCTGGACATTGCTGTCCTCGGTGGCGCCCTGGACGATCCGGGGTATCGCGACCGGGGTGGTGGGTGTGTTGGGGTTAAGCAGCGCGCCGCCTTCGGTCTGCAGCTTGGCCGGGTCGTCCGGCTGGACGATGGCGATCTTGCCGATGGTGCCGTTCTCGCTGCTGATCGTCCCGTCGGCCGTGACGGTAAGGGTGATGTCGGCGGGCGAAATGCGGAGCTTCTGGCCGGCGGTGTCCAACAGCGCGTTGCCCTGGGGGTCGGTGATGGTCCCGTCCCCCTGGGCGGTGAAGCGGCCGGCGCGCGTCAGGCGGGTGCCACGGGGTGTCTCGACGGTGAAGAAGCCGTCTGCGCTGCCAATGGCCAGGTCGAGCGGGTTGTTGGTGTGCTGCAGGGTGCCCTCGGCCTTTTCGCGCCAGGTGGCACGGTCCTGCACGAACGCGACGGGCTTGCCGCCGCGTGAGTTGTCGGTGCCGGATTGCTTGGCAAGCCAGTCGCTGAAAAGGACCCGCTCGGCCTTGAAGCCAGAGGTTCCGGCATTGGCAAGGTTCATGGCGGTGACGTCGAGCGCACGCTGCTGGACGGAAAGGTAGGACATCGCGACGTAGCTGGTGAGTTCCATGGGCGCCTCGGGTTGCGTGGCTTGCTGGTTGTGTCGGAGGTATCGCAACGGACGTGCCAACAGCCCGGGGCGGGTTTGCGGGGGTTTTGGCAGCGGGACCGGCCGGCAGATTGTGCCGGGGCGGCGCGGCATGCCGGGCTGTGAAAGTGTTTCTTAACGGTTGGGCCGCAAAATGCGCCTGGCACGAGGAGCATTCATGAGCGCTGCGCCCAAACCGGAGGCTGGAGAGAAGAAGCCCGGCGGCAAGAAGAAGCTGCTGATCCTGCTTGTCGTGGCGCTGCTGCTGGTGGGCATCGGGGCGGGGGGATGGTTTTCCGGGATCATTCCGAAGCTGCTGGGTAAGGGCGGGGAGACAGCCGGCGCGCATGCGGAGGAGCCGGCGCCTGCGAAGCCCGCCGAAGCCCACGGCGCGAAGCCGTCCGAAGCCCACGGCGCGAAGCCTTCCGAGGTCAAGCCACCCGGGGGACATGGCGCAGCAGAGAAGACGCAGGCAGCGGCGAGTGGGCCGCTGTTCATGGACCTGCCGGACATCGTGGCCAACCTGAGCACGGGGGGACGGCGGGCGACCTACGTGAAACTGAAGGCGAAGCTGGAACTGGCCCGGCCCGAGGACCAGGCGGCGCTGACGGCGGCGATGCCCCGGGTTTTGGACCTCTTCCAGGGCTACCTGCGGGAAATGCGGCCCGAGGAGCTGCGGGGAACGGCAGGGACCTATCGCCTGCGCGAGGAGCTGATGGCGCGGACCAACCTGGCCGCACCGCCGGCGCGGGTGGTGGCAGTGCTGTTCACCGAGATGATCGTGCAATGAGCCGGCCGTGTGCGTTCGCACAGGGCCGACTGCCATAGGGGATCAAAATGGGCGGGTTGGAGACGGGGCTGGAGGTGGCGCTGCTGGGAATGCTGGGCGCGACGCTGTTCTATGCGGTTCGGTTGCACCGCTCGATCGGGGGTGTGCGCGCGGACCGCGGGAGTTTGGACGCGGCGGTGGCCGGGTTCGACAGCGGAACGCGGCAGGCGGAGGCGGGGCTGCAGCGGCTGCGGGATGCGGCAAAGACCGTCTCGGTGCAGCTGGATGAGCTTTCGGCGCTGAAGGACGATCTGGTGTTCCTGGCTGACCGAGGCGCGCAGGTCGCTGACCGGCTGGACGGGCTGGTGCGCGCGGCACGGGGCATCGATCCGGGCGCGGGCGTGGGCGTGGGCGCGGGCGTGGGCGCGGGCGCGGGCCAGCCGTTCGGCCAGACCTTCGGCCAGACCTTCGGCCAGACCTTCGGGCCGCCCCCCGGAGGAACCGTGCGGAGCCAGGCGGAGCGCGACCTGCTGCTGGCCCTGCGAGACGCGCGATGAGCGATCGAATGAAGGGCCCCCGGGTGCGGATGGCGCTGCGGCCGTTGCCGTTGTCGATCGCGGGGATCGCGCTGCTGTTCGTGGTGAAGCTGGCAGGGTTGCTTCAAGGCCCCGGCGTGGGGCTGCTGCCGTCGGCGCAGGCAGCGGGGCATGAGGCTGCGAAACCGCCAGCGTCGGAGAACGCGGCGGGGGACAAGGCAAAGCCGATCGAGGCAACGCCCCGGGTTGCAGCGGTCGCGGCCGCCGCGCCGGTCGAGCCGGGGCCGAGCGAGGCGGAGCGGGCGTTGCTGCAGGATCTGCGGTCTCGGCGCGTGGCGCTGGAGGCGCGCGCCGCGGCGCTGGAGGCGCGGGATGCGGTAGTGGTGGCGGCGGAGCGGCGCCTGTCGGAACGCGTGGAGCAGCTGGCAGCGTTGCAGGCGCGGCTGGAGGCGCTGGACCAGACCCGGCGGGAACGGGATGAGGCGAATTGGCGCAGCATGGTGAAAACCTATGAGACGATGCGTCCGCGGGATGCTGCAGCGATCTTCAACGATCTGAACCAGCCGGTGCTGCTGCAGGTGCTGGACCGGATGAAGGAGACGAAGGCGGCGCCGGTGCTGGCAGCGATGCAGCCAGAACGCGCCCGGCTGGCGACGGCGGAGCTCGCGAAGTGGCGGACGCGGACGACAACGGCAGGGGTGTCGCCATGACGGCGCTGCGGGTTTTGGCCTTGGCGCTGGTCTTATCGAACGGCGGCGGCGGCGCCTCGGCTGCATCGACCACGGTGCGGGTCGGGGATCATCCGGGATATGGACGGATCGTGTTCGATCTGCCGGCCGGGGCGGCGGTCGAGACGGTGACGGAGGGCGATCGGTTGCTGCTGGTCTTCCGCGATGCCGGGACGCTGGAGGCGCCAGCGGCGCGTCCGCGCAACGTGGCGGCCCTGGTGGTGGAGGGGGCAACGGCAACGGTCTCGGTGACGCCGGGTGCGCGGATCCGGCGGCAGCGGCTGGGCGATCGGCTGGTGGTGGACGTGCTGGATCCCAGGAATGCGAAAGCCCCAGGAAAGGACGGGCCAAAGGTGGGAGTAAGCAACGAACCGGGGGCAAAGGCGGCCCAGGCTGGTGTCGTGGCGCCTGTCGTTGCGGCCCCGGCCCCGCCGCACGGCGTCACGGCGCCGGTCGCGACGCGGCCGGAGATACCGCCGTCGGTGGGCGTGCCGCCGGACCCGGGTGTGGCAGTGGCGGCGCCGACGGTTGCGGTGGACCGGATGGAGTTGCAGGGTTCACCCGTGCCGGCCATTGCGCCGGCGCCGGTGGTTGCGGGTAGCGTGTCGTTTCTGCTGCCGGCCGACGCGAGCGTGGGGGCGGCGGCGTTCCGGCGCGACGACCTGGGCGTGGTGGTGCTCGACCGACGGCTGACCCTCGTCGTTCCGCCGGGGGTAAGTGTTACGCGGGGGCAGGTATCGACAACGGTGCAGGTGACGTTGCAGGAGCATCAGGTGCTCCGGTTGGGCCGTACGCAGGCGGGCTGGTCTGTCGACGTCGCCGAGAAGACTGCCGAAACGGCGGCTGGGATGTCGCCCAAGACGCTGGAGGCGGGGCTGCTGCTGCCGGTGGCGCGCCCGGGCCGCGTGGTCGCGGTGCTGGACCCGGCGAGTGGCACGACGCTGCTCGTCGGCACGAGCCTGGTGGCGGCGCAGGCAACCGCCGCGGTGGGGCGGCGGACGCCGGATTATGCCTTGATACCCGCCTGGCTGGGGGTCTCGGTCGAGCCGCTGGCGGATCGGGTCGATATGCGGGCTGCGCCAGGTGGCTTCTTGCTAACGGGTGGCGCGGTGTTGGCAAAGCCGGAACTGGTGGCCAGTCCGGGCCGCCGGTTCGACCTGCCGGACGAGGCGGCGCCGGCATTATTGAACCGGATGCGGGCGCAGCTCGCGACGGCGGCTGCGGCCGCGCCCCGGGCGCGTGGCCCGGCCCGGCGAGCGGCCGCGGAAGCGATGCTGGCGCTCGGGATGGGAGTGGAGGCGCAGGCGGTGCTGCAGCAGCTGATGACGGAGGACCCGCAATCCGCGGCGGATGCGCAGATCCGAGCGCTGGGCGGGGCTGCGGCGGTGCTGGGATGGCGACTGGACGAGGCAGAGGCGCTGGACGACCCAAGCTTGGGAGATACGCCGGAGGTGATGTTGTGGCGCGGGGTGCGCGACCGGCGGCTGGGGCGTTCGACGGCGGCAACGGCGGCGCTGCCAGGCTTGGTCGGGCTGGCGCTCAGCTACCCGGAGCCATTGCGCGCGCGGATCTGGCCCGATGTGGCAGAGGCCGCGGCAGAGGCGGGCGTGGCGCTGCCCGAGGACCACGCCACGCCCTATGCAAAGGCCGTGACGCTGGAGCGGGCCGGAAAGACGGAGGAAGCCCTAGCCGCCTGGACGGCGCTGACGGCGAGTGCGGACCGGCTGGATGCCACGCGGTCGACCGTACGGGCAGCGGAGCTGGGCCTGGCGTCCGGCCGGCTCGCGGTGGCGGCCGCCGCGGACGTGCTGGAACGCCAGGTGTTCGCGTGGCGAGGCGACGGGCGAGAGCTCGCGCTACGGCTGAGAGTGGCTGAACTGCGGGCGGCCAGCGGCAAGTGGCGCGTGGCGCTGGACGGGTTGCGGGATGCGGAGTCTTTGTTCCCGGACCAGGTGGCCGCGATCCGGCCGCGCAAAGCGGCGGTATTCGGGTCGATGCTGGCCGCCGAGGGTGGGGCATTGTCGCCCTTGGAAGTGGTGTTGTTGGCCGCGGAGTATGCCGATTGCGTGCCGGAAGGAGAGGCCGGCGCGGCGCTTGCGGCCCTATTGGCGGACAAGCTGATGGCGCTCGATCTACCGGCACGGGCAATCCCCGTGTTGCAGGGGGTGGTGAAAAGCACCGCGGCCGGCCCTGCGCGAGCGGAGTTCGGCGCGCGTCTGGCGCAGTTGCTGCTGGAGGGCGGCGACGCTGCAGGGGCAGAGGCGGCGTTGGCAGCCTCCGCAGCACCGGGCCTGTCGACGGCACTGGCAGAGACGCGGGCGCTAGCGACGGCGCGCGTGATCGCCGGTCAGGGCGACCTGCCGGGGGCGGAGGCGGCACTGCGAGCGATGGACAGTGCCCGCGCCGACGAGTTGCGAGCGACACTGCTCGCGGGGGCGGGCGATTGGCGGGGCAGCCTGATGGCGCTGAACGACCTGGCGGCGCGGGTCGTGCCGGCGGCGGGTGTGCTGGACGAGGCTGCGCAAGCGATCGTGATCCGGCAAGCAAGTGCCGCGGCGCGCGTTCCGGATACGGCTGCGTTGCGGGCGCTGGCTGCGCTTGCGCCGCGGATGACGGCGGGGAACCAGGCGTTGCTGCAGGTGCTGACAGAGGCGCCGGTGACGTCGTTCAACGAGCTGGGACGGGCAGCAAGCGAATTGAAGCTGGCACGGCAGATTCCGCAGCGTTTATAGGCAGGTCCACCACGGACCTGGTTGGCCGATCGGTTGGTTTTAGTATCCCAGCATTGCGCCGGCGAGACGTCTGGGACGCCCTACGATATTTTCACTTGCCATACCCCCCCCTACCACCTATCTCCCGTCCTCTTGGCCCAAGGGGGCGATCCCGCCCAACAGGCTATCTACTGGTTTGGGGGTACGTGATGAACGCACTTGCTCAACTGGGGATGGTCTCGGAACTTCCGAGCGAAAACCAGACGACGATTGCACAGTTTCCGAGCTCTGAGGGCGAGGACCGGAAAGACTACTTTGTGGAGCGGGACGGCGAACGATTTGCCGGAACGCATCTACTCGTTGACTTGTGGGGTGCGACAAACTTGTCGGACCCGGCGCATATCGACGAAGCGCTTCGGGAAGCAGCGGTTACGGCCGGGGCAACGATCCTGCACAGCCACTTCCATCACTTCACGCCAAATGGCGGCGTGTCGGGCGTAGTGGTGCTGGCAGAGAGCCATATCTCCATCCATACCTGGCCCGAGCGCGATTTCGCGGCCATCGACATCTTCATGTGTGGTGCCTGCGACCCGCATGAGGCGATCCCTGTGCTGCGCCGGGCGTTTGCGCCGGGGCGGGTGGATCTCAACGAGGAACGACGCGGCCGCGTCGTTTAGCGGACAGGCGCCGGGCATGACCCGGCGCCGACCTTCCGGAATAAAATCATGACCGAATGGCTGAACGAGACGCTCTACCCCGGTTGGGGACAGCGTTTCGAAGTGCTGGAAACGCTCGCGCGCGAACAGACGGCGTTCCAGGACATAGTCATCGTGCAGACACGATCGCATGGCCGGGTGCTGGTGCTGGACGGGAACGTCCAGATCACCGAGGCGGACGAGTTCGTCTACCAGGAGATGATCGCGCATGTGCCGCTGCTGGCGCATGGCGCGGCGCGGCGCGTCCTGATCATCGGCGCCGGCGATGGCGGGGTGCTGCGGCGAGTGCTGCAGCACCGCGAGGTCGCGCAGGTGGTGATGGTGGAAATCGACGAGGCGGTGATCCGCTTGTCGCGCGCCTTCCTGCCAAAAATCTCAGGTGAGGCGTGGCACGACCCGCGTGCGGAGGTCATCGTCGGCGACGGGATCGCGCACGTGGCGACGGCCGAGGCTGGTGCCTACGACGTGATCATCGTCGACAGCACCGACCCCGTGGGAGTGGGGGAGGCGCTGTTCACCGAGCAGTTCTATCGGGATTGCGCCCGCGTCCTGGGGCCGGACGGCCTGGTCGTGAACCAGAGCGGCGTCCCGTTCATGCAGGCCGACGAGTTGCGCGAGACAAGCGCCCGGCGAGCGCGATCCTTCGCGCATGTGACAGCCTATGTAGTAGCTGTCCCGACCTACGTCGGCGGCTTTATGACGCTCGGCCTGGCCTCGAAACGCGGTGGTCTTGGCAATATTCCACCAGAAATCATCGCGGCGAGGGCGGAAGCTGCAGGCATACTAGGGACAACCCGTTACTGGTCGCCAGGTGTGCATGCAGCCGCCTTCCAGCTGCCGCCGTACGTGGCGTCGTGTCTGCCGCCGTCGCCGATAGACCAACAGCCACCTCTGGAAGCGCAGCCCTAATTCTGCGGCTTCTCGACGTTTTCCGCCCCCGTGCGGGTACCACCGAACTTGTCGGCGCCATGCGAGTCGGGCGCGCCCGGCTTCTTATGGTTGCCGGTGTTCTGATCATCCTCGGTATGCTCGATCGTCTGTTCAGTATGCTTCTGTTCCATTCGGCCAGCCTCCCTGTTCCACCGCTTGAACGCGACAACTGGCCGAGGTTTCCCGATCAGGACGGGACAAAGCCTTGAACCAGGCTGCCCGAGACGAGGCGCCACCCATCGACCAGGACGAAGAAAATCAATTTGAACGGGAGTGACACGGCGTTCGGCGGAAGCATCATCATGCCAAGCGACATGAGGACGCTGCCAACGACGAGGTCGATGACGAGGAAGGGAAGATACAGAAGAAAGCCCATCTCGAAGGCCCGGCGCATCTCTCCGACCATGAAAGCAGGGATGAGCGCCCGCCAGGAGGTCTGCGCCGGCTCCGCAGGGGCGGGCAGGCCGCCGAGGTCCTGGAAAAGCTGCAGATCGGGACCGCGCACGTTTGCGGCCATGAACCGGTGGAAGGGTTCCGCGGTCCGGCGAAGACCCTCCATCTCAGTGACTTCGCCAGCCGCCAGGGGGGTGACGCCCCGCTCCCAGGCCTGCTCAAGAGTCGGTTGCATGACGTAGAAGGTCAGAAACAGCGCGAGGCCGATAAGCACCGTGTTGGGCGGCGTGCCCTGCGCACCGATGGCGCTGCGAAGCAACGAGAGGACGATGACGATGCGCGTAAAGGCGGTTGTCATGACAAGGAGGCTGGGGGCGAGCGAAAGCACGGTGACGAGCGCAGTGAGCTGAACAAGGCGGCCGGTGGCGCCGGCCTGACCGCCCGGGCCAAGGTCGACAGTCACGGATTGCGCATGCCCGATGGAAGGAGCCAGAAGCAATGCCGTGAAGATCAGGAATACATAGGCAAGGATAAGCGGAAGGGTACGTCTGGTCATGCCGCGTCCCCCCCGCCACCGGGTCGGGCAGGCAACCAGGCAATAAGGGTGTCCGTGCCGCCGCCGGTCAGAAGAAGAAGCTCGCGGCCGTCACACCGAACGATGCTGAGCCGGCGCGAGCGGTCCAGGGCAAGGGTTTCGCTCGTGGCAAGGCGACGACCCGCAGGCGTGCGCGTCAGCCGGACAGCACGCCCAGCAAGAAGCACAAGGGCCAGGACGGCCACAAGGGCCGCAAAGGCCGAAAGCAGTGTGGACACAGGAATGGGCATGAAGCGGCCTTTTGCCGGAGGAATGTCATTGGATCGTGGCCCGCAGGGTATCGATCAGCCCGGCGACGTCCTGCCGCAGGGTGATGAGCTCAGGGCGGATTGCCGTGGCCTCGGCGTATTCGAGATCCAGGATCTGGGCACAAAGGAGCCCGGCAAGGGAATCGAGGCCGCCAAGGTCGATGGAGCGCCCGCTGGCGACAAGGCCGCGAGCGACGGCGATGGACGTCGCGAGCCTTCGGATCGAATCCTTCGCAACGTTCGAGGGGGGATGCGCCTGGGGCCATTCGAACATGATCGGACAAGTATGAGGTCCGCAGGTTAACGGTCCGTTTCGGCCGGGCGCCCGATCGTGCCGGCTGGATACGCCGGATGATATTTCCGATCCGGTCGGATCCAGGCCTGCGGCAAGGGTTTGTTAACCGACCCGCGTCATGGTGGGGC
>JAYVEG010000204.1:0-28526 GCA_043748985.1 Rhodospirillales bacterium
CGCCGGCTTCGTCGGTGTCGCCGATGTTCTGGCGAACGGCGTTGGCGCAGGCGGAGTAGCGCTCGATCAAAGCGTGTATGTGGTCGGGGATCGTGTAGATGTCGGTCGGGTAGGGTTTCAGGGTTGTCTGCTTCGTCACTTCCTGGGTTGTGCCCTTGGCGGTGCCGCCGAGCTGGGTGATGCGCTCGGCCATCATGTCGGTCCACTCGTCCTGCTCGCCGCGGAATTTGTCGAGCATGAGGTGCACGCCGATGAACTGCGGCCCCTTCAGGTTCCAGTGCGCCTGCTTGGTGACGAGGCCGAGGTCGATGCTGTCGGCGAGCCGGGCCTGGAGGAGTTCCATGGCGACGGCCTTGGCGTTGTTCTTCAGGTCGTTGCTGGTTTTGTGAAGGTGGGCGCCCTTGATCTGCTGCCCCACCTTGGCGGGAGAATCGGCCATATTCGGCTCCTTACACGGTTACGGCGATCTAACGCCTCTGTGCCGCCTACGTTCCTCGGGGGGCATGATTACGCTGCATGCCGCTTATGCGCGGGGTCGACGCTGATGAAGCGGCAGGGCAGGGGGGCGGCGGCGTCGGAAAAGGGGGCGAGGCCGGCCAGAAGCTGCTTGTCCTCGTCGGAGAGGCGGACGGCCTCACGCAGATGGTCGGTCCAGTTCTGCATGGACCAGACCTCCATCCAGCCTTCGGGGTGTGCCACGTCCTCGTAGAGCTTCCAGTCCATAGCGCCGGCGCGGCCGCGCACGTGCTGGACGACGGCGATCGCCGCGAGGAAACGCTCGCGGTCTGGCGATGCGACGCGATAGCGCACGGTTTCGAGGATGCGGCCGCGCGATCGCGGCAGTGCGGAGGCGAACTCCGGGGCAGGGGCCTCGGGCATCGGGAGCAGCGGTTGTGCGATGATGACGGCGGGCAATGCGTCATCCAGCGTGGCGCGGCGGACCACGAGTGCCAGGAGGACGCAAAGTGCGGCGGCGAGGCCCATCGAGGCCTGCAGGCCGATGACGATGCCGAGGATGCCCCATAACAGCGAGCCGACGGCCAGCGCGGCGTTGAACGCCAACTGGTAGATGGCCAGGGCGCGGGCGCGGACCCAGGCCGGTGCGGCGAGTTGGGCCGCGGCCTGGATGGTGCTGGCGGCGGTGACCCAGCCCAATCCGAACAACACCATTCCGAGGGCGGCCGGTGCCCAGTGGGTGGAGACGGCGAGCAGCGCCATGCCGGCGGAGGAGAACAGGCTGGCGCCGACCACGGTCGTGCCGCGGCTGGCCACGCCGCGGAGCCGGGGCAGCAGCATGCCTGCGGTCACGCCGCCGACGCCCATGAGGCCGAGCAGGACGCCGAAGCTGCCGGCGCCGAGGCCGAGCTGTTCGCGGACGACCAGGGGCAGCATCGCCCAGGTGGCGGCGGACGGCAGGAAGTAGGCGATCGATCGGGCCATCGCGGCGCGCATGGACGGGGTATGGCGCACGAACTGCATGCCTGCGCGCATGGCCGCGACCAGGTGTTCGCGGGGCAGCGCGCTGCGTCTTACGTCGCGGCGCCAGGTGGCGAGGACGGCGATGCCGACGATGAACGAGAGGGCATAGAGGATGAAGGCGAGGGAGGGGCCGCCGAAGAGAATGAGGATGCCGCCGATCGCCGGGCCGACCGCGCGGGCCAGGTTGAAGCCGATGCCGTTGAGGGCGATGGCGGCGACCAGGTCCTGCCGGGGCACGATCTCGGGCACGGTGGCGCCCCAGGCCGGCTGATACATCGCGCTGCCGATGCCGATGCAGAAGGTGAGCAGCACGAGGCCGCCGGCGTCGATGTGCCCGGCGTAGGTGAGGACAGCCAGCAGCGTTGCCGCGGCCAGGGTCCAGCATTGGGTGACGATCAGATACATCCGCCGATCGACGATGTCGGCCAGCGCGCCTGCCGGGAGCGCGAGCAGGAAGGTCGGCACGATGGTTGCGGCCTGCACGAGGCTGACGCTGAGCGCGTCCGGCGACAGGGTCGTCATGAGCCAGCCGGCGCCGGTGTTCTGCAGCCACAGGCCCAGTGCGGTGACCACGTTGGCGGCCCAGAGCGCGCGGAAGACATGATGGCGCAGGGGGGCCAGTGCGGCGAAGGTGGGTGCTTTGGGTGTGGTCATCCGCCGAAGCCGGGGGGCATTCCTGCCGTCATGCTGATCCGTACTTCCGGGCCGGCCATGAACGGGCGGGCGCCCATGCCCCATTCTGCCCGCCGCATCATGCCCGCCGCCGTCCAGGTGCCATTGGCGCGGGTGACGTTCAGCACGATCGGCTTGCTGATGCCGTGCAGCAGCAGCGTCGCCTCCAGCCGGCCGTCGACACACTGGCCGTTGATCCTGAAGTCGGGATAGGCCGTGACGTCCAGCAGGTCGGGCCCCTGTGCGTCCTGCGTCATCAGACGGGATCCCATGTCGAGGCTTGCGGTTTCGGCCTCCAGCGTGAGCGTGCAGGCCTGGGGGTCCTTGTTGTCGAGCGTGAGGGTGCCGCGGAAGCGGGTGAACTGTCCCTCGATGGGCACCAGGCCGAGGCCGTAGGCGCGGAAGCGGACTTGTACGCTGCCGGGTTGCAGGACGAATTTGCTGGGTGCGGCCCATGATGGCGGGCCGCTCAACAACAATGCCACGCACGCGTAGGCGACCCGCCGCATCGACGATCCTCGCCGCATCGCTTCCCCTTGGTCCAGACCTGGAGGAGAGTAGCGCGGATTGCATTATCAGCCAGCACGGAGAGTTCGTTCATGTCACTCAAAGGTCGCGTTGCCCTTGTCACGGGATCGACCAGCGGCATCGGGCTGGGGATCGCGCATGCGTTGGCGGAGGCCGGGGCGGATGTGATGCTGAACGGGTTCGGGAGTGCCGAGGCAATCCGGGCGGCGGTCGCTGGGGTGGCGGCGCATGGGGTACGGGTGCAGCACGACGGTGCGGACCTGATGCAGGCGGAGGGTGCTTCGGGGCTGGTGTCGCGGACGCAGGCGGCGTTCGGGCGGCTGGATATCCTGGTCAACAATGCGGGGATCCAGCATACGGCGACGATTGCCGCGTTCCCGCCGGCGAAGTGGGACGCGGTCATCGCGCTGAACTTGTCGGCGCCGTTCCACTGCATGCAGGCGTCGATTCCTGGGATGGTCGCGGGGGGGTGGGGTCGGATCATCAACATCGCGAGTGCGCATGGGCTGGTGGGGAGCGCGCAGAAGTCGGCCTATGTCGCGGCCAAGCACGGGCTGATGGGGCTGACGAAGGTGGGTGCGATCGAGCTGGCCAATAGCGGGGTGACGGTCAATGCCATCTGCCCCGGATGGGTGCTGACGCCGTTGGTGCAGGCGCAGATCGACGCGCGGGCCACGGCGAGCGGGACGGCGGCTGATCAGGTGGCGCATGCGTTGCTGACGGAGAAGCAGCCGATGGCGCAGTTCACGACGCCGGAGGGGCTGGGGGGGCTGGCGGTGTTCCTGTGCTCGGACGCTGCGGCGACCATGACCGGGGTGCCACTGTCGATGGATGGCGGGTGGACGGCGCAGTAACCGTGGGGACCACCATCGTCACGGGGGCCGCGGGGTTCGTGGGGTTCCATGTGGCTCGGGCGCTGTTGGGGCGCGGCGAGCGGGTGATCGGGATCGACAGCGTTAACAGCTATTATGACGTTGCGCTGAAGCATGCGCGGTTGGCGCAGCTGCAGGATTTGCCGGGCTTCACGTTCCATCGGGCGGACATTGCGGAGAAGGCGGCGATGTTCCCGCTGTTCGAGGCGTCCGGGGCGACGAGGGTGGTGCATCTGGCGGCCCAGGCGGGGGTGCGTTACTCGATGGAGGATCCTTGGGCGTATGTGTCGTCCAACGTGATGGGGCACGTGACGATCCTGGAGGCGGCGCGGCGGCTGATTGGGCTGGAGCATCTGGTCTATGCCAGTTCCAGCTCGGTGTATGGGGGCAACACGAAGCTGCCGTTCGCGGAGGTGGACCCGGTCGATACGCCGGTGTCGCTGTATGCCGCGACGAAGCGGTCGGACGAGCTGATGTCGCACGCGTACTGGCATCTGTATGGGATGCCGTTAACGGGGCTTCGGTTCTTCACGGTGTATGGGCCGTGGGGGCGTCCGGACATGGCATATTACAGCTTTGCCGAGGCGATTTTGGCGGGGCGACCGATCACCGTCTACGACGAGGGCCGGTTGAGGCGCGATTTCACATATATAGACGACATCGTTGCGGGGGTGCTGGCGTGCCTGGATCGGCCGGTGGCGGGGCCGCCGCGGGTGTTCAACATCGGCAACAACCGGAGTGAGTATGTGAGCGAGCTGGTCGGATTGCTGGAGAAGGGTTTAGGGCGGCGGGCGATCGTGCAGTCCGCGCCGCGTCCGGTGGCCGATGTGGTGGAGACTTGCGCGGACCTGGTGGCGATCCAGGCGGCGACGGGGTATGCGCCGACGACGCCGCTGGATGTGGGGATACCGCGGTTCGTCGAGTGGCTGCTGGCGTATAAGGGGCGCAACGCGTAGCGGGCGTTGTCACGGTGCGGCGCCTTGGTCCCACCAGGCAGGGAGGCTAGATCCCGAGAACGCGGATCAGGACCAGGCTTACGACCAGAAGCATGACCAATGACAATGTGACCGTCGCGGTCACTGCGGGGCCGGCCCTGGCCACTGTCCGGACGTCCACACCGAGGCCGAGTGCGGCCATCGAGACGATGGTCAGGGCGGTCGAGAGCCAGGCCAGGGGTGGCAATGCGGCGACGGGCAGGACGCCGGCGGATCGCAGGCCGGCGAGTGCCAGGAAGCCGAGGATGAACCAGGGCACGACCTGGTTCACGGCGAGGCGCTTCCGCACGCCTCCGGTTCCGGCCATGTGCCGGGCTGCGCCGACGGAGAGTACGGTTACCAGGGGGCCGAGCATCAGCACGCGGACCAGCTTGACCAGGGTGCCCGTCTGCACGGCGAGGGTGCCGATGGGGGCTGTTGCGGCCAGGACTTGGGGGACTGCGTAGACCGTCAGGCCGGCGAGCACGCCGTACTGGACCTGGGTCATGTGCAGCAAGGGTTCGGCGAGTGGCAGGAGGAGGACCACGATGACGCCGAGGACGGCGGTGAAGGCGATGGAGGAGGCGACATCCTTGCTGCTGGCGCCGATCACCGGAGCGACGGCGGCGATGGCGGAGTTGCCGCAGATCGAGTTGCCGGCGGCGACCAGGATGGCCATGCGGACCGGCAGGCCGAAGGCGCGGCCGATGCCGTAGCTGCAGGCGACGGCCGCCACCACGATCGCTGCGATGCCCAGGAGGAGTTCGACCCCGGCGGCGGCGATGGCCTGCAGGCTGATGGAGGCGCCCAGCAGGAGCACCGCGACCTCCAGGACCGTTTTGGCGCAGAATGCGATGCCTGCCTTAAAGCGTGGGCCGGGTGCCCAGGCGGTGCGGACCGCGGTGCCGAGCAGGATGGCGAGCACGAGTGCCTCGAGCCAGGGACGGCCGAACAGGCGTTCCTCGATCATCTGGACAGCGAGTGCGGCGAGTGTCACGCCGATACAGAGCAGGATGCCGGGCAGGCGCTCGTTCGGCGGCAGGGCCGATTGATCGAGCATGGGTGAGGCTGCGGCAGACGCTGGCATTGCCCATGGTTAGCGCATCGTTGCCGGCGCGGCTACCGGGTCGGCTACCGGCTTTTGGGGCAGTGGGCGGATGTCGCCATTTGGGATACGGTCGGGGCATGTCGTTTGCGCCCCGAATCGCCGTGCTGGTTCCCTGCTACAATGAGGAGGTCGCGATCCCTCGGGTGGTTGCGGACTTCCGCGCGGCACTGCCCGAGGCGGTCGTCTATGTTTATGACAACAATTCGAGCGACCGCACTGCCGCGGTGGCTCGGGCGGCCGGCGCCGAGGTGCGGCTGGAAACCTTGCAGGGCAAGGGCCATGTCATCCGGCGGATGTTCGCCGACATCGATGCCGATCTGTATGTGCTGGTCGATGGTGACGACACGTATGACGCCAGCGCTGCGCCGGCGATGGTACGGCTTGCGCTGGATCATGGGTTCGACATGGTCAACGGCACGCGCGTCACCGATATCGAGGCGGCGTATCGGCCGGGGCACCGGCTGGGAAATTTGGTGCTGACGGGGATCGTCCGGATCATCTTCGGGGACCGGATCACCGACATGCTGAGCGGGTATCGGGTGTTCTCGCGCCGGTTCGTGAAATCGTTTCCCGCCTTGTCGAGCGGGTTCGAGACGGAAACCGAGTTCACCGTTCATGCTCTGGAGCTACGGATGCCGGTGGGGGAGCTGCCGACGCGTTACAAAGACCGGCCGGAGGGGTCGGTGTCGAAGCTGCGGACCTATAGCGACGGCATTCGGATCTTGCGGACCATCATGATCCTGGTGAAGGAGGAGCGACCGCTGGCGTTCTTCACGGTGGTGGCGGGTGTGTTCTTCCTGCTGGGGTTAGTGCTCAGCGTTCCGTTGATACTGAGCTATGTGCAGACCGGCCTGGTGCCGCGGCTACCGACGGCGGTGTTGGTGGTCGGGTTGATGATGTTGTCGGCGCTGTCGCTGACGTGCGGGTTGATTCTCGATTCCGTGTCGCGCGGGCGGAAGGAGATCAAGCAGCTCGCCTACCTCGGTATTCCGGGCCCGCCGCGGGGGGACGTATGAGGGCGTTGCTTTTCGCGTTGCTGCTGTGGCCTGGCCTGGTGGTGGGGCAGGAGGCGCCGCGGATCGTTGGCGGGCCTGGGGGCGGCTGCATTGCGGGGGCGGTGCAACTGCCGGCGGAGGGGCCGGGGTTCACGACGATCCGGACGCAGCGAAGCTGGTTCTGGGGGCATCCGTCGACCATCGCGGCGCTGCAGCTGCTGGCCCGCGAGGCCAGTGCCGCGGGCATGGGGTCGTTGTATATGAACGACATCAGCAAGCCTCGCGGGGGGCCGTTTCCCGGGGTTCATGCCAGCCACATGCTGGGGCTGGATGCCGACGTTTGGCTCGACGTTCGGCCGAAGCCGGCACTGACGGCTGCGCAGCGGGATGGGATCGAGGTCGAGAGCCTGGTTCGTGCCGATGGGCGGGGCGTGGAGGCCGGGCTGTGGTCGCCGCAGCATGCGAATTTGTTGCGGCTGGCGACCCAGCTGCCGGGGGTCGATCGGGTGCTGGTGAATGCGGCGATCAAGAAGCAGCTTTGTGCGGTTGTTACCGGCGACCGTTCCTGGCTCAATCGGGTGCGGCCGTGGTACGGTCATGCGGCGCATATCCACATCCATTTCCGTTGTCCCCCGAACCAGCCGGAATGCACCGACCAGGCGCCGCCGCCGGCCGGTGACGGGTGCGATGCGAGCCTGCAGTGGTGGTTCGACCAGCTGGATGCGTCCCAGAAGCCGGCCGGGCCGGTTCGGCCGCCGAAGCCTGTGGTGCTGCCGGCGGCGTGTGCGGCGATCATGGGGCGCGTGCCGGGGTGATGCGGCAGGGGCATGTCGGGCTTTGACCCGGCTGCAAATCGGCGTTGCGACCGCCGGGTTCTGCACGTTCGTCAACCTGTATTCGACCCAGGCGCTGCTTCCTACGCTGGCCGCGGCCTTCGGGACCAGCCTGGCCCATACGGGGTTGACGGTGACGGCATCGCTGGTCGCGGTGGCGCTGGTGGCGCCCTTCGTCGGCGGGATTTCCGACGCGGTCGGGCGGCGGAAGCTGATCCTGGGGGCGGCCGTGCTGCTGATCGTTCCCACGTTGCTGGCGGCTTTGGCGCCCAGCCTGAGCCTATTGATTGCTTGTCGCTTCGCGCAGGGGCTGTTGTTGCCGTTCATCTTTGCGGTGACCGTGGCATATATCGCGGAGGAGTGTCCCGGGGCGGAGGGGGTTCGGGCCACGGGGACGTATGCGATCGGCACGATCTTCGGTGGGTTCGGCGGGCGGTTCATCGCGGGGTGGACTGCGGAATATGTCGGATGGCGGGCGGCATTCCTGGCGCTGGCGGGGATCACGGCGATCGCGTCGGGTGTCATCGTGCTGTGCCTGCCGCAGGAGCGGAATTTTCGCGCAGTTCGCAGCTGGCGGGGCAGCGTGGGCAGCTTCGGGGGTCATTTTCGTAATCGGCAGGTAATGGCGACGTGCGCGATCGGGTTTGCGGTGTTGTTCTCGATCGTGGGCACGTTCACCTATGCCAACTTCCTGTTGGCCGGTCCGCCTTATAGGCTGGGGCCTGCGCAGCTGGGGACCGTGTTCGTCGTGTATCTGCTGGGGGCTGCGGCGACGCCGCTCGCTGGCCGGCTTACGCTGCAGATCGGCCGCAAGAAGACGGTTCTGTTGGGAGGCGGGCTTGCGGCGGCGGGCCTGGTGCTGACGTTGACGCCCAGCCTGCCGGTGATCATCGCGGGGATGGCGCTGGTGGCCGTCGGGATCTTTACCGAGCAGGTGCTGTCGATCGGCTACGTGGCGCTTTCGGCTCGGGGCGCGCGGTCCAGTGCGGTCGGGCTTTATGTCACCTGCTATTATATCGGCGGCAGCCTTGGCGGTGTGTTGCCGGCCTGGATCTGGACGCATCTGGGGTGGCCCGGCTGCGTGGCATTGGTCTTGCTGGTGCAGGCTGCGGCCATGGGGATCACCTGGTTGATGTGGCCAAACCTTCCACCCGGGCCGCAACCGGCTTTACGATAGGGCAGCAGCCCCCACTTATTCGTCTATCTGCCTCGGAGAGACCTTATGAACGTCGGCTTCCCGCCTGCCATGGAAAAATTCGCGATCGGTCAGCCTGTCTCTCGTAAGGAGGACCCGATGCTGCTGCGCGGGGACGGGCGTTACAGCGACGACCAGAGCCTGCCTGGGCAGCTTTACGCCGTGATCGTGCGCAGCCGGTATGCCCATGGGATCCTGAAGGGTGTGGACACCGCCGAGGCGAAGGGGATGCCGGGAGTGCATGCCGTGCTGACCGCTGCCGACCTTCGGGCCGGGGGCATCCAGCTGATGCAGGCCGCCGCGCATAAGAATGCCGACGGGTCTGCCGCGCCGCGGCCGCCGCAGATGGCGTTGGCGGAGGGGCGGGTTCGCTATGTCGGCGACCCGGTGGCCTGCGTCGTGGCCGAGACGCCGGCCCAGGCGAAGGACGCTGCGGATGCCGTGCTGCTCGACATCGAGTCGCTGCCTGCGATCACGACTGCGCGCGCGGCCGACGCACCGGGCGCGCCGCTGCTGCACGAGGACGCGCCTGGCAACGTGCTGATGACGTATCATCACGGCGACAGCGCTGCGGTAGCGGCGGCATTTACGAAGGCGGCGCATGTGACGAAGCTGTCGATCCGCAACAGCCGGATCGTGGTTGCGGCCATGGAGCCGCGCTCGGCGCTCGCGACTGTCGAGGACGGGCGTTTCGTGTTGCGCGTCGGGTGCCAGGGGGTGTTCGGGCTGCGCGACTCGTTGAAGAGCGTGCTGAACGTGCCGGTGGATCAGGTGCGTGTGCTGACGGGGAATGTCGGGGGCTCGTTCGGCATGAAGGCTTCGGTTTATCCGGAATATCCATGTCTGCTGTTGGCGGCCAAGCTGCTCGGTCGGCCGGTGAAGTGGACCGACGAGCGATCCGACAGTTTTTTGAGCGACAGCCATGGGCGCGACCATGAGTGCGACGCGGAGATGGCGCTGGACGCCGAGGGGCGCATCCTGGCGACCCGGTTCACGGTCTGGGGCAATATGGGCGCCTATATGAGCAACGCCACGACAATCCCGCCGACGTCGAACACGATGAAGAACTCGATCGGGGTTTATGCGCATCCGCTGGTCGAGGTGACGTCGCGCTGCATGTTCACCAACACGACGCCGGTGGGGCCGTATCGGGGTGCGGGACGTCCCGAGGGCAATTATTACATGGAGCGGCTGATCGATACCGCGGCGGCCGAGATGCGGCTGGACCGCGTCGAGATGCGGCGGCGCAACCATATCCAACCCGAGCAGATCCCGTACACGACGCCGGCTGGGACCATCTATGACAGCGGTGATTTTCCGACCGTGCTCGACAAGGCTTTGGCCGCGGCGGACTGGGACGGCTATGCGGCCCGCGCAAAGGCGAGCCGGGCGCGGGGCAAGCTGCGCGGGCGTGGCGTCGGCCAGTACCTGGAGGTGACGGCGCCGCCCAGCAGCGAGATGGGCGGGATCCGGTTCGGCGAGGATGGGACCGTCACGATCGTGACGGGGACGCTCGATTACGGGCAGGGTCATGCGTCGGCGTTTGCGCAGGTGCTGTGTGACCGGCTGGGGGTGCCATTCGATGCCGTCCGGCTGTTGCAGGGGGATAGCGACCAGTTGATCGCAGGCGGCGGCACCGGCGGGTCCAAGAGCCTGATGGCGTCCGGTGCGGCGATCGTCGAGGCCAGCGTGCTGTGTATCGAGGCGGGGAAGCAGGCTGCCTCCGAGGTTTTGGAAGCTGCGGCTGCCGATATCGAGTTCAACTCGCGTGGCGGCGAGTTCCGGATCGCCGGCACGGACCGTGCGATCGGCATCATGGAATTGGCTGCCCAGCGCCCTGGTATGCTTGATGTGCAGACCATCCACGATGGCGCGCCCAGCGCGTATCCGAACGGCTGCCACGTCTGTGAGGTCGAGGTCGATCCGGAAACCGGGGTTGTCGAGGTGGTGCAGTACAACATGGTCAACGACTTCGGCGTCATGGTGAATCCCATGCTGGTCGAGGGCCAGGCGCAGGGCGGTATCGTTCAGGGGATCGGGCAGGCGTTGCTGGAGGCGATGGCCTATGACGAGGATGGGCAGCTGCAGACAGGGTCGTTCATGGACTATGCCGTGCCGCATGCGGTGCATGCACCCAACATGCCGATGGGCAGCCATCCGGTGCCGGCGAAGACGAACGTGTTGGGTGTGAAGGGCTGCGGCGAGGCCGGGTGCGCGGGTGCGCTGCCGAGCGTGATGAACGCGCTGGTCGACGCGCTGCGGCCGATGGGGATCGCTCATATCGACATGCCGGCGACGCCCGAGCGGGTGTGGCAGGCCATTCAGGCCAGCCAGGTGGCGCAGGCCGCTTGATCGGCTGATGATCCGCTTCCGGGACGCGACGGAGGCGGACCTTGACGCCATTGTCGCGATGCTGGCCGACGATGCGCTGGGCGGTGGCCGCGAGGATCCGGGGCCACCGCTGCCAGTGGCGTATCTGACTGGATTCCGGGCGATGGTGGGGCAGGGGGGGCGCATCATACTGGCCGTAGCGGGCGATGAGATCGTGGGCTGCCTGCAGCTCGATATTCTGCATGGCGTGTCGCAGCTGGGGATGATCCGGGCGCAGGTGGAGGGGGTCCGGATCGCCAGCGGCCGGCGGGGGAGTGGGCTGGGGAGATTATTGCTTGGGGAGGCGATCCGGCTGGCCCGGGTGAATGGAGCGCGGTCGATGCAACTGACCACCAACCTTGCGCGTGAAGATGCCCAGCGTTTCTACAAGAAGCTGGGCTTCAAGCAGAGCCATGCCGGGTTCAAGCTGGTACTCTGACCGCGGGAGAGTTCTATTGCCGATTATCAAGTACCGCACCCTGGACCCGAAGCTGGTGCCGCGGCGCACGAAAATGGAAATCCCGGGATGGGCGGGTGCGCAGGAGCCTCGCGCGAACGGGTCGCACGAGCAGCCGTGGCATTGCATTCCGTTTACCGAAGCGGCGCGGGCGGGCATCGAGCTTTGTTATCCATATGAGACCGAGTTGCGCGTTTCGACGCGGGAAGGCGCATTGTGGATCGAGGGCGATCTGGCCACGTCGGGGCAGGAGCCGCCGTTCCGGGATTTCGGGGGACAATATTATACGTATCAGGCCGCCATCGACTTGAAGGTCGAGCCGGAGTTCGCGATCAAGGTCGAGACACATCCGCGTTTCTACACGGACCGGACGGGCACCGTACCGATCGCGGTGCCGGCGATCATCCGGGCGTGGTGGCCGATGATCTACTTTGTCGTGTTCAAGTCGCCGGCCGAAGGGCAGACTCATGTATTCCGGCCCGGCGACCCGATGCTGCTGGTGTCTTTTCTGCCGGCCGACGACAAGCCCGAACTGATCGAGATGGGTGAGGAGGAGGCGGCCGAGCGCGAATTGCAGTCCCGGCGGATCTACGCCAGCCGGGAAACCCTGTCGGCGGACACGCAGTGGATGTCGTCGTCGGACACGGTGTTCGACGGGACGTATCGGCGGCTGTCTGGGGCGGCGCGATCGGTGAAGTAGGGGTGTCGGATTTTGTGGGTGATCGCTGGGTAGCGGGCGTTGCCCCCTGGGTGATCGTTACCTGAGTTCTACGATCGCACCGCTGCGAGTAGACCGATGGCCTGGGTTTTCGGTGCGGCGTGGTCGAGCCCGACAACGACGATTGCCAAAGTTGTGCCCGGGACTTGCCCGGGCACGATTGGCTCAGCGAACCAAGATTCCCACGCCAGGGACGATGATCGCCGCGCGGTTGTGATGATGGTGGTGATGATAATACGGACGGCGATAATACGCGTGGTGATGGTGGTGGTGGTGGTAGTACGGGCGGCGGTAGTAGTCATGGTGATGATGGTGATGATGCCTGTAGTATTGCACCTCGAGCACCTGCGGCTCCGCCTCTGCGGCGCGGGCGTTGGACTGAGCCAGCAGCGCGGTCGCATTGGGGATCGGCTTCAGCAGGTCTGCGTATGACCCGGCGTGCATGGCCTCGTCGATCGTCGACGGGACCGGCGCCGCGTGGGAGGGCGTCATCGCAGCGAGGGTTCCGACGGCGCCGATGAGTCCGGCTAATGTCTTGTCCATGATGCTCCCCATCTTCGTTGTCGCTGGCCCGGCCGGACATCGACCGAGGCGTCATACAACATGAACGTAGTAGGTGGGGTCGCGTTGCATGGCGGACAGTCTCGCCTTGAAATGACCCCAGCTGTGGCGGAACGAGGGCAGATCAGTGATTGGCGCGGGGGCGCAGTCGCAGACCGGGGCGGAGATGGTGGAAGACGAGGGTGGCCGGGTCTGCGACGACCGGCCCGGGTGCGGCGGCGACCAGGATGTCGCGGGCGATGGGGGCGAAGTCGGCGCGGAAGTGGACGCTGGATTTCAGGACCAGGATGGCGGTCTCCGCTGGTTCGACCCCGACGTGGCGGAGGATCGCCTGGTCGTAGGCCTGCATCTTGCGGGTGACGACGACGACCCGGATGCCGGGGTCGATTTCGATGAGGGCGGTGGGGCCGAGGATTGCGGTGTTGCCGGCGGACATGGGGCCGGTGAGGGTGAACTGGCCGTCGGTCAGGCGCAGGACGCGGGCATGGGTGTGGAAAGGCTCGTTGTCCGACTTGCCGCCGAGCGATAGGAGGACAGCCGCGCCTTCGCCCGCCGCATGGCAGGCGGCGGCGCTGTCGGCATCGTTGATCAGGCATAAGACGGCGCCCGTCGCGCGCTGTGCGACCAACTGCGTCAGGAGACCGGTGGTGTCGCCGTGGCCGCCGCCGCCGGGGTTGTCCTGGGTGTCGGCGATGATGATGGGGCCTGACTTCCCGCCCAGGGGGCCTTGTTGGGCGATGGCCTGGGCGACGGCCGTGGCGGCGTCGGGGATGGGCAGGGCGAAGCTCGGCTCGCGCGCATACAGCTCCGTCAGCAGGGCATCGGCGGCTGCGTCGGCGGTGGCCTGGGTGTCGGCATAGGTGGCGATGGCGGCGCCGCAGCCAGGGAAGTCGGCGTAGGGGAAGCCGAAGCACCAGGCGATCTCCTGCGCGCCGGTTGCTGCCAAGATCGCCTCGCGCGCGGCCATCACCGGCTGCATTGGGGGCATCAGCGTGCATTGGCTGGTGATGGGCGTCCAGAAGTCGACCTGGCGGAAGGCCTTGGCCCAGGGGCGGCCGCGCTCGATGCGAGCCAGGAGGTGGCGCATTGCGCGGGCGCCGGCACCCTTCATGTCGATGTGGGGATAGGTGAGGTAGGGCGAGAGGCTGTCCGAGAGGTCAACCATCGCGGCGGTCATGTTGGCGTGGGGATCGAGACTGGTGGTGATGGGGACGTCACCGACGATGGCGCGGACGCGGCGCAGCAACTCGCCCTCCGCATCCGGAAAGCTGTCGGCCAGGGCGGCGCCGTGGAGGTCCAGGTAGACGCCATCCAGCGGCGTGGCGCGGGCCAGGGCGGCGCAGATCAGGGCGGCGATCAGTTCGAAGGCCTGGTCCTGGACTGGGCCGGCCGGGTTGGCGATGCACCAGGCAAGAGGGTGGAGGTCGGCACCGGCGGCCTCAGCCACGGCGATGGCGCCGCCGATGGCGTTGGCGTTGGCGCGCAGGGTTGGCAGCAGGGCCGGGCCGTAGACGAGGCCGGGGAAGCCGCCGGGGTGGACGAAGTCGTCGAAGGTGGTGGGGCGGGGGGCAAAGGAGTGGCTTTCATGGAGGAAGCCGCCGACGGCGATGCGCATGGATGATCCTTCGAAGGGTGGTGCGCAGGTTAGGCGGTGAGCGGTGCCGGGGTCGATGTCTGGTGTGGGCCCGGCTTGTGTGGTCTGTTCGGCGCACGAGGAACCGGGTGGGAGACTGGCGATGAGGTTGGGGCGTCGTTCCTTGATGGCAGCGGGGGCAGCGCTTGCCGCGCCCCGGATCGTGCAGGCGCAGGCCAGCCGGGTGTTGAAGTTCATTCCGCAGGCCGACCTGACCGTTTTGGACCCGATGTGGACGACCGCGTATGTGACGCGCAACCACGGGTTCATGGTGTTCGACACGCTGTTCGGCCAGGACGGGCAGTATGCTCCGAGCCCGCAGATGCTGGAGGGGTTCAGCACCGAGAATGATGGCACGCTGTGGACGTTGAGGTTGCGGGAGGGGCTTCGCTTCCATGACAACGAGCCGGTGCGGGCGCAGGACTGCGTTGCCAGCCTGACCCGGTGGGGCAAGCGCGATGCCTTCGGGGGGGCGCTGTTTGCGGCGACGGACGAGCTGAGTGCCAAGGATGACCGCACGCTGGTGTTCCGGTTGAAGCGGCCGTTCCCGCTGCTGCCTTCGGCGCTGGCCAAGACGCCGGGGTACAATCCGGTCATCATGCCGGAGCGGCTGGCGAAGACCGACCCGTTCACTCAGGTGACGGAGATGGTTGGCAGCGGGCCGTATCGGTTCGTGGCCAACGAGCGCGTGCCGGGTGCGAAGGCCGTGTATGCGAAGTTCGATGGGTATAAGCCTCGGGAGGGCGGCACGACGGACTGGACTGCGGGGCCGAAGATCGTGAATTTCGATCGGGTGGAGTGGACGACCATCCCGGACCCGACCACGGCCGCGCAGGCGCTGATGAACGGCGAGCATGATTGGTGGGATTATGCGAGCGTCGACCTGATGCCGCTGCTGCAGAAGGCTCGCGGCGTGAAGGTGGTGGTGCAGGAGCCTTCGGGGCAGATCAGCATCCTGCGGATGAACCATCTGCAGCCGCCGTTCAACAACCCTGCGATCCGGCGGGCGCTGCTGGGAGCCATCAGCCAAGAGGATGTCGTGACCGCCGTGGTGGGGACGGATCCGAAGATGTCGCATACGGGCGTGGGATATTTCTGTCCCGGGACGCCGATGGCGAGCGACGTGGGGCTGGATGTGCTGACACGGCCGCGGGACATGGCGAAGGTGCGGGCGGATCTGAAGGCCGCCGGGTATCAAGGCGAGAAGGTCGTGCTGCTGGCGGCGACCGATTTTCCGGTGTTGAAGGCGATGGCCGACGTGGTTGCGGACACGTTCAAGCAGGCGGGGCTGAATGTGGATTACGTGGCCACGGATTGGGGGAGTGTGGTGCAGCGCCGAGCCAAGAAGGACCCGGTGGAGCAGGGAGGTTGGAGCGCGTTCTGCACGGCGTGGGCGGGGACGGACCATTTGAACCCGGCCGGGCATTTGAGTTTGCGGACGAATGGCGACGCCGCGTGGTTCGGGTGGCCGAAGGACGAGAAGATCGAGGCGCTGCGCGACGCCTGGTTCACGGCGCCGGATGTGGCGGCGCAGGCGAAGATCTGTGCGGATATCCAGCGGGAGGCGTTTTCGAATGTGCCTTACATCCCGATGGGACAGTATCTGCAGCCGACGGCGTATCGCAGCAGCCTGGAGGGGGTGCTGCAGGGGTTTGCGCTGTTCTGGAACGTGAAGCGGTCGGCGTGATCCGTTCCGCCCCGTGACGTTGGTCGTTGCGTAAGCGACCAAGCGCCATTGGTGCCGTCCACACCGTTGAGGGTGTTGCGGTTTGCGGGGGGCACAGGTTGTAGGGATTGGACTGTTGGCGCGGGCAGGCGTGGATAGTCGGATCAAGGCCGACCATGAGGGAGACGACGGGATGGATGGATCATGCTGAACCGCCGCCAGGTACTGGCCGGCCTTGGAACCCTGGCGCTGCCCAGCGTCGCGGCGGCCCAGGGATCGCGCGTGCTGCGGATGGTACCGCAGGCGAATCTGGCGTCGTTCGATCCCATTTTCACGACCGCCAACATCACCCGCAATTACGGGTTCATGGTCTATGACACGCTGTATGGGATGACGTCTGGCCTGTTGCCCACGCCGCAGATGGCGGCGGGTCATACTGTCGAGGAGGAGGGGCGCCGGGTTACGATCATGCTGCGGGAGGGGCTGGCGTTCCACGACGGCTTGCCGGTACTGGCGGGCGATGTGGTGGCGAGCCTGCGGCGGTGGATGGCCCGGAACGCGTTCGGGCAGAAGCTTGCCACGGTGGTGGACGCGCTTTCCATCAAGGACGACACGTCCGTCGTGTTGCGGTTGAAGAAGCCGTTCCCGCTGCTGTTCCATGCGTTGGCCGGGCTGAGCCAGCCGCCGTTCATCATGCCGGAGCGGGTGGCCAAGACGGACCCGTTCAAGCAGATCGACGACACTACCGGGTCGGGCCCGTTCCGGTTCAAGCGTGACGAGTTCAACTCCGGCAGCCTGGTGGTGTTCGAGCGGAATGCCACGTATCGACCGCGGGCCGAAGGGCCGAGCCTTACGGCCGGGGGCAAGGTCGTGAACTTCGACCGTGTCGAATGGTCGATCATTACCGACGCCGCCACCGCGGCGGCCGCATTGCAGCGGGGGGAGATCGGGTGGTTCGAGCAGCCGCCGCCGGAGATCCAGGAGCTGCTGCGCCGCAACGGGCAGGTGAAGATCGAGAACATCGATTCGCTGCCGAATGTCGGAATCCTGCGGTTGAACCACCTGCATCCGCCGTTCGACAACCTGGCGCTGCGGCGGGCGATATTGCCGGCAATCGACCAGGCGGACTTCATGCAGGCCATCGTGGGTACCGACCCGGCGATGGTCAACACAGAGTGCGGCGTCTACACGCCGGGCACGCCGAACGTCAGCAGGTCCGGGATGGAGCTGCTGCTCGGGCCCCGCAGCGTCGATCGGGCGAAAGCGATGATGAAGGAGGCGGGCTACAGCAATGGGCCGATTCGGCTGATCGGGCCGACCGATATCCTGGCGCCGTCGGCGATGACGCAGGTGGCGGGCGATCTGTTCCGGCGGCTGGGTTTCAACCAGGATCTGGCGCTGAGCGATTGGGGCACCGTTATCCAGCGGCGCGCGAGCAAGGAGCCGTTGGACAAGGGGGGGTGGTCGGCGTTGTTGACATCGTTCAACAGTTTCGACTTCACCGATCCGGCGCTGCACCCGTTGTTGCGGGGTAATGGTGCCCAGGGATGGCCCGGGTGGCCGACGATACCGAAGCTCGAGGTGCTCCGTGACCAGTGGTTCGAGGCGCCGGACGATGCGGCGCGGACGGCGCTGTGCGCGGATATTCAGCGGGTTGCACTGGATGAGGTCGCTTTCATTCCGGTGGGCGCATATCTGCAGCCGACTGCCTTGCGGCGGGATCTTGTAGATCGGGTTTCAGGGTTTGCGATCTTCTGGGGTTTACGGCGGGGTTGATGCTGGCGGCTGATCGGCTGGCATGGGGCGGGCATTGCTGAGGTGCATTGCACCCCACGAACGTCTGAGGCGAGACAGGCCGTCGTCAGATGATCCGGAGTGACGAGCCCGGGGTAGCGCTGCCTGCGCTGCCGCGCAGGTCGGCGGCGGGGCGCATCCGGCCGACCGGGAGTTGTTCCACTGTCGCGTCGGCACGGCGTTCTGCGCCGCTTGCGGAGGCCCTGAGGAGTGCCGCCAGGAAGGACCGGCCCCATCCGAGGGCCGAGGCGTCCTCGATTGCCGCCCAGGCCGCCTTCCAGCGGGCCTTGCGTTCGGGAAGGCTCATTGTCAGGGCTGCGTCGATCGCGTCGGCGACTTCGTCCACGTCGTACGGGTTCACGAGCACGGCGGAGTCGAGTTGGCGGGCGGCGCCGGCGAAGCGGCTGAGGACGAGAACGCCGGGGTCTTGGGGGTCCTGGGCGGCGATGAACTCCTTGGCGACCAGGTTCATACCGTCGCGGAGCGGGGTGACGAGCCCGACGCGGGCTTCCCGCATGTAGCCGGCCATTGTTGCGCGAGCGCCGGCGCGGGCGATCAACCGCAATGGGGTCCAATCCGGCTCGCTGAAAGCACTGTTGATGCCGCCGGCCTCCTGTTCGACCTGGTTGCGGAGGTCCTTGTAGGCGATGACGTCCTTGCGGCTTTCGGCCGCTATCTGCAGGAAGGTAACGCGGCGGTGGAAATGCTCTCGGGTTTCGAGCAGGCGGCGGTAGCCGGCCAGGCGCTGCACGAGGCCCTTGGTGGGGTCCATGCGGTCAACGCCGAGGATCAGTTGTTGGCCGCCGAGGCTGCGTCGCAGCCGCTCTGCCGGTACGGAGCGCCAGGCGTCTTCGGCGACGCTGGCGAACTCGCGGGCCTCGATCTCCACGGGGAAGACGCCGAGGCGGACGCGGCGGCCGGCAACGCCGATCCAACCGCCGGGCAGACGTTGGGCGTCGGAGAGGCGGACGGCGGCCTCGGCGAAGTTGTCCAGGTCGTTCTGGGTCTGGAAGCCGATCAGGTCGCATGCGAGGAGGTCGTGGACCAGCGGGCCTGCTTCGGGGACGCTGGCGAGCACGTCGGGGGAGGGGAAGGGAATATGCAGGAAGAAACCGATCGGCGCCGTCACACCCTGGGCGCGGAGCATCGCGGGCATGCACATCAGATGGTAGTCGTGGACCCAGATAAGGTCACCAGGGGTTAGCAGCGTTACCAGGGTGTCGGCAAAGCGCTGATTAACGGCGCGGTAGACGATGGCGTTGCGGCGGTCGAAGGTCATCAACTCCGGCATGGAGTGCAGCAGGGGCCACAGCGTGCTGTTGGAGAACTCGTTGTAATAGCGCTCGTGCTCCTCGGCACTGAGGTCGAGGGTGGCGAAGCGGGTGCGGCCGGAGTCGAGACGCTTGGGCTTATCCGACGGGGCATCGACAATTCGGCCGCTCCATCCGAACCAGAGGCCGCCGCGGCTATCCATCAAAGATTCGAGAGCAACGGCCAGGCCACCGGCCTGTGCACCTGCGGCCGAGGGGGCAGGGACCCGATTGCTGACGATGACAAGCCGATTCATCAAACCTCCAGGACAGCGACGGGCAGCTTTGCCAGCAAATCCGCAACCGCGATCCGGGCCGTCAAATCGCGCCCGGTTCCGGAGTCCAGCACGTCTGTCGCGTGCCGACCAATGAAGTTACGCGGAACAAGCACCATGGTTGCGTCCCACCCGCCATGCTGCACCAGGGGTTGCCCCGACGCCAGCGGCAGAGCTGCCGGGCACCGTGTCGCCACGACGATCGCAGCCCGGCCTTCGTGCACCCGCGCGAAGGCGAAAATGTGTTCGGCCTGGGCGCCATCCACTCTTAGGGGCAGATAGGCGCCGCGGCTGAACAGGTCCGCGGATCGCGCCCGCAGCGCCAGCACGCGGTGGACCACGGCCTGCTTCACGAGTCCGTCCTGCCAGTGGGCCAGCAACGTGCCGGGTGGGGAATTCGCGTCCAGCGCAGTGCGGCGGGCGTCGTAGTCCACGGGGCGGCGGTTATCCGGATCGACCAGCGAGAGGTCCCAGAATTCGGTTCCCTGATACAGGTCCGGGATGCCAGGCGCGGTCATGCGCAGGACTGCCTGCGACAGGCCGTTGATGGCTCCGAACGGGCCGATATACGCGGCGAGCGAGGCGATCTCCGCTGCCACTGGGCGCGCCGGGTCCAGCGAGGCCCCCAGGAGGCCTTGGGTTGCGCCCTCGTAATCCTCGTTGGGCGACACCCAGCCGGAATGCCGCTTGGCCTCGCGGAGTGCCTTCTGCAGCCAGGCGGAGATCCGGTCGCGGTAGGCTTCCAGGCCTGCGGCGTCGTCTGCGGCGAGGCCGATGGGCCAGGCGGCGACCAGCATCTGATAGAGCATCAACTCGTCGGCTGCGTCGGGCGCCGGGCCACCGAAGTCGCGGCGGAGCGGGGCATTCAGCCGCATCCAGCGCTGGCAGGCGGCGGCCCAGGCCTCGGTCATCCCGCTGAAGACGGACAGGCGCATGCGGGTGTCCTCGCCGCGCTTGTGGTCGTGCGTCGCGGTTGCGAGGAGCGCCATGGGGAAGCGCTTCTGCCGTTCCTTGTTCGCGGTGTGGAATGCCTGTGGGGAGAGGGCGAACTGGCTGGGTTCGCTGCCGACCTCGTTGCGCGAGAGGAGGCGGCCATACCGATAGAAGGCGGTGTCCTCGACCGACTTTGCAGCCGTGGGTGCGGAGAGTTGCTGGAACCGGACCATGGCGCGCTTCCACTCCTGCCGTCGGGTGCCTGCGGTTTCTCGCAAGCCTTCGCCGGTGATCCATTTGGCGACGAGTTCCAACAATTCGCGGTCGGCGGTGCGCACGGTGCGGCGGGCGCCGGCCATGGCCCAGTCCATCGCGCGGCGGTCGGGCTCGGAGATGCCGGCGGGGCTCGCGTAGATGCGGTAGGTGTGGAAGTGGACCAGCAGTTCCGTGAGCACGCCGCGGATGCCGGAGAGGGTGAAGTCTCGCGTTGCGAGGTCGCGGCGGGCCAGGCGGTGCAGGGCGACGGCGGTGTTGAACAGCTCGCTGCTCAGGCTTTCGCGCAGGATCTGGCGCCTTGCGGCCTGGGCCTCTTGCTCGAAATCGGCGGGCCGGCCGGTGATTTCGGTCCACATCGCGGTGAGGGGGGCTTCGCCTGAGGGGTCATGGAGGACGGCGCCGACGTCGTTCATGAAGTCGTAACCGGTTGTGCCGTCGGTCAGCCAGTCGGCGGCGAGCCGTTCGTGGACGAACAGGATCTTCTCGATCCAGAGGATTGCCGGTTGGTCACGCAGTCCATGGGGGCGCTTTTCGGTCAGGGCGTCCAGGCGGCGGCGGAGCTTTCGGCAGTAGTCGCGGGGGCTTGCCAGACCGTCGACGTGGTCGATGCGGACGCCGTCGATCAAGCCTTCCTCATAGAGGCGGAATACCGTGCGGTGGGTATCCTCGAACACCTCCGGCAGCTCGACGCGGACCCCTGCCAGGCCGTTGACGTCGAAGAAGCGGCGCCAGTTGATCTCGTCCGTCGCGGCGCGCCACCAGGACAGCCGATAGGCCTGGCGCTCCAGCAGGCGGTGGAGCAGCTCCCGGCCTTGGAGCGTCTTCGTGTCGTAGGCGGCCAGGGTTTCGGCCAGGGCGGCGGCGTATTGGGGTTGCAGCAGTTCCTCGCGCGCGGCCTTCGCTGCGGCGCGGACGTCGGCGCGACCGCCGGCGCCGAGTTCGGCGAATTGCCGGGCCGGCGCTTCCAAGGCGCCTCCTGTGGTCAGCAGCACGGCGGCGTAGTCGCGCGGGCCGATCGGGAAGTGATGGTCATGGTAGGCGACGAACAGCCGGCCTGTGTGGTCGTCGAAGCGCAGCACCAACTCGCCGTTGTCGAGGCAGGTGCCATAGGGGCTGCCCAGGAACGGGGCCAGCAGCCGGCCGCGCAGGGTCGCGTCCGGCGGGTCCCAGTCGATGTCGAAATATTCGGCGTACGGGCTGGCGCGGCCCCATTCCAGCACATCCATCCACCAGGCGTTGTCGTTGCCGCCGACGCCCATATGGTTGGGCACGATGTCGAGGATGAGGCCCATCTGCCGGGCCCGCAGCGCTGCCACGAGGCGCTGCAGCGCGGATTCGCCGCCCAGTTCCGGGTTGATCGCGTTGTGATCGACGATGTCGTAGCCATGCATCGAGCCGGCGCGGGCCTTCAGGAGCGGCGACGCATAGAGGTGGCTGATGCCGAGCTTGTCGAAGTAAGGAACCAGCGCCGTCGCGTCGTCGAGTGTGAAGTCCTTATGGAACTGAAGCCGTGCCGTCGCCGAAAGTTGTTTCATGCGGAGTGGAAGCCTTGTTCAGCGCGTGGAGCCTTGAAGCAACGTGCGGATCGGCCAGAAGGTTTGCGGATGGTCCTGGCAGACGGCGCCGCCAGTTGGGATGCCCGTCCATGGTGCCCGGCAGGTTGGGCTGCTCACGCAGGCCGAGCACATCCTCGATCGGCAGGATCATTAGGTCGCAGGCGGCCGTCGCCAGGTGTCGGATCGCGGCGTCTGCGACGTCATCGGTCGCGTCCAGGGCTGGGGTTGGGCCCTGGGCGGCGCCGCTGTATTTGAAAGCGGCCCAGAGCGCCTCGCGGTCGGTGATGCGCTCCGCCTCCTCCGCTGCGTGGCGGTCCGGGCCGCCGGATACGCCCATGCCTCCGCGCCATTCGAGGTCGCGTCCGGACCACCAGCCGGCCACCGTCGCCAGGTCGTGCGTGCTGGTCATGGCCGTGGCCGCCTTGCTCCAGCCACGCGGGTCGAGGAAGAGGCCGTGCCGCTTCTCGAACCACAGGACGCGCATACCCAACATGCCCATGGTCGCCAGACGTTCCTGGAAGCCGTCCGGGATGGTGCCGAGATCCTCGCCCAGCACGATGGCGCGGTTCCGGGCGGATTCCAGCGCGATCAGCCGGAGCATGTCCTCCAGTGGGAAAGCGATATAGGCGCCCTCGCTCGACAGCTTGCCGTGCGGGACGACCCATAGCCGGGCCAGGCCCAATGCGTGGTCGATGCGGACCCCGCCGGCATTACGCATCGCGAAGCGCAGCATCTCGATGAAGGCCCGGAAGCCGTTTTCGCGCAGGCCGGTCGGGGAGAAGGCGGCGAGGCCCCAATCCTGGCCGTTGGCGCTCAACAGGTCAGGCGGCGCACCGATACTCATGCCCTGGAGGATCTCTGCCTGGCGGCTCCAGCAGTGGCTGCCGCCGGAGTCGGCGCCGACGGCCAGGTCGGCGATCAGGCCGATGGGCATTCCGGCGGTGCGTGAAGCGGACTGAGCGGCGCGCAGGCTGCGGTCGGCGAGGAACTGCATGAACGCATGCAGCGCCACTTCTTCGGCATGGGTTTCTGCAAAGCGGAGCACGACTGGGTTCGAGGGGTCCTGCAGCTCGGCCGGCCAATCGCGCCAGTGCCAGTTGCCGTGGGCGAACTGGAGTGCGTGCAGCGCCTCGAACGTCGCATGGTTCTGCAGGGCCTCACCCTCTTCGGCGCGGAACAGGGTCAGCTGTGCCAGCAGCTCGGGCGTTGCGTCCCGGAAGGCCTGGCGCATGGCGGCCAGGCGGAGCCGGCCGGCGGTGGGCCAGTCGACGAAATCGGCGGCCTCGACCCACTTGTTTTCCGGCAGGTCGAGGCCGGCGTGGAGCACGTTGAGCTGGATGCGGCTGGATGGGGAATAGGGGCTGAAGCGTTCGGGATCGGCGGAGAACTGGGCGTGGGCTGGGCTGATGGCGATGCCTGCGCAGCCGAGGCGGGCGGCGGGGCCGACGAGGTGTTCGAGGGCGCGGAAGTCACCGAGACCTCCGTCGCCGGGCCGGCGGAGCGCGTAGAGCTGCACCGCCAGCGCCCAGGGGCGGGTTCCCGGCGCCGCATCCTGAACCGTGTAGCCGCGCACAGGCGCCACAGCCAAGGTTGCAAGCTGGCCTGCGATATCGAGGCGGTGGTAGCCGGCTTCGTCGAATGCCGGCAGCCAACCGTCTGGGGCATCGCCCTCGATGCGGTGGCCGCTTTCGAGCATCAGCGAAAATCTGCCGGCGATCGGCAAGCGCGTGGGCTGGCCGATGGTTGCCGTCACGAGCGGCGGGAGGGTGGCCGCGCGGCGTGCCAGCGTCGCCTGGCTGTCGGCGATGTCGGCCGGCGTGTCAGCGGGGAGGCCCAAGGCCGCCAGAACCGAGCGAAGGGTATCGTCGCCGACTTCGTGCCACTCGCTGCGATAATCCTGCCAGCGCGGCGCTATGCCGGCCGCCTGTGCCAAGGCCCGGAGCAGTTCGCTCATCCCAGCATGACCACCGCACTCGAGGCCGGCAGGTGGGCCGGCGTGGCGCCGGGGGTTGCGTAGAGCATCTCCCGTGCGGCGGGCTGGGCGTCGATCGGTTCGGTTCCCAGGTTCAGCAGGATGGTCAGCAGCTGCCCCGTTCCCAGCGTCCAGGTCGCCTGTACCGCGCCGTGGCCAAGCACGGTGACGCCTGCGCTTTTGCAGCCGGGAATGCCCGGCGTGACATGAGCCACCCGCAGTTGCAGCAACGTCGTGATCCATGCGGCATGGTCGGGGTCGGTCGCCTCTGGCCGGGACGCCTCGTAGGTGGCCCGGGCATTCGGGTCGGGGATCTGCGCCCGCTTGCTCTCATCCTGGAAGGCTGCGAAGGCCTTGAACTCGCTGCGCCGGCCCTGGCGGATCAGCTCGGCCAGCTCGTCGTTGTGGCTGGTGAAGAAGAGGAACGGCGTGGTGCTGGCATGCTCCTCGCCCATGAACATCAACGGGATGAACGGCGAGAGCAGCAGCAGAACGGTTGCGGCCCGCAGCGCCTCGGGGGTTGCCAGGGCTGCGAGACGCTCGCCCATGGCGCGGTTGCCGATCTGGTCGTGGTTCTGCAGGCAGATGACGAAGGCGGTCGGCGGCAGATGTCCGCTGGGTTCGCCGCGGGGGCGGCCGAGATGCGGCGACACGTCGCCCTGATAGGCAAAGCCGTCGCGCAGGATGCGGGCCAGATGTTCGGTCGCGTTCTGGAAGTCCTCGTAGTAGCCCTCGCTCTCGCCGGTCAGCAGCACATGCAGCGCATGGTGCATGTCGTCCGCCCATTGTGCGTCGAACAGCGGCTCGTCATCGGTCCGCAACAAGGCGGCGCGGTTGTTCTCGTGTTCCAGAACCAGATGCACGTGCCGCCCGGGCGTGCCGGCCCGGATGGCGCCTGCCATATCGACGAGGAAGGCTTCCTCGCTGATGGCGTGGACGGCATCGAACCGCAGGCCGTCGAAGCGATACTCGTTCAGCCAGAACAGCGCGTTCTGCTGGAAGTAGTCCCGCACCTCCGACCGGCGGAAGTCGATCGCGGCGCCCCATGGGGTTTTGATGTCCTCGCGGAAGAACGGCTTGGCGTAGGCGTGGATATAGGCTCCGTCGGGGCCGAAATGGTTATAGACGACATCCAGCATCACCATCAGGCCAAGCCCGTGCGCGGCATCGATCATGGCTTTCAGATCGTCGGGTGAGCCGAGCGCGCGAGAGGGCGCGTACGGAAGCACGCCATCATAGCCCCAGTTCCGGTCGCCGGGCACTTCCGCAATCGGCATCAGTTCGATGACGGTGAAGCCCAGGCGCTGCAGTGTCGGCAACCGGTCCTGGATGCCGCGGAACCCATTCATCAAGCCGGCGTGGCACTCGTAGATCACCGCCTCGTTCCAGGGCCGTCCCGCCCATTCCGGATGGGCCCAGGAGAACCGACCGGGGTCGACGACTTCGCTGGCCCCGTGCACGTCCTCGAACTGGCGGCGGGAGGCCGGGTCGGGCACGCTGAGGCCGTCGGGCAAGATGAACTGGTAGGCCGTGCCCTCCGGTGCAGGCACCGCCGCCTCATGCCAGCCATCGGCCGTCGCATCCATGGGCACCACCCGCGTGGGCAGCTTCAACCGGACCGTCTCGGCGGAGGGCGCCCACAGGCGGAAGCGGGTGATGCCGTCCGGCTGCAACTCGGCGCCGAACGGGAGAGCATGGTGGAAATGGCTCATTCGGGGATCAGCACCAGGGTCGAGAGTGGAGGAAGGACGAGGCTGATGGATGCCGGCAGACCATGAGCGCCGACCGCCTCGGCCATGGCGCGACCGCTGTTGCCGAGGTCCGAGCCGCCGTATATGCCGGCATCGGTGTTAATCGCCTCGAGCCAGCCGCCGGCCTGCGGCACGCCGACGCGGTAGCCGTGGCGCGGCACAGGGGTCATGTTGCACACCACGAGCGCCGGTGCACCGCCACCTCGCGGTAGCCTGAGCCATGCGAAGACCGACTGGTCGGCGTCATCGACCACTACCCAGCGGAAGCCCTGCGGGTCGCAATCCCCGGCATGGAGCGCCGGCAGGCGGCGGTATGCGCCGTTCAAGTCGCGCAGCAAACGCTGCACGCCGGCATTTTCGGGCACGTCCAGCAGCTGCCAATCAAGTCCGGTATCGTGGTTCCACTCGCGGTCCTGCGCGAACTCGCCACCCATGAACAGGAGCTTTTTGCCGGGGTAGGTCCACATGAAGCCGAAATAGGCGCGAAGGTTGGCGAATTTCTGCCATGTGTCGCCCGGCATCTTCCGGATCAGCGATCCCTTGCCGTAGACGACCTCGTCGTGGCTCAACGGCAGCATGAACTTCTCGCTGAAGGCATAGACGAGGCCGAAGGTGATCTCGCCATGGTGCCAGCGGCGGTTGATCGGCGCCTCTTCCATGTAATGCAGCGTGTCGTGCATCCAGCCCATGTTCCACTTGTAGTGGAAGCCGAGGCCGCCCTGATCGGCCGGTTGCGTCACGCCGGGCTAGGCGGTGCTTTCCTCGGCGATGAGGATGGCGCCGGGGGCTCGGGTTTGCACGGCGCGGCTG
The DNA here is from genome assembly GCA_043748985.1 of Rhodospirillales bacterium. Taxonomy (GTDB): domain Bacteria; phylum Pseudomonadota; class Alphaproteobacteria; order Acetobacterales; family Acetobacteraceae; genus JBBROS01. The sequence continues at coordinate 26,739 of JAYVEG010000204.1, forward strand.
AGGTCCTGGAGGAAGGCCACGTTCTCGAGGTTCTCGCGGCCGCCGTATTTGTTCGGGACCCATTCGCCGGCGTCGCGGCTGTAGTCGCGGTAGAGCATCGAGGCGACGGCATCCACGCGAAGGCCGTCGACGTGGTACTCGCTAAGCCACCAGAGGCCGGATGCGATCATGAAACCGCGGACCTCATTGCGGCCGAGGTTGTAGATGTAGGTGTTCCAGTCGCGGTGGAAGCCTTCCCGGGGGTCGCCATGTTCGTAGAGGGGCGTGCCGTCAAAGCGGGCGAGGCCGTGCGCGTCGGTCGGGAAGTGTGCGGGGACCCAGTCCAGCAGGACCCCGACGCCCATCGCATGGCAGCGGTCGACGAAGGCCTTGAAGGCTTCGGGTGGGCCGAGGCGTGAGCTGGGCGCGAACTGGCCGAGCGGCTGGTAGCCCCAGGAGCCGCCGAAGGGGTGCTCCATGACAGGGAGAAGTTCGAGATGGGTGAAGCCCATTCCGGCGCAGTAGGGGACAAGGCGGTCGGCAAGTTCGGCCCATCCGGGCGCGCCGCCTTCTGCGAATGGCAACCAGGAGGCGGCGTGGACCTCGTAGGCGGAGATGGGTGCGTCTGGCATCTGGGCCGCAGCGCGCTTTTCCATCCAGGCTGCGTCGGTCCATTTGTAGGGTATGGCGGAGACGACGATCGAGCCGGTCTTGGGGGGCAGCTCCGCGGCGCGTGCCAACGGGTCGGCTTTTTGCGGGAGAGGGGACCAGTCGGGGCCGAGCAGGTCGAACTTGTAGATGGCGCCGGGCTTGACGCCGGGGATGAACATTTCCCAGACCCCGGCCGGGTCATGGCGGCGCATGGGATGGCGGCGGGCGTCCCAGAAGTTGAAGTCGCCCACGACCGAGACCCGGCGTGCATTCGGCGCCCATACCGCGAAGCGGACTCCCTCGACGCCGTCGTAGATCGCTTCGTGCGCACCCAGCGTAAGAGCGAGGTCGTTGTGGCGGCCTTCACTGATCAGATGCAGGTCGAAGGCGCCGAGGGTGGGACCGAAGCGAAAGGGGTCCTCTGCCTCATAGGCGATGCCATGGGTGTGCACGCGTAGCCGGTAGGGGCCGGGCTGCACGGCGCCCTGGAACATGCCATGGTCATGCACGCGGTGGAGTTCGCCGAGGATGGCGCCATCCGGGCCGATGGCTTCGACTGAGTCGGCGCCGGGCGCCAGTACGCAAACCGCGCCGTCATGCGGTCCCAGTACGGAGAAGGGATCGCCGTGGCGGCCCTGCGCGACGGCGTCGAGCGCCCAGTATTCCGTCATGCGTTTTTCCCGATCAGCCGTTGTGCGATCTCGGAGAAACCCTCCAGCGGGATGTGGAGCCAGGCGGGGCGGTTCGCGACCTCGTAGCGGATTTCGTAGGCTGCCTTCTCCAGCAGGAACAGGTCGAGCATCGCTTGCTCCGCCGCTTCAGGAACCCATGGGGTCGGTGCCGCATGCAGGACCGTCCGATAGGCCTCTAAAAACACGGCGCCGGCGCGGGTCTTGAACTGCATAAGCAGCTCGCCGCGGCGCTGTCCTGCCTGTTCCGACGTCGCAGCCCGGCCCGGTGCGGCTGCCGCTGCGGCGTAGTCGAAGGAACGCAGCAGGCCCGCCACGTCGCGCATGGGACAGGATTTCGCGCGTCGCTGCTCCATGGTCCGCGCCGGTTCGCCCTCGAAGTCGATAAGGAAGGCGTCGCCTTGCACCACGAGCACCTGGCCCAGGTGGAAGTCGCCGTGCACCCGGGTTTGGAGGCTGCCGACGCCTT
>JAYVEG010000205.1:0-11073 GCA_043748985.1 Rhodospirillales bacterium
AGCAAGTATCCCTGGGACTACTACAAGATGGTGGTGGAGACGCCGTCGGACGCGGCATGGAAGCCGCTGGCCGCCGGTGGTTGCCCGTTGGTGAAGGCCTAATCATGTTCATGGTGTTCGGCGTGCCGGGTCCGCTGTTGTTCGGGCAGTTGTTGCTGGGTCTGATCAATGGGGCGTTCTATGCGCTGTTGTCGTTGGGGCTGGCGATCATCTTCGGCATGCTGAACATCATCAACTTCGCGCATGGCGCTGTGTTCATGCTGGGCGCGTTCGTCGCCTGGATGCTGCTGACACCGAACACCTGGCTCGGCATGATCTCGCCTGGCCTCTCGGTCCCGGACTGGATGACCCTGGGCTACTGGCCGGCGCTGATCATCGCGCCGCTGATCGTGGGCGCATTCGGGCTGCTGCTCGAGAAGACAATCATCAGCCGGCTGTACAAACTGGACCATCTCTACGGCTTGCTGCTGACCTTCGGCCTCGCGCTGATCTTCGAGGGCCTCGCCCGCAACGCCTTCGGCTCCTCTGGCATGCCATACCGCATTCCCAGCCAGCTCCAGGGCGCGACCGACCTCGGGTTCATGTTCATGCCGAATTATCGTGGCTGGGTCGTCGTGGCCGCCGTCATCGTGTGCCTGGGAACCTGGCTGATCATCGAGAAGACGTCGCTGGGTTCGCGTCTGCGGGCGGCAACCGAGAACCCCGGCCTTGTGCAGGCCTTCGGCGTGAATGTACCGCGGATGATCAGCCTGACCTATGCCGGCGGCGTCGCCCTGGCGGCGTTCGCGGGTGTGCTCGCTGCGCCGATCTATTCGGTGAACCCGAACATGGGGTCCAACTTCATCATCACTGTCTTCGCAGTCGTGGTGATCGGTGGGATGGGGAGCATCCTGGGCAGCATCGTGACCGGGTTCGGCTTGGGGATCGTGGAAGGGCTGACGAAGGTGTTCTATCCGCAGGCCTCGGCGACGGTGATCTTCGTGGTGATGGTGATCGTGCTGCTGGCGCGACCAGCGGGCCTGTTCGGGAAGTCCGCGTGATGAGCGTTTCCGTGACCGGCGCCGCCACGCCATCGACGCGTCCGTTCCGGTTCCTGGGATTCACCGGGGCGCAGGGGATCGCCTTCCTGGTTATGCTGGCGCTGATCGTGATCTTGCCGTTCGCCGGCGTCTATCCCGTGTTCCTGATGAAGGTGCTCTGCTTCGCGCTGTTCGCGTGCGCGTTCAACCTGCTGATCGGGTATGTGGGGCTGCTGAGCTTCGGGCATGCCGCGTATTTCGGAATGGGCGGGTATGTGACCGCCTGGACCGCGAAGGTCTGGGGCCTCGACCCGGCGCTGGCCATCCTGCTGGGTGGTGTCACGGGGGCCGGGCTTGGGCTGGTCTTCGGATCCTTGGCGATCCGGCGACAGGGCATTTATTTCGCCATGATCACGCTGGCATTGGCGCAGATGAATTACTTCTTCTGCCTGCAGGCACCGTTCACCGGCGGCGAGGACGGCATCCAGCAGGTGCCGCGCGGCACGCTGTTCGGGTTCATCTCGTTGCGGTCGGACATGACGATGTATGCGCTGGTGGCGACCGTGTTCGTGGTGGGCTTCCTGCTAATCCATCGGGTGGTGCATTCGCCGTTCGGGCAGGTGCTGAAGGCGATCCGCGAAAACGAGCCGCGCGCGACGTCGTTGGGCTATCGGACGGACGACTACAAGCTGATCGCGTTCGTGCTGTCGTGCTTCGTGACAGGGATCGCGGGCGGCATGAAGTCGCTGGTGTTCGGGATCGCGACACTGACGGACGTGAACTATGCCATGTCGGGCGACGTAGTGCTGATGACGCTGCTGGGCGGGCTGGGGACGATCTTCGGGCCCGTGCTGGGGGCGACGGTGATCCAGTCGCTGGAGCAATACCTGGCGCAGTTCGGATCCTGGGTGACGGTGACGCAGGGGGTGATCTTCGTTATCTGCGTGCTGGCGTTCCGGCGCGGGATCATTGGCGAGATCGCGGCGAAGCTGCGGATCCATCTGTAGGGCGAATGCAATCCGGCGGTCCGGCGCGCATTTCCTCCGCCCTACGTCATGGCTGTGATCAGGGCGGCTGAAACCGCTCGGCGGTTGGCGGCGGAAAGCATGGAGATGTGATCGCCGGGGACTTGGGTTACGGTGATGTCGGCGGCTATCGCGGCCCAGCCGAGGTCGTCCGGGGCGTCTGGGCGATGGGCGGCGGTGCGGATCAGGAACACGGGCGCGCGGAGCGGGTGGGGCGGTGGATGCCATGCGCGGGTCCAGGCTTCGGCCGCGTTGAAGCGCATTTCCTGCGCCAGATGATGGCCGGACCAGTAGCCGAGCGTGCCGAGCGCGCGGCCCGCAAGGTCCATGAGGTGGGTGCCGGCCAGGAAGCGGAGGATCGGGCGGAGCGCTGGTTGTCCGTTGAGGCGGCCGAGCACGAGGGCGGCGCGCTCGGCCCGGGTGCCTTTGCGGGCGAGGCGGTTCAGGTCCCACCAGGCTTCGCGCAGGGAGCAGGGCGGCGACCAGACGTGACGGGCGTCGCCGGCCCAGGCCGGCGTTGGCATGTCAATTATGACCAGGCGATGCAGGTCCAGGCCGGCCGCCTCTAGTCGGAAGGCCAGGATGCCGGCGAGTTGAGCGCCGAGGGAGTAGCCGATCAGAGTGACGGGCGCCTGCGCTGCCGCGGCGGCGAGGGTGGGTTCGAGCGTGGCAGCGATATCCTCCAGACCGAGGCGGCCTTGTGCCATAGCGCGCCACCCGGGATAGGCCAGCATCTCCATCAAGATCCGGCCAGCGCAATCCGCGCGCACGCCCGCCAGGCCCGGCGTGTCGCCGCGGGCGCCTGGCAGGAGGAAGATGCCACCGGTTGAAGAAGGGGCCGGACCGGCGGCCAGGGCAGCGTCGAGCGCCTGGGCCATGCCGGTGGCGTCCGTTTCTGCGGTAAATGCTTCGAGGGAAAGGCGGCCGCCGACGCGGCTTTCCAGCGCGAACAAAAGCGTGAGCAACTGCAGCGAGTCTCCGGCCGCTTCCAGAAAGGTGACGCCGGGTACTGGGTCCTCGCCCAGCACGCGGCGCCAGGCGATGGCGACGGCCCGTTCGGACTCGGCGCTGGCGCGGCTCAAAGCAGGCGCCTCAAGCAGCGATTCCTCTCTTCGCAAGGGTGGTCAAGCGTACGAGGTCGACCTTGCCGCCGGGGAGCTGGGGAAGGACGTCAAGCGGCATGATGCGAGAGGGGATCATGGAAGCGGGCAGGCGGGTCCGCAGGGAGGCACGGACTGCGTCGGGCGTGGTGCCGGAATGTAGGGCGACGAAGGCAAGGAGAGTCCGACCGTTCGGTGAGACGACGGCGGCGTCGGCGACACCGTCGCAGGCGCGCAGGGCAGCCTCGATCTCGCCGGGTTCGATGCGCTGGCCGTTGAGCTTGAGCATTCGGTCCTGGCGGCCGAGGATGATGTAGACGCCGTCTTCGGTGCAGCGGGCGATGTCGCCGGTGTGGTGGATGCGCCGGGTCGGGTCGGTGGGGTCCGATGCAAAGGGGCCGGGGCGGCAGGCGCCCCCGTGCCATTCGCCCAGCGCGTTGTAGGGGCTGCGGAGCACGAGTTCGCCGGGTTCGTCAGGCGCGCAGGGGGCGCCGTTCTCGTCGAGGATGAGGGCCGCGGTGCCGGGAGTGAGACGGCCGGCGGGCGCGCGGAACTGGTCGTGGGTGTCAGTGGCGGAGGGATACCAGGCGATGCTGCCGGATTCAGTGGAGCCATAACTGGTGTAGATGACGGCGTCTGGCGGAATGCATGCGCGCAGGACGGCGATGTCGCCCCGGAGGACGGGCTCACTGACCAAGGTTACGCTTCGCATGCCGTGCAGGATGCGGGTCGCGTCTGGGAGGGCGGTGATGAGGCGCAAGGCGGAGGGGGCGGCGCGCAGCAGGGTGACGGGTCGCTGGGTCAAGGATTCGATCAGGCCTGAAATGCCGTCGCGGCGAAGGTCCAGGAAGCGAAGGCCGACGCCGGCAACGGCGCAGGACAGCATAGCCAAGGCGCCCCCCAGCGTTGCAGGGGGGGCGAGACTGAGGCAGAGGTCGGCGCCCGCCTTCACGCCGCAGCTGTTCATCTGGGCCCAGGCCTTGCCCATCATGGTATGTTGGCTGTGGACGATCGCCTTGGGCCGGCCCGTGCTGCCGGACGTGCAGAGGATGATCGCCGGGGCATCGACGGGCAGCGGGCGCAGGAGACGCAGGTCTGCGCCCGGGCGGCTCGAAGCGGGTTCAGGCCAAACCACGACCGATTGTATGTTCCCGATCGACGCCGCGCCGGGCGACAGGATCAGCAGCGCGACGCCGGCGCCGTCCAGGATCTGGGACGTGCGTAATGCGGGCCATGCCGGGTCGAGCAGGATGGCCGGCCGGTTGGCCGCGAGGCAGGCGAACAGGGCGACGCTATAGGCGGGACCGGGCGGAAGCAGAATGCCGACGGGACCGAGGGAGCCTGCCAGCTGCGTTACGAGAACAGCGATTTCATGCCACAGCGCGTCGAAGGTTAGTCTGTGCTCGCTGTCTTCCAGGGCGACAACGCTGCCATGGCGCGCGACGGTCGCGGCAAGGGTTTCCAGAACCGGGCGGTCGCGGACCCCGTCGTCCAGCGCCGGGTCAGCGGGCCATGGCCAGCTCGGGTCTGCTTCATGCCAAACGTGTTCGGGATAGCGCACCATGATGGAGTGCCGTGTATCAAACAGTCGGCGGCGCAGGAATGGGTATTGTGGCGCACCGACACCTGCGCCGGGTGGAAGGTGACCGCGGGCCCTGCGTGGTCTAAGATGCGCATCCGCCGCCCAGGAGTCTTCGTGCTACGCCCCGGCCCCTCCCGTTTCCGCCCCGAGGCGCTATTCAAGCCGAAATCCGTGCTGCTCGTGGGCGCCGGAACTCCGCTGGGGGCACTGATTGCGGCCAATATGGGCGCCTACAGCGGCGTGATGACGACGGCCGAGCCCGGCTCGATGCCCGACGCACCGTTCGACCTGGCCATCCTGGCGTGTGCGCCGGACGAGGTTGCAGGCTGCCTGGCAGCGCTGGGACGTGCCGGCACAATGGCGGCGGTGTGTGCGACGCCTGCCCCGGGACTGGCGGAGGCGGCGCGGGCCGCGGGCATCCGGGTGCTGGGGCCGGCGTCGTTCGGGGTGATCGTTCCGGCGATCGGGCTGAACGCATCGTCGGCCCATGTGCCCGTGCTGCCGGGCCGGGTGGCGCTGGTATCGCAGTCGGCAGCGCTGTGCCGGGCGGTGCTGGATTGGGCGGCGCCGAACGGTGTGGGCTTCAGCCATGTGGTGGGCACGGGCGGCAATGCGCAGACCGGGTTCAGCCTGGTGCTGGACTGGCTGTCGCGCGACCCGGGCACGGGTGCCATCCTGCTGGACATCCGTACCATCCGCGACCGGCGCTCGTTCCTGGCGGCGGCGCGGGCTGCGGCGCGGTTGCGGCCCGTGGTCGCTATCCGGGCGGGTGGGCGACTGACGGACCCGAGCGGGCGGTCGGACGCCGTGTTCGATGCGGCACTTCGGCGTGCAGGTGTCCTTAGGGTCACGGGCCTGGCCAACTTCCTGGGCGCGGCCGAGATCCTGACCCGCGCGCGGCCGCCGCGAACGGAGCAGCTGGCCATCGCCACCAACGCGATCGGCCCGGCCCAGATGGCCGCCGACGCGGCGCTCTCCGCTGGCCTGCCGCTGCTGGAGCTGGATGCAGTGGCGCGCGCGGTGCTGGCGCTGCATCTGCCTCTGGGGCCCGCGGACGCCGGCATCGTGTGGACCGGCGCGGATCGGCCGACCCGGGTGGCCGATGCGGTGGCCATGCTGGCTGGACTGCCGGAAACCGGCGGCATTGTCGCGATCCTGGCGCCGACCGGCCCGGCCGACACAGCAGCGGTGTCCGCGTTGGCGGCGGCACGGCCGAGCCTGCGGGTGCCGGTTCTGGCTTGCGTGCTGGGGGAGACGACAGGCGCGGTGCATCGCCGAACGCTGGCCGATGCAGGGATGCCGGTATTCGCGACGCCCGAGTCGGCGGTGCGCGCGTTCGCACAGCTGGTGGATCAGCGCCGGGCCCGCGCGGCGGCGGCGGAACTGCCGCCACGGCGGGTGCTGCGCCTGGCGCCCGACCATGAGGCGGTGCGCCGGGTGATCGTGCGGGTGCGCCAGGATGGCCGCTGCGGGCTGAGCCAGGACGAGGCGGCTGAGGTGCTCTCGGCCTATGGCATGCCGGTGGTCCCGGCGCGCGCCGTGCACACCGCGGGCGATGCCGCCGATGCTGCGGCGATGCTCGGCTTTCCCGTGGTGCTGAAGCGCCGCCGGTTCGTGCGCCCCATCGGGCGTGCGCCCGGCGGCATCGTCATCGGCTTGCCGGACCGGGGCACGGTCGAGCGCAATGCTGCCCGGATGGAGCCGGCGCCGGATGGTTACATCGTGCAGCGCCAGGTGTTCGCAGGCGGCGGGGCGCGCGCGCGGGAGCTGCGGATCACGGTGGAGGACGACCCGGTCTTCGGCCCGGCAATCGGGTTCGGGCTGGGGGGCACGGCGGCCGACCTGTTGGATGATGTTGCCGTGGACCTGCCGCCGTTGAATCTGGCGCTGGCCCGCGGGCTGATCGGGCGGACCCGGGCGGCCGGGGTGCTGGCGGCGTTGCGGGACCAGCCGGAGGCGGACAGCGACGCGGTGGCCGATGCGTTGGTGCGGATAAGCCAGCTGGTGATCGAGCATCCGGAGATCGCGGCGCTGGACATCAACCCGCTGTTCGCGGACGCGGAGGGCGTCTCGGCCGCAGATGCGTGGATCGGGCTGCGGCCGGTGGGCGAGATGGCGCGGTTCGCCATCGCGGCTTATCCGGAGGAGCTTTCGGAACGGCGCGTGATGGGCGGCGAGACGCTCCTGATCCGCCCCATTCGGCCGGAGGATGCAGAGGCGCATGCGGCGCTGTTCCGGCGGCTGAGCCCCGAGGATATCCGCTATCGGTTCTTCAACATGCTGCGTGAACTGCCGCCCGAGCAGATCGCGCGGATGACCCAGGTGGATTACGACCGGGAGATGGCGTTCGTGGCGGTGCGGGAGGGCGATACGGTCGGCGTGGCGCGTCTGGTGCGCGAGATCGGCACCGACCATGGCGAGTTCGCCGTCGTCGTGGACCCCGCCATGAAGGGCCGCGGCCTGGCCCGGCGGCTGATGGAACGCCTGGTGGAATGGGGTGGCGCGCAGGGCATGACCGCGATCGTGGGCCAGGTGCTGGCGGAGAATGTCCCGATGCTGGCGTTCATGCGCAAGATGGGCGCGACGATCCGTCGGCTGCCGGACGAGCCGGATGTGGTAGAGGCGGTGATCGCCACCGGGCCGAAGGATGGTGCCTGAACCCGGCACGGCGGTTCAGCGGCGCCGGGCCATTTCATGCGTGCTGGGGTCGTCGTTCGCCTTCGTGCTGGTGTCCGCCTGCGTGAAGGGCGCGGCGCCAGAGGTGCCGGTGCTGGAGTTGGTGTTCTTTCGCAACGCCTTCGCGCTGCTGCTGCTGGTGCCGCTCGTGATGCGGCAGGGGGGCTGGGCGGTGCTGCATACCCGGCGGCCCTGGGAGCATGTGGCGCGGGGGCTGACGGGGCTGTGCGGGATGATCGGGTTCTTCTACGGCTATGGACATCTGCCGTTTGCGGCGGCGACCGCGCTGGGATTCGCCATGCCGATCGTGCTGGCGGTGCTGAGCGCGCCGTTGTTGAACGAGCGGGTAACGCCGCCGCGGGCGATCGCCATCGGGGCTGGTTTCGTCGGTGTGGTGCTGGTGGTGCGTCCCTGGTCGGGGGCGGCGGGGCTGCCGCTGGGACCGACCGGGGTTGTGCTGCTGGGGGTGGTGGCCTGGGCGGGGGCCATGATCAGCATCAGGCGCATGGGGCGGGCCGGAGAGCGGAACCTGACGATCGTCGCGCTGTTCGCGCTGTTCTGCACGGCCCTTTCGGCGGTGCTGGCGGTGCCGGTATGGATGACGCCGCGGGTCGGGCTGTGGCTGCCGCTCGTGGGGATCGGGCTGATCTCGGGGGTGGCGCAGCTATTGATGACGGAAGGATATCGGAACGGGGAAGCGAGTATGCTGGCCCCCTTCGAATACAGTGCGATCATCTACACCTTGGCGCTGGGCTGGGCGGTATGGGGCGAGGTGCCAGGGGTTTGGGAGGCGGCGGGGATCGCGGTGCTGGTGGGGGCCGGGTTGTTCACGTGGTGGCGAGAGACGCGGCCTCTGCGGTAGCCGCCGGCACTCGGGGTGCGGGTGTGCCGTGAATGGCGGTGTCCGTTACTGCGGCGCGAACCCTCATCCAGCCCGCACCCAAGGAAGAGGGCTTCAGGCAGCCAAGGCCCTGGGTGGCGGGGCGGCGCGGTGGCGGAGCATGGCGTCGAAGGCATCGAATACGCGCCGCATTTGGGCGTGTTTGTAGGGGAACATGGCGGGATCCTCCATCAGGTGGATGATGGCGCCGGTATCGGCCTCGAAGATCAGCAGGCGGCCGTCCGGCAACTCGCTGCAATCGATCGAGAAGTAGTCGAAGGGGAGCCGCTTCAACAGGGCCTGGAAGGCTGCGTGGTGCCGGCGGGCAAAGCCGGTGTCGAAGCCTGCCATCTCGGCGGCCTCCAGGGCGCGGCGGTCGGCGTGCTCGGTCATGCCGGCGTTGAGGTAGTGGACCATCCAGTGTGGCGAGGCGGCCATATGGCATAGCTCGGCTCGGCCATCCATGAAGGCGACGCGATATTTGCGATACAGGCCGTCGGCAGCGCGATAATCGACGAAGGTAGAGAGATAGAAGCTGCCGGTTTCGGAGGCGGCGAGATAGGCCGCGAGGGCGTGGGCGCCGTCGATCTTTTCGAGCCCATGGCCGGCGTGCGAGCCCAGGGGGCGTAGCAGCACTGGGTAGGCGATATCGGGCTTGGCCAGAATGTCGGTGCGGGAGATCGCGATGGTGGCCGGGATGCAGACGCCGGGCAGGTCTGCCAGCAGCATGGCCAGGCGGTCACGCGCCAGGATCGGCAGGGCGGCCGGGTCGTTGACGATGGGGCGGGGCCAGTTGGTCAGCAAAGTCGCGAGTCGGGCGAGGAGCGTGGGATCGGCCTCGCTGATGGCGACGAACAGCACGTCGTGGTCCGGCACGGCGGCGGGGAGGGGGTGGCCGGGGAGGAGGAACAGCAAGTCGAGCCGTACGTCGAGGTGGGCGGTGATGAAGTCGAGCGGCGTGTTGACCATCAGGTCCCCGGGGGCCAGCAGCGCCAGCACGCGCAGGGGGGTGGCGCCAGCCGTTGCAGTGCGGACCCGCAACACCGGGCAGTTGCGCAGGACCTGAGCCTGAAGCACCAGCGCATCGGCGCGTCGGGAGGCGAGCATGCAGACCGTCGCCATGTCGAACATGCGGGCCACGGGGTCTGCGACCGTGTCGTCGATCACGCCGAGCAGGCCGTCCAGCAGCATGCCGTTCATCGCGGCGGTGGTGAGGGCTGCGGTGCCCAGGACCTCGGGCGGGGTGAGTGAGCCCGACAGATGCGGGGGGTATTCGGGTGTGATGACCATTTTGGCGCCGCTCGGCTGGGATCCTGTCAGGCTAGCAGGGCGAAGTTAATGAGATGCTTCACAGCAAGGAACATTTTCGATGACGCCGATGGAGCCTGGGATGGACCGGTGATCAGGCCGGGTCGCCGCCGTGCGCCGACGGGTCTAGGTATGGCGTCGGAAAGCGGAGATGAACGCCCAATGGCCTATGCCCAGTTGACTGCAACCAAGGTGGCCGCAGCGGCAAACCTGGCGCTGCAGGATATTCAGGAGCGGATCGAGGCCGAAACCGGTTCTGGGCAGGACCGGGCGGATGCGGTCAGGCTGCAATGGTTGCTGCAGCTTGCGACCGCCTCGGCGCAGGAGGACGTGGCCCAAGCGCTGGTGACGGTGACGGCCGAGGATTTCAGCCTGATCGCGGAGCGGTATAGCTCGGAGGGCCCGACCTAACCCACAGCCGCCAGCACCGCCTCGACCAGGGCGCGCAACTCGGTCGCGGCTTGGCTGCGAGGAGCGGATTCAGTCACGCCGAGGCCTTCGGCGAAGGCCTGGGCGTAGGCGGTGCGGTTTCCGAGCGTGGCGAGCAGAGGCGTGAGGCCGAGGGCGGCAAGGTCCGCGGCCATCGTCTCGCGCAGCCGGCCCGCGGACGGAACGCGGTTGAGGACGATGCGCGCGGGCCGCTTCTCCTCACGCGCGATGGCCAGGGTGCCTTCGGCGGCCCAGAGGTCCGGCGGGCTCGGCTGGATGGGGATCAGCACCAGGTCGGCGCCGCGGATGGCCCGGCGGGAGTCGCTGTCGATCTGCGGCGGGCTGTCGATGACGAGGATGTCGTGCGCGCGCTTGAGGCGGTCCAGCTCTGCGGCCAGGCGCCAGCCCGAGAGATCGCTGAAGGTAAGGGTGGCCGCAGGCACCGCGCGGCCCATGCGGATGGCATACCAGCGGGCCAGGCTGTGCTGGGGGTCAATGTCCAGCACAGCGACGCGCTTGCCTGGCGCCAGGGCTGCGGCCAGATTAGCGGCGAGCGTCGTCTTGCCTGCCCCCCCCTTCTGTTGTGCCACGGTGATCACGATCGACATGTTCGAATCCAGACAATACGATCCGACAATGCACCGTGGCGCCGTGCCGCGCCAACCGCTGTTCACGCCGGACGAGATGGGAGTTGCCGACCGGGCGGCGCCGGCGCTGGGCATGCCGGGCCTGGTGTTGATGCAGAACGCCGGGCGGGCGGTGGCCAGGGCAGCCCGGCGGTTCGGGCCCTGCCGGACGCTCGTGCTGTGCGGGCCCGGCAATAATGGTGGCGATGGCTGGGCGGCGGCGACGCTGCTGGCGCGCCAGGGATGGCCGGTGGCAGTTGCGGAACTCGCGGCGCCGCGGGCGGGGTCGGACGCGGCGGTGATGCGGGCGGCGTGGCAGGGGCCGCTGGTGCCATTCGCGACGGATGAGGTGGGGCGGGCGGATCTCGTGATCGACGCGGTGTTCGGGGCCGGGCTGTCACGGGATGTGCCGGCGACGGTGGCGGCAG
>JAYVEG010000206.1:0-3385 GCA_043748985.1 Rhodospirillales bacterium
GGCGCATGAGACGCTGTCGATCGCGATGAACCGCATCGGCGCGCGCAGCGACAGCGGCGAGGGCGGCGAGGACCCGGCACGGGCCAAGCCACGGGCGAACGGCGACAACGCCAACTCCGCCATCAAGCAGATCGCCAGCGGGCGGTTCGGCGTCACGGCCGAGTACCTCAACGCCTGCCGCGAAATCGAGATCAAGGTCGCCCAGGGCGCCAAACCCGGCGAGGGCGGCCAGCTGCCAGGCTTCAAGGTGACAGGGCTGATCGCGAAGCTGCGGCATTCGACGCCCGGTGTCACCCTGATCAGCCCGCCGCCGCACCACGACATCTATTCGATCGAAGATCTGGCGCAGCTCATCTACGACCTGAAGCAGATCAACCCCGACGCATCGGTGTGCGTGAAGCTGGTCAGCCGCAGCGGCATCGGGACGATCGCGGCCGGTGTGGCGAAGGCGAAGGCCGACGCCATCCTGATCAGCGGGCATAGCGGCGGCACGGGTGCCAGCCCGCAGACGTCGGTGAAGTATGCAGGGCTGCCATGGGAGATGGGGCTGAGCGAGGCGCACCAGGTGCTGACGCTCAACCGGCTGCGGCATCGTGTGAAGCTGCGGACGGATGGCGGCATTAAGACGGGCCGCGACGTGGTCATCGCCGCCATGCTCGGGGCCGAGGAATTCGGTATCGGCACGGCGAGCCTGGTCGCGATGGGCTGCATCATGGTCCGCCAGTGCCACAGCAACACCTGCCCCGTGGGCGTGTGCAGCCAGGACGAGGATTTGCGGAAGAAGTTCGCGGGCACGCCGGAAAAGGTCATCAACCTGTTCAGCTTCATCGCCGAGGATGTGCGGAACATCCTGGCGAGCCTGGGCAAGAAGCGGCTGGTGGATGTGATCGGGCGGACGGAGCTGTTGCAGCAGGTCAGCCGCGGGTCCGACCTGCTGGACGACCTGGATCTCAATCCGTTGCTGGCCCAGGCGGACCCGGGCGGGCATGAGCGGTATTGCACGCTCGAGGGCCGCAACGAGGTGCCGGAGACGCTGGACGCGCAGATGCTGAAGGACGCGGCGCCGCTGTTCGAGCGCGGCGAGAAGATGCAACTTCAGTATACCGTGCGAAACACGCATCGGGCCATCGGGACGAAGCTGTCGTCCAAGATCACCCGGACCTACGGCATGACCGGCTTGGCGCCGGCGCACGTAACGGTGCGGCTACGCGGCTCGGCCGGGCAGTCGCTGGGCGCGTTCGCGGTGCAGGGACTGAAGCTGGAGGTGCTGGGCGAGGCGAACGACTACGTGGGCAAGGGCTTGTCGGGCGCGCAGATCGTGGTGCGGCTCGCGCCGAGTTCGACGCTGGTGAGCCACGAGAACACGATCATCGGCAACACCTGCCTGTATGGCGCGACGGCGGGCGAACTATTCGCGGCGGGCCAGGCAGGCGAGCGGTTCGCGGTGCGCAACAGCGGGGCCACGGCCGTCATCGAGGGCTGCGGCAGCAATGCGTGCGAGTACATGACGGGTGGCACGGTCGTGATCCTGGGCGCGATCGGGGATAATTTCGGCGCCGGTTTCACTGGCGGCCAGGCCTTCGTCCATGACCCCGAGAACATGTTCGAGAGGCGGGTGAACCCGGAGACGCTGGGCTGGCAGCGCGTGGAGCATCCGCATTGGCAGGGCGTGCTGCAAGGCCTGGTGGAGCGGCACTGGGAGCAGACGCAGAGCCGGTTCGCACAGACGATGCTGCTGGACTGGCCGCGAGCGCTGCCGCAGTTCTGGCAGGTGGTGCCGAAGGAGTATGCGAAGTACTTGCCGGTGCCCCTGCGCGAGGTTGAGGCGCTGCGGGCCTAGGTCGTGTGGGGATCTTTATCCGGACGGGTAATGATCCCTTCACAGCTTTCTTGATCTCAGCGTCGTGGCCGCTTCACAGGCTGCGGGTGGATAGGTTGTGTCCCGCGGCCCGCCTCGCGCGAAATGGGCATGGTTGAGGAACCTCGGGATCGGATGATGACAGGCTATCGTCGTCGCAGCCCGTCGATCAGAACGTCGATCAGGCGGTGCACGCCTTCCTGCCAGCCATGGCCGTCATGCGTGTAGCAGAAACCAACCAGAGCCCGGAGCAGGTTCTCCCCGCCGACGTCGGGCCGTAGCGCTCCGTCTTCCACGGGGCGGCGCAGAAGAGCCTCGATGGTGTGCGTCAAGCGCTCGGAGCTGAAGGCGACAAGCGGCGATGAGGCATTGATCGAGACGGCCAGGGCCGCGGACATGCCCTTCTTCGTCGCCACGAAGTCGACGGCTGCGTGCATCCAGCGGCTGAGGCCGTCGACAGGCTCGGCCTCGGCTTGCAGGCGGTCGGCGAGGTCGGCCAGTTGCTCGACCTCCCGGCGATAAACCGCCTCGAACAGGGATTCGCGGGTCGGGAAGTGACGGTATAGCGTGCCGATGCCAACGCCGGCCTTGCGGGCGACGGCCTCAAGGCTGGCCTCGGCTCCGCCGGCGTTGAACACCAACTTGGCGGCGTCCAGCACGCGCTCGCGATTGCGGACCGCGTCGGCGCGGGTGCGTTTGGCGGGTTTGGCCGTCGTGATCATGTCATCCATCTGGCCTTGTAAAACGGAGGGTGCCTCCGTATCTGGCAACCCATGCCCAATCTCAATACTGCTGATCGGAGCCATGCATGACTCTGTCAATCACCGTGAACGGCCAACGCCGCCTGATCGAGCTGGATGACCCGCGGGTCACCCTGCTGGACCTTCTGCGGGAACGGCTGGATTTGACCGGGACGAAGAAGGGCTGCGACCGCGGGCAGTGCGGCGCCTGCACGGTCCTGGTGAACGGGCAGCGGATCAACTCGTGCCTGGCGTTGGCGATCAGCCATGACGGGGCCGACATTCTGACGATCGAGGGTGTGGCGCGGGGCGACCAGCTTCATCCCGTGCAGGCGGCGTTCATCGCGCATGACGGGTTCCAGTGCGGGTTCTGCACGCCGGGTCAAGTGATGAGCGCCATCGGATTGATGCGCGAGGGCCAGGCGGGCACGGACCCCGAGCGGGTGCGCGAGGGTATGAGCGGCAACCTGTGCCGCTGCGGGGCCTATGCCGGCATTACCGAGGCGGTGCTGGAGGTCCAGCGCGGGGCGATCGCGGAGCAGGCGGCATGAACCGGTTCGACTATGTCCGTCCCACCAGCATTGCCGATGCGGTGGCGGCTGCGGCCCAGCCCGGCTCTGCCTATCTGGCTGCCGGCACGAACCTCGTGGACCTGATGAAGGGCGGCATCGCGCGGCCACAGCGCCTGGTGGACACGAGCCGCCTGCCGGGGTTGGACATGATCGAGCACATGGAAGATGGCGGCGTGCGGATCGGCGCGCTGGTTCGCAATGCGACGCTGGCGCAT
>JAYVEG010000207.1:0-28337 GCA_043748985.1 Rhodospirillales bacterium
CCGCGGAACAGCAGCGAGCAGGCGAAGCAGAGGGTGAAATAGAGGGCGGCGGTGAACAGCCAGGCCTCGAAGAAGCGGCGGGTGGTGCTGGAGACCTCCGAGGTCATGAAGGTCAGTTCCTGGATGGAGATAAGGGCGACCAGCGAGCTATCCTTGATGGAGACGATGAATTGGCCGGCCAGTGCAGGCAGCACGTTGCGGATGGCTGGCGGCAGGATCACGGTGCGGAAGACCGCCCAGCCGTGCATGCCGAGGGCCTGGGCGGCCTCGATCTGGGTGGACGGCACGGATTGGAGGCCGGCGCGCATGATCTCGGTGACGTAGGCGCCGGCAAACAGGCCGAGGCAGGCGAGCCCGGCGAGGACGTCGTTGATGCGCTCGGGGGGTGCGAGCACTGCCGTGATGACCGCCTGGACCAAGACGGGGGCAGCGCGGAGCATGCGGTCGAGGCCGAGGGCGGGCATGAGCTGGCTGGAGACGAAGAAATACAGGACGAAGATAAGCACGATGGGTGGCGCGTTTCGCACCAGCTCGACGAAGCAGCGGGCGATCCAGCGCAGGACGGGGCGGCGGGAGAGGCGCATGGCGGCGAAGAGGATGCCGACGATTGTGCCGATCAGCAGGGACCAGACGGCGAGGCGTATGGTGGTGAAGAAGCCGTTCAGCAGCAGGTTGGGGGCCCAGGCGCCGGTGTCGGGGTCGATGCGGACGAGGTAGGTGGGGATGATGGACCAGTTCCACCGATACCCCAGGACGGCGTTGGCGCGGACGACGAACCAGGTGGCCGCGGCCAGGCAGGCGGCGACCACCAGCACGTCCAGCACGCGGGCGAGGCTGATCGTCGCCGCGCGGCGGGGCGGCAGACGCGCCGGGAGCGACGCGAGCGGGGTGGCGGCTGCGCTCAATTCACCTTGCCGAGGGCGGCCCGCCAGTCCTGCGTCTCGAACCAATAGTGGCGGCGGGCCTGGAGGAACTTGGTGTTCACCTGGATCCAGTTATTCAGTATGTTCAGGGTGTCGATATCCCCCTTGCGGACGGCCATGCCGGAGGGAAGACGGTTCATCTCCTGATCCTGGCTGAGCGGCGCGAAGACCTTTTCAGGGTTTTCGGTCGCGACCCGGGTGGGCAGCGGGTTGCTGCCGGCGAAGGCGTTGACCCCGCCGTTCAGCAGCTCCTGCGTCATGGCGGCGTCGTCGTCGAACTGGCGCAGCGTGGCCTTCGGGAAGTAGTCGGCGGCGCTGGTGCATGACGACGCGCCGCGGCGGCAGGCGATGGTTATTCTGGCGGCGTTCAACATGTCCATCTTGAAGCCGGGCTCGAGCGATTTCGCGACCGCCAGGGCGGTGCCGGAGTAGTCGTACGGGGCGCTGAAGTTGACGGTCAGGTTGCGTTTGGTCGTGATTGTCATGCCGCCGATGATGACGTCGAACTTGCCGGCCAGGAGGGCGGGGATGATGCCGTCCCAGGCGGTCGGGACCAGTTCCAGCTTCAGGTCGAGGTCCTTGGCGAGCTTGGTGGCGACGTCGATCTCGAAGCCGACGAGCTGGCCCTGCTCGTTGCGCATGGCCCAGGGGACAAAGGTGGCCATGCCGACCACCATGGAGCCACGCTTCTGCATGGTCTCGATGGCGGTGTCGGCGTGTGCGGGTGCGGGTGCGGCCAGGGAGATCGCACAGACGAGGGCGGCGAGCAGGCGTCGTGTCAGCATGGGAGCCTCCGGTGAGGGGTCATCGTGCGGGAACCAGGCGTCGCTCCAACCATTGGGCGGCGAGAGACAGAGGAATGGTGATGGCGAGGTACATCGCGGCGATGGTCAGCCAGACCTCGAAGCTCATCAGGGTGTCGGAGATCAGGTTGCGGCCTTCGGTGGCCAGGTCGGCGATGGCGATGACGCTGAGGATGGCGGAATGCTTGACGAGGTTTACGAAGGCGCCGGTGAGGGGCGGGATCATCAGCGGCAGGGCCTGGGGCAGCACCACGCGCAGCAGGCTCGGCGCACCGGGCAGGCCGAGGGCGCGGGCGGCCTCCCATTGGCCGCGGGGCACGGCCAGGATGCTGCCGCGCATGATCTCGCTGACGAGGGTGGCCTCGAACAGCGACAGGCTCAGCACGCCGACCCAGAAGCGGCTGACGCCCAGGACGGGGCCCAGCACGAAGTAGAAGACGTAGACCTGGATCAGCAGCGGGATGTTGCGGACGATCTCCACGTAGGCGTTTGCGAGGGCCTGGCCGGCCCATGACGGGGACAGGCGGAGAAGGGCGGTCACCAGACCAGCGGACAGGGTGATCGGGACGGACCACAGGACGATCTCGGCCGTGACCTGCAGGCCACGAAGCAGGGGGCCGGGAATGAACTCGTCATCGATGGTGCGGCCGAAGAAGGCGGGCACGCGATACCACTGCCAGTGGTAGCCCATCGACCCGGCGCCATGCAGAACGATGGCTGCGAGTGTGGTTGCCATCATCGCGAACAGCAGGACGTCCGGCAGCAGAGAGGCGCGCGCGGGCGTGGGGGGGTGTCCGACGGTCATGGAGGGAGGTCTTGCAACGGCTATGCCACGGCCGAAGGGGCGGCGATGCCGAGTATGCGCGCGGCGTTGCCCCATGCCACGGCATGCCGTGCCAGGTCGGGGATGTCGGCGGCAGCCACGGCCTCGGTCGAGACGCGGCTGTCGAAGATGGGGTAGTCGGTGCCGAACATCACGCGGTCTGCGCCGAGCACCTTCACGCCGATTTCGAGGGCGCGGGGGCCCAGCGAGGCCATGTCGAAACACAGGTGGCCGAGCATGGTCGAGGGACGGGGGGCGGCGGGGTCGCGTGTCTGGACGATGTGGTCCATGCGCTCGACCAGCATCGGGAACGCGCCGCCGAGGTTGACGACCTGCACGGTGGCGCCGGGGAAGCGCTCGGCCAGGCTGGCGTGGATCAGCGTTACGGTCGCGTGGCTGATGGCGTTGTGCAGATCGAGCGTGGAGGCGCGATGCATGCCGAGATCGTCGTAGCGTTTTGGCGCGAGGTCCTCGTCGTGGCGGTGGCCGGGATGGATCATCAGGTGGGCGCCGAGGGCGCTGGCGGCCGCCAGCACAGGCTCCATGCGGCGCATGAGGGTGCCGCTGAGGAAGTAGTTGCCGGGCAGGATGGCGCCGCGGAGGCCGAGGTTGCGGACGGCACGATCGAGTTCCACGAGGGCGGCATCTATGTCGGCGAGGGGCAGGCCGGCGAGGGCGGTGAAGCGGGCCGGGTGGGCGCGGCATACCGCGGACAGCTCGTCGTTCATGGCACGGACGAGGGGGAGCGATTCGGCGAGTGGGAGGATGTCGGGGCCGAGTGCACCGGGGAAGGTGATGACCTGGTGGGCGATGCCCTGGGCACGCATCCAGTCCAAGCGCGCGTCGAGGCTGGTGAAGCCGCCGACCAGGGGAAAGCGGCTGGTGGATGTCACCATGAAGCGGGGTGCGGCACCCTCGACCCGCGGGACGTCGCTGCGCCGGGCGAGGGCGCTGAGGAGGGCCTCGCCGTAATAGTGGGAGTGGGTGTCGATCCACCCGGGCGCGTCAGCCACCGGCTGTCTTGCGGTAGGCGAAGGCGGCGTCGAGCCGGCTGCGCAGATAGTCGCCGCAGGTGACGGGTTCGTAGCGGGGGGTTTCGCCGGGGCGCACGACCGGGTCGATCAGGGTGTCACGGTTGGGGTCGACGAAGATGGCCGTCGACAGGCGCGTGCGGCCGGAGCGGTTGACCACGCGATGCGGGGTGGAGCGGAAGCGGTCGTTGGTCCAGCGGGCGAGCAGGTCGCCGACGTTGACGACGAAGGTGCCCGGAATGGGGTGGGCCATCAACCAGGCGCCGTCGCGACCCTGGACCTGCAAACCGCCGGTCGCGTCCTGGTGCAGCAGGGTCAGGCAGCCGTAATCGGTGTGGGGCGACACGCCAAACTGCTCCTCGCCCATCTCGGGGGCCTGGGGCGGGTAGTATATGACGGAGCCTCGGCTGATGGGGCGGTCGATGCTGCGGACGAAGCGGTCGGGCGGCGTGTCGAGGGCGGCGGCGAAGGCGCGGAGCATGCGCCAGCCGACGGCGTTGCCGGCGTCGAAGAAGGCGGTCAGCACGGGCCGCATCTCCGGCATGAAGCTGGGCCAGCGGTTCGGGGGGATGCCGTCGTCGCTGGGCTGGTCCAGGCCCCAGACGAAGCTTTCCTTGAGGTCCGGGCGGGCGCTGCCGGTCATTTTCGCCTCGCCCATGCGGATGAAGCCGCGATGCCCGGCCACGACGGCCACCGCCTGCTTTCGGTCCATGGGTTCCGCAAAGAAGGCGGCGGCAACGCGCAGCACGTCTGCGATCAGGCCGGCGGGGATGCCGTGGTTGCGGATGTAGAAGAAGCCGACATCCTCGGCCGCGGCCAGCATGGCGTGGCCGAGAGCTGCGCTGTCGAGCCCATCCAGGTCGATGATGGGAATCGCATCGACGTCGATCCGCTGCGCTTCCGCGTAGGACATGATGGGCTCCCGCCTTGTGGTGGCCGCAGCCTCGCGCCCTATTCGCCCGGTGTCCAGTTGCGCTGCACCTCGGAACAACGGCTTGCGGTCGCGTCACCCACCTCTGACTCCTCCCTTTCAGGGAGGGGAACCATCACATCCGCGGGCTTTTGCGGCGATACTGTAGTCGAAGCCTGTCTGCACGAGGTCCTGGGTGAAATCGGCACTGCCGAACTCGTTCAGGAAGGCGATCACTTTGCGGGCGTTGTCGGGGGTGACGGCGACGGTCTTCGGCCAAGCCTGGAGGGTGGCGGCCCAGATCTCGTCGAACTGCGCCTTGTCGAACTTGGCGTGGTGGGCGGCGTGGAAGGTGTCGCGCACCGCGTCGATGGTGGCCGGGTCGTGAATGGCACCGGCGGACATGCGGAACAGCTTTACCGCGTCCTGTTCGTCCACCGCCTGGTCGCTGAGCGGGGAGGAGGCGGCGAACCCGTCGATGCGGCCCTGCTGTAGCGCAGCCAACAGGGCGGAGGCGTTGGGGATGCTGATAAAGAAGGCGGAGACCAGGCGGCCGGAGGCGAACTGCCACAGCGACAGGATGCCGGCCAGCAGCAGGCATCGATACAGGCTCGTGACGGCGCGCCGGCTCATCGGGGAGGCGCCATCTTGTTCCAGAACTGGGCGGTGAGACGCTGGAACAGGGGGTCGGCGCGCAGGCGCCACGGGTTGCGGTCGGAACCAGGCTTCGATGCAGGGCCGACCGCTACGACCGTATCGCCGGCCCGCGCAACTCGATGGTGAGAAGGGCCAGGCAAACAAGTCCGATCGCAACACCGGTGCCGGCCGTGGCGGTCCACCCGCCCCAATGATAGGTGACGGTGCCGGTCAGCGAGCCGAGCGCGCCACCGGTAAAGGTCGCGGTCATATAGAGTGCGTTGACCCGGCCGCGGATCGCGGGCGACGTGCCGAACACGGTCCGGCGGCTGACGACCTGGTTGGTCTGCACCGAGGCATCCAGCAACACCGTGAACACGATCAGCAGCGCCATCAGCCCGGCGCCGGCTGTCCAGCCGGTGCCGAGGAACGACAGCGCCAGCACGACCATGGCGCCGGCTGTCGAACGGTTCTCGAAGCCGCGATCGGCCAGGCGGCCGGCCAGCGGCGCCGCCAGCGCCCCGCCTGCGCCGGCCAGCGCGAAGAGGCCGATCTGGTGCTGGCTCAGGCCGAACCGGTCCGCGAGCATCAGCGGTGCGGCGGTCC
This sequence comes from Rhodospirillales bacterium, assembly GCA_043748985.1. GTDB lineage: Bacteria > Pseudomonadota > Alphaproteobacteria > Acetobacterales > Acetobacteraceae > JBBROS01. The sequence continues at coordinate 5,733 of JAYVEG010000207.1, forward strand.
AGAACATGTTGAATGCGCCGAACATCAGCGCCGCATAGGCCGAGCGCCAGCACAGCGCAGGCATGCGCGGCGGCAGCTGCAGCATCGACACCAGGATGCGTCCGTAGTGCATGCCGCCGGCCGGGCGATGGGACGGCATCATGCGCGTCAGCACCACGGCGACCATAAGCACGAGGCAGGCCGACGACCAGAACACGGCGCGCCACCCGAAGCTGCCCGCGATGAACAAGGCGGCCGGCCGGGCGAGCATGATGCCGGTGAGCACACCGGCCATGACGTTGCCTACGACGCGGCCGCGCCGCTCCACAGGGACAAGGTGTGCGACGAACGGCAACAACACCTGGGCGGCGGTGGCGCAGACGCCGATCAGGAAGGCCGCGACGAAGAAGGTGACGGTGCTGCTGGAGGTCGCCAGGCCGACCAGGCCGACGACGGTCAGGCTCATCAGGATGAGTACGAGGCGCTTGTTCTCGACAAGATCGGCGACCGGAACGAGAAGGAACAGCCCGGTGCCGTAGCCCATCTGTGCGACGCTGACGACGGCGCCGGCCAGGCCGGACGAGATGCCCAGCTCCGCGCCGATCGAGGCGATCAGCGGCTGGGCATAGTAGAGGTTGGCGACCAGCACCGCGACCCCGATCGTCAGGACCGTCAGGAGTGTTGCCGAGGCCGGCGGAGTAGCGGGCCCGGTGGGCAGGGTTGGGTTCATCGAAGCACGCTCGCAATCAGATCAGACCGGCCGCTCGAACGTCTTCAGCCCGTTGTGGATGATCTCGTGCAGGATGGTCCCCAGGGCGGCCTGCACCTCGGGCGAGGTGCCATCTACCAGTGGCACCATCTTCGCCACTGCGCCATCCATGCCGCGGGCGACGTCAACGAACGGGTCGGGCGTCATCCAGGTGTGGGGCGTGTCGCCGGCTCAGTCGAGGCGCCAGGCCTTCGGGCTGAAGCCGCACGACAGGAACCAGGCGAGATGGAACATCTGCGCCAACTACCGGCGCTCCATCATTGGCGCACCCAGGTTTCGGAGAAGGCCAGGAAGGCGCTGCGGCTGTCCCGTCCCGCAACCGGCCGCGGCACCACCTGGCCCGGCAGGCGCCGGCCGTTCACGGTGCACCATGCCTCGTCGCTGTCGACAAACAGGCTGTACATCCTGTGCTGGCCGGTGGCCGTGAGGTCGGGCGCCATGTCCACCGCATAGGGCGTGCCCAGCCGCCCCCAGGTCAAGACGATGTCCAGCCCGGCGCCGCTGACGTGTTCGGCGTATTCGGTGGGCGTGTTGGCGGCGCGGCGCACGCTGTCGAGCGGCTTGTAGGGCAGAGTCTGCAACAGCGGGCGGTCGCGGAAGGCGGCGAAATGGCGCATGAAGCCGTCGATGCAGTAGCGGGCCAGGGGCTCGTTATCGGTCAGGCACAGATTGTTCGCGTGCGGGTTCGTGCCGGCCGGGTCTTCCAGCAGCACCAGCGCATGCCCGATCCCGTGCGGCGACCAGGTGACGCGGAAGAGGCTCATCAACGAGGTCCAGGGACCGGTGGTGCCCGTCTTCAGATACATGCCGGGGTTCTCGCCGGTCCAATCGACCGTCCCGGGCGTGTAGGGATCGCTGGCGATCATGATGTCCCCGACGACGGATCATGTGGTGCCGGATGGAATGGATGGGTCATTCGCCGACGATGGGCGAAATCCGCGCCGGCTGGCAACCCAAAGGTTTCGGCCAAAGGTTTCGGCCAAAGGTCTCAGTCAGTCGGCCTCCGCCGGCATATAGCGCTTGAGCTATTGGCTGGACGCGTTAGCTTCCGCTGCCAGGCCGAATTCTGGTGGCGATACGCTGGAGACCGAATGGCAGCCGTCGTTTCGCCCGCCCATCGACAGGACCCAGCGGACGGACCCGTCTTCCGCGGGGGGCGCCGTTGAGGACGCCGCACGGGCCATTGCTGTTCGTGCTGTCTGCGACCGATCGGGCGGCGCTCGGCGCCACGGTGTCTGCGCTGGCGGCCCATGTGCGGACCCTGACAGAGCCGGACCCGACCGCGATGGCGGCAACGCTGATGCTCGGCCGGCGCCCGAAGCACTGCCGCCTGGCACTGCTGCACCGGCCCGGCGACTCACTGGACGCCCGTCTTGCCGAAGCCGCCGCCATGCTGAACGGGACACCGGCCCACGAGGTCTGGGTTGGCGACGCCGAGGAGCTTTCCCCCGATCCGAACGCGGCGGCCGAGCACATCGAGCTGTTCCAGGACGGCCGGCTGGCGGCCCTGGCAGCGCTGTGGGTGCGTGGCGAGCCCATCGACTGGTCCGCCCTGATCCCTCCCCTGCCCCGGCCTGTGCTGCTACCTGAACCGGCACCGCCCGCAGCTGTTGCCCGGCAACCGGCCCCGATCGAGGTGGCGATCGTCGGCCTGGCGTGTCGCATGCCGGGCGCGATCGACGCGGAAGCGTTCTGGGACATGCTGCAGACCGGCCGCGACGGCATCACCGCCGCGCCACCGGAACCCTGGCGCGCCGCCACCTACCACCGGCTGCTGTCCGAGGGCGGCAGCGACGCGACCACATGGGGCGGCTATGTGGCGGAGGTGGACCGGTTCGACCCGTTGTTCTTCAACCTGTCGCCGAAGGACGCGGAGGCGATGGACCCGCAGCAACGGCTGTTCCTGGAAACGGCTTGGCATGCGCTGGAAGACGCCGGGCAGACGCGGGAGGGGCTGAACGGGGTGTCCTGCGGCATCTTCGTCGGCGTGGGACAGGGGGATTACAGCCAGCTGCTGCCGCGGGACGCCTCGGGCGTGTCCGGGCAGACGCTGCTGGGCAACACGGCGTCCATCCTTACGGCGCGGCTGGCGTATTGGCTGAACCTGAAGGGGCCGTGCATCGCGATCGATACGGCGTGCTCGTCGTCGCTGGTGGCCACGCATCTGGCCTGGAAGAGCATCCTGGACGGCGAGTGCAGCATGGCTTTGGCAGGCGGCATCAACCTGATGCTGACGCCGCAGATGCACGCGATGACCGGGGCGGCCGGCATGCTGGCCCTGGGGGGCCGTTGCCGCACGTTCGACAACGCCGCCGACGGGTTCGTGCCCGGCGAGGGCGTGGGCGTGATCGTCCTGAAACGCCTGGACCTGGCGCTTGCCGATGGGGACCGGATCTATGCCGTCATCGCCGGCTCCGGCATCAACCAGGACGGCAAGACCAGCAGTATCACCGCCCCCAATGCGGTGTCGCAGATCGCGCTGGAAACCGCGGTGCACGCGCGGTTCGACATCGACGTCGATGCGATCGGGCTGGTGGAGGCCCACGGGACCGGAACGAAGTTGGGCGACCCGATCGAGGTCGCGGCGCTGACCGAGGCCTTCGCCGCCCGCACGACCCGGCGCGGCGACTGCGCGCTGGGGTCCGTGAAGACGAATGTGGGTCACACGCTGGCCGCATCGGGGGTCGCCGGGCTGATCAAGCTGGCGCTGGCGTTCCGCCACCTGACACTGCCGCCCAGCCTGCATTTCGAGCATGCGAACGAGCATATCGATTTCGCGGCCTCCCCGTTCGTGGTGAACACCGCGCGTCGCCCCTGGCCGGCGCCTGCCAGCGGTCGGCGTCTGGCCGCCATCAGCGCGTTCGGCTTCAGCGGCACCAACGCCCATATGATTCTGGCCGAACCATCCGCAGCGCCGACAGCGATCTCTGTGGCAGCACCCGCGCTGATCGTCATCTCCGGTCGGACCGAGGCGGCGCTTGGGCGGCAGAAGCAGGCACTGGCCGCGTGGTTGGACCGCGGCGCCACGCCGGACCTTGCGGACCTTGCTCACACGCTGGCCCGGCGACGCACCCATTTCGCCCATCGCGCGGCAATCGTCGCGGCCGATCTTGTCTTCTTGCGCAACCAGCTGATCGGCGAGACCGGCCCGCAGGAGGGTGCGTTGGCTGCCGTCGGGCGACACTTCGTGGCGGGGGAACGGATCGACTGGGCTTCGGTCGTGCCCACGGCACGCTTGATCGCGCTGCCGGGCTACGCCTTCGCGCGCGACCGCTACTGGGTCGCCCAGCCGGAGGGCATCTGGCTGGGACCATCCGATCCCATGCTGGCCGGGCATGTCGTCGGCGGGCGAAGGCTGCTGCCGGCGGCCGCGACCCTTGGCCTGATCCATACCGCGTTGCGGCCCGGGGACGGCGGCTTCACGGTCCGGAACCTGTTGTGGCTGCGGCCCATCGAGGTCGTGCGACCCGTGGGATTGCAGGTGACGCGAGGCGAGTCCTGCGACGTCACCATCAGCGTCGACGGCAAGGCGTGCATCACCGCCGCCATTGCCGGCCCGCCCGCACCGGCAGCGGCGGCGCCGCTCGGGGCCATCCGGGCCCGCTGCGGCACGGCTGTGGCGGTCGAGCGCCTGGATGCCGGGTTCGCGCGCGCCGGCATCGTTTACGGCGCGAATTACCGCACCATCCACGCCATATGGACCGGCGCGAACGAGGTACTGGCCCGCATAGACCGGCTGGATGGAGCCGACCCCTACCCTGCCGCCATGCTGGATGGCGCGCTCCGTGTCGCAGCAGCACTCGTTCTGGGGCAGGCCGGCGAGGGCCCGCCCATGCTGCCAGCCAGCGCCGACGCCGTCTTCGTCCACGCGCCCCTTCCGGCCGTGTGCTGGAGTCATGTCGTCGTCCAACCGGCCGACGCCGGCTTCCGCTGCGACGTCACGGTCATGGACGATGACGGAAACGTCCTGTTGGCAATCGAGGGCTTCCAGTCCCGCGCCGAGGGCCCGCCGCAAACCTCTTCCGCCCTTCCTTCCAGGGAGGGGCCGGGCGTGGGTAGCCGTTCGCAATGCTGTTCGACAGAGGGCGAGGTCCTGCACCTCCGGCCCACCTGGCGGCTCATTCCTGCCCCTGCAATCCACAGCAGCGGACCGGTTCTGCTGGTCCACGGCCCGGAGGAGTGCACCTGGGCACAGGGCTACGCCGCCGCCGTCGCCCCACAGCCCATCCGGCTGCTTGCGGATGTTTCCGCCGCAGACCTCGCCGGGGTCGAGGAGGTCCTGTTCTGCGCCTGGGGTTCCACAGGTCCCGCACCGGACTTCACCAGCCCTGCCAGCGGCCCGCAACGCTTGCTGCGCCTCCTGCAGGCCATCGGCGGTGCGCGCATGGCGCTCAAGGTCGTGACCCGCGGCATCCAGGCCGCCGCGTCCGGCGACAGCACCGTCCCGGCTTTCGCCAGCCTGCTCGGCCTGGCCGGTACGGCGGCGCACGAGATGCCGGGCCTCACCCTTAGCCTGGTGGACCTGCCCCAACAGGAAACGCCAGAACACCACGCGGCCCATATCCGCCTGCTGGCGGGCGAACCCGGCGCGCCGGCCGAACTGGCCTATCGCGGCGGCCGGCGCCTGCAACGCCGCCTGGAACGCTTCGAACCCCACGTGGCGCTGCCCGACGGTGCGCCACTCGTGCCGCATAAGGCAGTCTGCCTGATCATAGGCGGCGCGGGCGGGATCGGCGTGGTCACCAGCCGCTGGCTGATCGAACGCTTCGGCGCCCGCCTGGTATGGGTGGGACGGCGCGCGGAAACGGCCGAGATCCGGACCGCCCTGGCCGGCCTCGGGGGCGAGGCACGATACCGGCGGGCGGACGCCAGCGACCCCGTGGCCCTCGGTGCGGTCATCGCCGCGACGGAGGCGGAGTGGGGCTCGATCGACCTCGTCGTGCAAGCCGCCCTGGCGCTGGCCGACCGCTCATTGGCGCGGATGACGCCCGATCTCCTGTCCGTGGCATTGGCGGCCAAGGCAGGCACGGCGGCGGCGCTGGACCTGGCGTTGGGCAGCCGGCGACCGGCGCTGTGGGTGTTCTCGTCGTCCAACAGCTTCACCTTGAACCGCGGCCAGGCGAACTATGCCGCCGGGTGCACCTTCATCGACGCATGGGGCCGGGCCTATGGCGAGCGCACCGGCGCGGCGGTGCGTATCATCAACTGGGGGTTCTGGGGCGACGTGGGGGCGGTGGCCACGGACGAATACCGCGCCCGCGCGGCCCGCGAGGGTGTTGCCGCCATTCGCGCCACCGAGGGCATCGCGGCCCTGGGGCGATCCGGGCTGGGGCAGGCCGTGATCGTGAAGCTGCTGCCGGACCAGCTGGAGAATGCCGCACGCCATTACGGGCAGGCCTGGACGCGGGCCGAGCCGACGCAGCCGCCACCTGCGGATTGGGGAATCCCGCAGCAGACCGAAACGACCGACGCCCAGGCGGCGATGGATGCTGTCATCGCCTACGGCGCGTCGGTCCTGGATACCCGGTTGCGGCAGGCTGGCCTGCTCCCGGCGGGGCGCCACGCGTTGCCCGCGTTGCACCGGCCGATCGTGCCGGGGAATAGGCCCATGTTCCATGCTTTGCTCTCTATCCTGTCGAGGACGGGCCGGCTGGTCCTGACGGATGACGGCGTCGTTATCCCCGGCAGCGCGGCCGAGCAGGTGGCGCGCCCAGCCGGGAACGATGGTATCGCAGGAATGCTGTCCCTGCTCGACATGGCGCTGGACGGCGTCGCCGCGGTCGTGACGGGACAGCGCAACGGGTCGGAGGTGCTGTTTCCCGGCGGGTCCTCCGCGCTGGTCGAGGGCGTCTATCGCGACAATCCCTTGGTCGATCGATTCAACGCCCAGATGGCCACGGTTGCCGCACGCCTCGCCGCGGGCCGGCGGCTGCGGGTGCTCGAGATCGGGGCCGGGACGGGCGGGGCAAGCCTTGGCATCGTCCAGGCCCTGGCCGCATCCGGCGGGGCGGCCACCTATGACTTCACCGACGTGTCCGCAGCGTTCATGGCAGCGGCGGGCGAGCGGTTTGCCGCCCATGATTTCGTCCGCTGCAGGGTGCTCGACATAACGCGGGACCCACGTTTGCAGGGGTTAGACGCCGGCAGCTATGACCTGGTGGTCGCGTCCAACGTGCTGCACGCCACGCCGGACGTGGCGCGCGCGGTGCGGCACGCCAAGACGCTGCTCAAGCGGGGCGGCATGCTGATGCTGAACGAGGTCACCGCCGCCTCGGATTTCGCAACCCTCACCTTTGGCCTCACACGGCAATGGTGGGCGTTCGAGGATGCCGAGCGCCGCCTGCCCGGTGGCCCGGCGCTCGACCTGGCAGGATGGGAGGCCGTCCTGTGGGAGGAGGGTTTCACCGCCATGCAGGCGCCCGGCGTTCCAAAGGGCACGGCGCCGGGCCAGTGCGTGATGGTGGCCTTCAGCGACGGCTGGCTGCCCGCCCTCCCCGATCCGGGCCCGTCCAGTGCCCCTGCGCCGCACCTGCCGTCGCCCGCTTCCCGACCTGCCCAGGCGGTCGGGGACTATCTGCGCACGGTCTTCGCCGAGGTGCTGAAGCTCCCCTCGGACGCGATCGATCCAGCGACTCCCTACGACCAGTACGGCGTCGATTCTCTCGTGACCCAGGAACTGCGCGTGCGCATGGAACGGGATTTGGGCCCGCTTCCGGGAACGCTGCTACTGGAACATGCGACGATCGAATCCCTGGGCCGCGCCATATCGGGCGTCTTTCAGGGCTGGCACGGCACCCCGCCATTGTCACCACCCAACCCGACCCCGACAAACGTCAAGCCCGCCCTACGACACGAGCATCCGGTCGCGATCGTCGGCGTAGCCGGACGCTACCCGGGGGCCGAGGACGTGCCCGCCCTCTGGCGCCTTCTACGAGAAGGCCGCTCTGCGATCACCGAGGTGCCGCGCGACCGATGGGACGTCTTGCAAACCTGGGACCCCGACGGTCTCGATCCCGTCCGGGCCGTAGGCAAGTGGGGCGGCTTCCTCGACGGTGCCGATTGCTTCGACCCCTTGTTCTTCGGCATCGCCCCCGCAGAGGCCGCCCTGATGGACCCGCAGGAGCGCCTGTTCCTACAGACGGTGTGGCACCTGCTGGAAAACGCCGGCACGACGCGGGCCCGCCTCCGCGCTTCGGCCGCCGGCCCCGTGGGCCTGTTCGTGGGCGCCAGCAGCACCGACTGGCTGCGCCTGTCCACAGAAGCGTGGGCCGCCGGCGACGCGGCCGCGGGCGGAACCGCCTTCTGGTCCATCGCCAACCGGGCGTCGTTCTTCTTCGACCTGGCGGGTCCCAGCCTGGTGGTGGACACGGCGTGCTCGTCATCGCTCACGGCGTTGCACCTGGCTTGCGAGAGTGTCGCCAGCGGGGCTTGCGGGGCGGCCATCGCAGGGGGCGTGCACCTGATCCTGCATCCGCGCGGGCAGATCGGGTTGAGCCAGATGGGGCTGATGTCACGCACGGGCGCCTGCCGGGCGTTCGATGCTGCGGCGGATGGGATGGTAGAGGGCGAGGGGGTCGGCGCCGTGCTGCTCCGCCCGCTGGCGGACGCGGAGCGGGATGGGGACCGTATCCTGGGGATCATCCGGGGCTCGGCGATCGGCGGCAGCGGCCGGACCGCGGCCTATATGCTGCCGAACCCCAACACGCAGGCCGACGTCATCCGCAGCGCGCTCGCACGGGCCGGGGTGGCGCCGGGGTCGGTGCGGTGGGTGGAGGCGCAGGCCGCAGGCTCGGTGGTGGCAGACCCGGTGGAGGTCGCGGCACTGGCGGCCGCCTATGGCGCCGGCGGGTCGATCGCGCTTGGTTCGCTCAAGCCCAACATCGGCCACGGCGAGGCGTCGTCCGGCATGGCGCAGCTGACGAAGGTGCTGCTGCAGTTCGAGCATGGCGCCTTGACCCCGACCATTGGGGTGGACCGGCTCAATCCAGGCATCGCCTTCAACGGATTGGCCGTCCAGACCACAGCCCACGCGGCCCCAGCAGGCGCCTGGCATGCGGCGGTCAATTCCTCGGGTGCGGGGGGCGCGCACGCGCATGTGGTGTTGGAGGCGCCGGCCTTGCGGCCCGTGGCCGAGCATCCGACCGGCCCGTTGCTGTTTCCGCTGTCGGCCCGAACGCCGGAGCAGTTGCGCTCCATCGCCGTCCGCCTGCGCGCCGCCGTGACCGAGACGGACCTGCCGCTGACCGGCATCGCCTACACCCTGCAGGTCGGGCGCGAGGCGCTGCCCTGCCGGGCCGTGCTGTCGGCGGCCGATCGGCCCGGCCTGCTGCAGCAGTTGGACGCCGTAATCGCAGGCAGCACGATCCTCCCTGAGCCATACGCCGACTGGGTATCGGGCGGCAGCGTGGATTGGGACGCGGCATGGCCCGGCGCCCGCCCCATGCCCGTCGCCCTGCCCGGCTACCCCTTCGAGCGCCGCCGCTGCTGGCTGGCGCCCCGCCACCCCCCCGCCACGCTGCCCGCGACCCGGCTGGCGTTGATGGTCGAGGGGCCGGGGCGGGTCGAGGATCTGGTGTTCCGCGCGCTGCCTGTCGTGCCGCCGAGTGCTGGCGAGGTGGTGATCGGGGTGCAGGCCTTCGCGCTGAACTTCTCCGACGTGCTGTGCGTGTCGGGCCTGTATCCGAACCTGCCGCCCTATCCGTTCGTGCCGGGCATGGAGGCGGCGGGAGTGGTCCTCGCGGTGGGCGCCGGCGTGACGGATCTGGCCGCGGGCGACGAGGTGGTCGCACTCACTGGCACCGGTGCGCACGCCACCATCGTCACGGCGGCCGCATCCTGCGTTGTACGACGCCCGCCCGGGATGGACCCGGCGCTTGCCGCCTCCATCCCAGTGGCAGTGCTGACGGCGCAGCATTGCTTCGATCGGGCCGGGCTGGACGCCGGTGAGACCGTGCTGATCCAAAGCGCCGCTGGCGGGGTGGGGCTCGCGGCGGTGCAGTTGGCAATCGCCCGAGGCGCCCGCGTGATCGGCGTGGTGGGAACGGCGGACAAGGCCGCGCATCTGCGGGCGCTGGGCGTCGCTGGCGTGATCGAGCGGGGGCGGGAGGATGTGCCGGCACGGGTTCGCGCGCTCGTCGGCGAGCGTGGCGTGGATGTCGTGCTGAACACCAGGGGCGGGGCGGACATCCAGATGGGGCTCGATCTGCTGGCGCCAGGGGGCCGGTATGTGGAGATCGCGCTGGCCGGGCTGCAGGCGTCCGGCCCGCTGGACCTGTCGCGGCTGATCGACAACCAGAGCTTCATCACCGTGAACCTGGGCCGCATCCTGTCGCAGCCGGACCGGGCCCGACGCGCGCTGGAGGTGGCCTTGCGTGTCGCCGCCCCGCCGGTCGGGCGCATCTTCCCGCTGGTGGCGGCGGCCGACGCCTATGCTTGGCTGGCGAGTGGACAGAGCATCGGCAAGATCATAGTCGCGGTCGACGGGTCCGCAACCGCATCCACGCCCGCCGGGTCGGCCACCCAGGCGGGTGTCGGGCCGGTTGCAGGCCGACTGCGCGCCATCGTGGCCGCCGCCTTCGACATCGACGCAGCCGACATCGATCCGGCCCGCAGCCTCGTCGAGTATGGGCTGACGTCCGTCCTCGGCACCGCGATCATGCGCGCCGTGCAGCAAGCCTTCGGGATCGCGCTCGGCGTGACGCTGCTGTGGGAGCATCCCACGCTTGACCGGCTGACACAGGAGCTGGAGCGCCGGCTGCAGGTGCGGACCGGTTCCGCCATGACCGGCCCCGTCGTACCCATCCAGACCGCCGGCACCCGGCCACCTTCCTTTTGGGTGCATGGGGCTCCCGGCGAGATCAGCTGGGTCGTGGCACTCGCATTGGCTCTGGGCCCGGACTTCCCGGTCTATGGGATCGAGGCCCTGGGTATCGACGGTGTCGCCACCCCGCGCGAGAGCGTGCCCGCGATGGCCGAGGCCTATGTCGCAGCCCTGCTGGCGGCGCAGCCGGCCGGTCCCTACTGGCTCGGCGGGTATTCCGCTGGCGGCCCGATCGCCTTCGAGATGGCGTGCCAGCTGCACGCCCAAGGCCACAAGGTGGGCCGCGTGGTGCTGCTCGACTCGCCCGCGCCGGGCACTGCGGCGTTGCGGGGCATGGATGCCGTCGCAGAGGGATTCATCTTTCGGCTTGCGGCGCGCTGGCTCGGGGACCGCTGGGGCCTGCCGCCGCTGGATGAGGCGGAGTTGGCCGGCCACGACGGTGCCTCCGTCCGCACAGGGGTCATCGCCTACCTGCAGGATCCCGCGCTGCCGGGACGCGATACAGAATTTATCGGGCGGATGCTCGATGCCCTGGACCGGGTGGGGAATGCAACCGGGCGGGCGCTGCAGTCGTACAGGCCGCGGCAGCTGCCCGCGGAGACGGAGGTCATCCTGTTCCAATGCAGGGACGGCATGGGCGGCCAGTTCGAGGGGTCGGAGGACTATTTGCTGGGATGGGATGCGCTGTTCACGGCCCCGATCCGCCGGGTCGCGGTCGGGTGCGACCACTTCCGGTTGATGCAGCAGCCGTGGCGTGACGAGGTGGCTGCGGTGCTGGCCGGGCTGGGGGCGCTGGGCGAGCGGCAGCGCCGGGCTGTGGAGCCTGCGCCAGGAGAATAGGGCGTCAGGCCGTGACGGCGCCGCCCAGCAGGTTCACCATGTCCACGACCGACCGCGCCTCGCTGACGCGCATGCCGTCCATCTCGATATCCCAGCGTTCGGCCACGATGCGCTGGAAGTCGACACCTGCCAGCGAGTCCCAGCCCTCGATCGCGGTTAGTGTCTCGTTGCCCTCGATGCTGCCCGTGGGGAGCATCGCCGCTTCACACATTGCGTCCAGAATCTCTGTCCGGGTCATGCTGCCTCCGTTTCCACGCGAAGCTTGATCCCGCCAGCCGGAATCAGCAAGGCTCCGCTGAACCGCCGTTTCGGGGTCGTCCGGCTGACCAGGTGCAGGCGTGGTCCGGTGGCGAGCACGGCGAGCACGATGCGCATCTCGTCCATGGCGAGCCACGCGCCGAGGCAGCGCCGGTGGCCGCCGCCGAAGGGAAGGTACTGGGTGGCCGTGTGGCGCGGGCCGAGGAAGCGCAGAGGATCGAAGCGCTCGGGGTCCGGGAAGATCATGGGATCGTGGTGCGCCAGATCGATCGAGGCGGCGACGGCCGTGCCGGGGCGCAGGCACTGCCCGGCGACGTCCAGCGGCAGGGCGAGGTCGCGCGCGACCATGGGGGCGACGGGGCGGATGCGGAGGGTCTCGCGGCATATGGCTTCGAGGTAGGGCGAACGCAGCGCGTCCTCGGGGTCGCCATGCGCCGCGAAGGCCGCCAGTTCGGAGCGCAGCGTGTCCAGCACGCCGGCGGTGGACCAGGTCCAGTGCAGCGCCCACGCCAAGGCCGCCGCCGTGCTCATGTGCCCGGCGTTCAGCACTGCGAACAGGTTGTCGATGATCGCCCCGTCATCGAGCTGGGGGGTGCTGTTGCGCAGCACCAGGGCGGCCAGCGCGTCGGGCCGAGTCGCCGCGGCGGCGCCTGCCCGGACGGCCGCGATCTCCTCCCGCAGCATGTCGTGCAGGCGTCTGCGCGCCCGGTTGAAGCGGCCACCCGGGCTCCAGCGGCCGAGGTCGCGGCGGAGCGCCGGCACCACGACCAGCAGCATGCTAGCGGAGCGGGTCAGGGACTCGAAGGCCTGTGCGAAGGCCTCGACCCGCGCCGGGTCGCCGACGCCGATGACGACCCGGATGATGACCTCGAGCGAGATGCGCGCCAGCAGCGGCAGGGCGACGATGGGCCGGTCGCGGGGCGAGCTGGCAATGTGCCGTCTGGCGATGTCGGCGATGACCGGTGCGGACGCTGTGCTGCGGCGTTCCAGCAGGACGGCGTTGAGCGTGCGCCGGATGGCGGTATGGGCCGGGCCTTCGAGGGCGAGCACGGATTGCTGTCCCACCAGCTCGCCCAGTCGCAGTGCCGAGGGCGCGAAGGTGGTGGCCGGGGCGCCGAAGATCGCGGCGATGCCGTCCGGCCGGGCGGTGACGGTGATGCGGGCCGGGCCCATGAATGTCGGGAACGGATCGCCATGCCGCGCACGCAGGCGCTGGTGCGCGGCCAGGGGGTCCTTCACGTAGGCGAGGGTCGCAGCGATCCAGGCGCCGATCATGCGGGGATTTCGTCCACGATGGCGTCGAGGAACCTCTGCATCCGCGCCCGCGAGACGCTGTCCTGCTGGAAACCGACCGACAAGGTCAGGGTGCGGCGGTATTCGAGGCCGGTGACCAGCACCAGCGGCAACGGGAACGCGCCGGCGGTGATGACCGCATGGTCGGGGGCCACGCCATCGAAGCGGGTACGGGCCTCGTGCAGGCGGCCGACGTTGGTGAAGGTGGGCGGGGCGGGTCGACCGAGGCTTTTGCGCACCACGCCCTCCAGCAGGCGCTGCTTGGCCGGGAACGACATGCGGCGCATCACCGCAATGGCGATTGGGTTCAGCGCGCCGGCCATGCCGCGTTCCAGGCTGGTTGCCGCAGCAGTGGCCGCCTGGCGGGTGGCGGCAAAGGGTTGGGCGCAGGCGGGATCGAAAATCATGCTGGCGACAATCGACATATTGCGGATGGCGGGACGGCGTGTGCCTGGGGCGAAGCGACGGAGGTTGCTGGGCAGCATCAGGCGGAACAGGGCGGCGTCCGGCGCCCAGGTGAAGCCGGCGAACGCGCGCGCCAGCCCGGCCACGAGCACCGCCAGGCGGGTGGACGCGTGCGCGGTCGCGTGGCGGTCGATGGCGGCGAGCCGGTCCGGCATGATCCGGCGTTCGACCACGCCGGGCGAAGTGCGCGGCAGGCCCATCCACGCCTGCATCGAGCCATCCGACACCACGCCCATCGGCCGGGCACGGAGATGCCGCAGGCCAGAGAGGTCGCGTGCCAGCGTGCGGAGGTGATGGCGCAGACGGAAGCTCCGCAGCCACTCGAAATTGTCGCGGGGCGCGGTGTTCGGCTCGGGGCGGAAGGCCGGGTCCGTACCCAGCACGGTGTAGAGGGCGGCCAGCTGGTAGGCGCATTCCATCGCGGCCGATCCGTCGGCCACGGCGTGGCTGACGCCGATGCAGACCGCATCGTGGGTGGGTAGGCGCAGTAGGCGGACGACCAGGTTGCGGCCGTCCAGCGGCTCATCCTCGTGCATCGTGGCGGCGGGCGCGTCGGCCAGGGTTGCGATCTCATGTAGCTCGAACCACGCCACGGCGTCGGGGTCGCTGCGGGGGCGCCAGAGGGGTGTGTCGCCGGAAACTTCGAATCGGCAGCCCAGGACCGGCTCCGCCTGGACCAGCAGTCGCGCGGCGCGGGCCAGGCGGTCCGCGTCCAGCCGGGTGGGGAAGCTGAGCAGCAGTTGGATCTGGCTCGTGATGCGCAGGCCGATAGTGATTGCGACCATCTGGTCCTGGAATTCTGCCGGCAGCGTGGTCATGTCGGAGGCCATCGCAAAACCATAGACCAAGAAAACGGTTCAAAGCCTGACCTTTTCGGTGCAGACTGTGCGCTTCATCATGCCAACTCCCACTCCGTCCCGTCCCCCACCGTGAACGGTCATGCCGAGATTGCTGGTGCCGGCTTTGCGGGGCTTGCCGCCGCCATAGCCCTGGTCGGCCGCGGCTGGACCGTTCGCGTCCATGAGCGCGACGACAGCCCGCGCAGCCATGGCGCCGGCATCTACGTGCATCCCTTCGCCCAGGCCGTGCTGCGCGACCTTGGCGCCTTCGACCGCGTGGCCGCCGCCGCCTTCGTGCCGACGTGCCGCACCATCAATATCGATGGCCGGCGAACGTCGGTCACGGAGACCGAGGGCCAAGTCCTCACCACCACCCGCGCCCGCCTGCATGGCGCCATCCTGACCACCGCCATCGAGGCGGGGGTGGTTATCGCCACCCGCTCCGCCATCGCCGGCGGCGACCCGGCCGGCGCACTGCTGCGCGACGACGGCACCCGGCTCTCGGCAGATCTCGTCATCGCCGCCGACGGCGTGCGGGCGGGGATCGCGCAGCAGGCAGGCATTCCGCTCGACCGGCGGCGGCACGAGGACGGCATCACGCGCATCCTGCTCGATCGGGCCGGGCTGGAGGGGCCGGAATGGGATGCGATCCACGACTTCTACGACTATCGTCAACGGCCGCTGCGGATCCTGTACACGCCGTGCGGCCCGGACGTTTTCTACTTCTGCCTGACCGCGCCCGCGCATGACGACGAGGCCGCCGCGGTCCCGATTGCCAGCGACCTGTGGGCCCGCAGCTTCCCCGCCCTCGCGTCCACGCTGGCGCGGGTCGGCGATCACGGACGGCATGACCGCTACACTACGACCACGATGCCGAACTGGTCGCGCGGCCGTCTTGCGGTGATCGGCGACGCCGCGCACGCCATGCCCTCGGCACTGGGCCAGGGCGCCGGCGTCAGCATGCAGAACGCCCTGCATCTGGCCCAGGCGTTGGATGCGGCACCGACGGTCGCGCAAGGGCTGCAAAGCTGGGAAGCCGGCGCGCGGCCTATCGTGGAACGCTGGCAGCGTGAGGCAGAGGCGGTGGCCAGCAGCCGCAGCCTGACCAGCGCCATCCACCCCGGCGAGGATTTCGCCACCGAACGCAGCATCGTCCAGCAGGCGTCGCGCGTCGTTGCGACCCTCGCATGACCCTCGTTCCCACGGCACCCTGGTATGCCGCCATCCTGCAGGCCGTCGCCACCCAGCAGGCCGGCATCACCGACTATGTCGGGCGCCCCTGGGCCCAGCATTTCGAGCGCGTCGCGCTTCGCACCATCTTCCGCAATCCGCAGGCGACCCGGCCCCAGATAGAGGCGGCACTGCTGCACGACGCATTCATGGACCGCGGCGGCAACCAGCCGATGCTCGACGCCCTGGGTATCGCGCCCGAGGCGATCGCGATCGTCGAGCTGACGACGCCGCCGCCCGCCGCCGACTATTTCCGCGATTTCAGCCGCATCGGGCCGGCCGAGTGCGCGCTATATCTTGACTATGTCCGCAGCCTGGTCACGTCCGGCAACCGCGCCGCGATCGAGATGAAGCTTGCGGACATCCAGGACACCATCGACGCCTGCCGCCTCGGACAGACCGCGTTGCTCGCCGGGCAGTTCAGCCAGCGCTACGAACCCAGCCGACGCCTGCTGGAGGCAGCGCTCAGCGACCTTGTTTGAGATCGCTTGATCCAGGGTGAGGGCTCGCGCCGGGTGCGCA
Organism: Rhodospirillales bacterium; assembly: GCA_043748985.1. Taxonomy (GTDB): domain Bacteria; phylum Pseudomonadota; class Alphaproteobacteria; order Acetobacterales; family Acetobacteraceae; genus JBBROS01. The sequence goes on from JAYVEG010000207.1 coordinate 21,748, forward strand.
ACGGTCTTACTCTCGCGACCGCCACCCCTCGACACTGCTGGCACGTCCCGTGCATCGTTCCACCGCAAACAACCGAACGAGCCCCCGCGCGTGTTTCTTCAGGCCACCGTCAACGGTCTTCTGCTCGGCGGCGTCTATGGCATCGCCTCGGTCGGGTTCTCGATGGTGTGGGGGGTGATGGGCATCATCAACCTTGCCCACACCGCGTTCATTATGATCGGCGCCTATGTCACGGTGCTGTTGTATGCGCGGTTCGGCATCGACCCGCTGGCCACGATCCCGGTGTCCATGCTGGTGACGTTCGCGCTGGGGTATGCTTTGCAGGCGGCGATCCTGAACCGCATCCTGAAGGTGAGCCTGCTGCTGTCGCTGGTGGTTTCGTTCGGGGTTAACCTTGCGACCGTCGACCTGTTCAGCCTGATCTTCACGAGCGACGTGCGCGCGGTGAACGTCGGTTATGCGCAATCGTCCATCGAGGTGCTGGGGCGGTTGGTGCCGGTGGTGCGGCTGATTGCGGCCGGGTTGTCGGTGACGCTGGGGATCGCGCTGTATGCGGTGCTGCGGCATACGCGGGTGGGCCAGTCGATCCTGGCCACGGCGCTCGACCGGGAGGTTTCAAGCCTGATGGGGCTCGATCCGTTGCGGGTTTATGCGACGACCGCCGGGGTGGCGGCGGCGCTGGCGGGCGCGACGGGCACGCTGGCGAGCATGATGTTTCCGGTGACGCCGACGATGGGCACGACTTTCCTGGGTGCGGCGTTCGTGATCACCGTGCTGGGCGGGGTCGGCAGCGTGGAGGGGTGCATCGTCGCCGGGTTCCTGTATGGGCTGACGCAGTCCTGGGCGGCTTATTTCCTGGGGCCGAGCACGCAGGACCTGGTGGCGTTCTGCCTGTTCCTGCTGGTGCTGGTGGCGCGACCGCAGGGGCTGTTCGGACGGGCGTTCTTCGGAGAACACGCATGAGCCGTTCGACGCTGGGGATCGCGATTGGGCTGACGGTGCTGCTGGCGGCCGGGCCATGGCTGGTGAACGCGTATTGGCTGCGCATCCTAACGAGCGTGTTCATGTTCGCCATCGTGACGCAGGGGCTGAACGTGATCGTCGGGATCACCGGCTACCACGCGTTTGGGAATGCAGCGTTCTTCGGGATCGGCGCCTATACGACCGGGGTCGTGATGCAGCTTGGCGCGCCGTTCCCGGTGGCGCTGGCTACGGCGCCGCCGGCGTGCGCTGCGGTTGCGGGCATTCTTGGCTGGCCGATCCTTCGGCTGCGGGGGCATTACTTCGCCATCGCGACCGTGGCGCTGAACCTGGCCATGATCGAGGCCATCCCGGCGTTGGGCGGCATCACCGGGGGGGCCGAAGGGCTGGCGCTGCCGCTGAGCGAGTGGGAGCCGGGGCCGCTGTATATCGCGCTGTACTGGACCATGCTGGGCGGGATGGTTCTGGCGACGGCGCTGGTCGCGTGGTTGCTGCGGACCCGGTTGGGCTATGCGCTGCGGGCGATCCGGGACAGCGAGCGGGCGGCCGGGGTGGTTGGGATCGACACGCGGCGGGCGAAGACGGCGGCCTGGGCGATCAGCGCCGGGATCACCGGGTTCGCGGGCGGCGTGTGGGCGTACTGGATCACGTTCATCGAGCCCGGGTCCGCCTTCGACCCGGCGATCGGCGTGCGGGCGTACATCATGCTCATCCTGGGTGGCATGGGGACCGTGTTTGGGCCGGTGTTCGGGGCGTTCTTCCTGGAACTGCTCAGTACGCTGGTCTGGGCCAACATGCTGCGCGGGCACCAGCTCGTGCTCGGTATCCTGATCGTCGTCGTCTGCCTGGCTGCGCCGAACGGGCTGGCGGATGCGATGCGGCGCGGGTTCCGCCGGCTGCGGCCGCGGCATGCCTGAGCCCATCCTCGAGACGCCGATTCTTGAGGCGCGCGACGTCAGCGTGTTCTTCGGGGGGGTGCGCGCGCTCGACCGGCTTTCGTTTGCCGTCCAGCCTGGCGAGGTGTTCGGGGTGATCGGACCCAACGGCGCGGGCAAGACGACGCTGCTGAACACCATCTCCGCGGTGTATCGGCCGCGCACGGGGGCCGTTCTGCTCGATGGGGTGCCGATCACCGGGCTGCCGCCGCACAAGCTTGCGACGCGGGGAATCGCGCGGACGTTCCAGATCGTGCAGCCCTTCGCGCACATGAGCGTGCGGGAGAACGTGCTGGTGGGCGCGATGTTCGGGACGGCGGTGAAGCACGACGCGCATGCGGCGGCCGAGTCGGCGCTCGATCGCACCGGGCTGCTGGCGAAGGCTGCGTTCCTGCCGCCGCAGTTGACGCTGGCGGAGCGGAAGCGGCTGGAGGTTGCGCGCGCGCTGGCGATGCGGCCGCGCATCCTGCTGCTGGACGAGGTCATGGCGGGGCTGAACCATACGGAGATCGAGCGCGTCATCACGCTGATCCAGCAGTTGCAGGCCGATGGGCTGACGATCATCGTGGTCGAGCATGTGATGCGCGCGGTATTGGCGCTGTGCAGCCGGCTGATGGTGCTGAATTTCGGAGCGATGCTTGCGCAGGGGCCGGCGGCAGAGGTGGTGGCCAATCCGGCGGTGGTAGAGGCGTATCTTGGGAGCCGGTTTGCGCGCGCCCAGGCTGCTGCGGCTGGCCGGGCGGCTGTCGAATGAGTTTGCTTGAGGTTCGTGAGCTGGCGGTCAGCTATGGGGACAGCCGGGTGCTGTGGTCGCTCGATCTGGATCTCGCGCCGGGGGAGATCGTGGCACTGGTGGGCGCCAACGGGGCCGGCAAGACCACGCTGTTGCGGGCGCTGACGGGGCTGGTGCCGAGCCGGGGGCGCATTGCGCTGGACGGTGCGGCGATCGGCACGCAGCCGCCGCACCGGCGGGCGCGGGCCGGGATCGCGATGGTGCCCGAGGGGCGGCGGCTGTTCGCGGGGCTGACGGTGCGGCAGAACCTGGACCTCGGCAGCCGGGCGCGGCCGGATACGCAGGGGATCGACGAGGACATCGCGTTCATCTTCGCGCAGTTTCCGGAGCTGGCATGGTTGCAGCATCGGATTGCCGGGTTGCTGTCGGGGGGCGAGCAGCAGATGTGCGCCATCGGCCGCGCGCTGATGGCCCGGCCGCGGGTGCTGTTGATCGACGAGATGTCGCTTGGCCTGGCGCCTGTTGTCGTCGAGCGGCTGGCGGCGGTGATCCGGACGGTCAACCAGGCGCGGGGGCTTGCGATCCTGCTGGTGGAACAGGATGTGGGGCTGGCGCTGGAGATCGCGCAGCGGGCCTATGTGCTGGACACCGGCCGCGTGGTGATCGAAGGGCCGTCTGCCGCGCTGCTGCATCGTGACGACATCCGCACCGCCTATCTCGGGTTTCATTGAAGGGGACGACCATGCTCACTCGCCGCAACAGCCTGCTTCTTGCGGGCACGACGCTGCTGCCCGCCGCGACCCTCGTGCCTGGGGGCGCCCTGGCGGCCGACGACCTGGTTCGGATCGGGGCGGCCGTCAGCCTGACGGGCAAGTTGTCACGCGAGGGCAACCAGCTGAAGAACGGCTATGTCTACTGGGAGAAGCTGGTGGGCGATGCCGGGGGCATCGAGGTGGCCGGCAGGAAAGTGCCGGTGAAGGTGTTCTACTACGACGACGAAAGCGAGCCCGGCGTGTCGGCGCGGCTGACGGAGCGGTGCATCACCGAGGACAAATGCGGTTTCATGTTCGGGCCGTATTCGTCGGGGGTCGCGACCGCGACCGCCTCCATCAGCGAGAAGTATCGCGTTCCGACCCTGACGGCGATGGCCACCGCCGACAGCCTTTATACCCGCGGCTACAAGTATATCTTCTGCCCGGCGCCGATCGCGAGCGGCACGCTCGACCCGATGCTCGATCTGCTGAAGACGCTGCCGACTCCGCCGACCACGATCGCGATCGCCGGGCCGGACGATCTGTTTCCCAACGTGTTTGCGACGGCGGCGGTGAAGAAGGCGGAGAGTCTGGGGCTGAAGATCGTCTACAACGCGAAGTATCCGAAATCGGCGGCCGACCTTTCCTCGGTGGCGACCGCGTTGAAGGACGTGAACCCCGACGTGTTGATCTTGACGGGCTATGTGCAGGACAGCGTGCTGATGGTGAAGACGCTACAGTCGCTGAAGGTGAACCCGAAGCTGATCGGCTTCGCGTTTGCGGTCGGGATTCCCGATGTTCTCACGGCGCTGGGGCCCGCTTCGGAGGACCTGTTCGGCGTGGCGATCTGGGAGCAGTCGCTGTCGTACACGGGGCCAGTGGTGGCCAACAGCACCGTCTATGCCGCGGGCTACAAGGCCATGTTCAACATTGAGGCCAACTATCTGAGTGCGTCCGGGACCGCTTCGGGCATCGTGCTGCAGCAGGCGATCACGGCGGCGGGGACACTGGAGCCTGCGCGCGTTCGCGATGCGCTGTCGAAGCTGGATTTCGAGACGTTCTTCGGCAAGGTTAAGTTCAACGAGCGGGGGGTGGATATCGCGGCATCGGCGGTGGTGGCGCAGGTGCAGAACGGGCGCGCCGTTCCCGTGTTCCCGAAGGAGATCGCCGCCGCGCCGATCCGGTATCCGCGGAAGCCGTTCGCGTGAGGCGGTGCCAGTGATCGACGTCCATGCGCACGCGTTGCATCGCGACTTCCTGGGTGACCCGCATGTGCAGACCGTGCTGGGGATCGAGGCGCGTGGGGCGGGATTCGGCTTCCAGGGGTATGGCGACCTGGACCCGCTGTTGTTCGACATCGAGGCGCGGTCGGCGGATCTGGCGGGCCGTGGGATTGCGCTGCAGTTGATTTCGCCGCCGCCGCGGGCGGTTGCGCATGCGGGCTGGGCGGCCGACAGCGAGTTCTCGCGCCGGTTGAACCGGCAGACCGCTGCGGTGGTGAAGGAGGGGCTGCATTTAGCCGGGCTGGCGGTGCCGGCGTTGAGCGACCCGGCAGGCGCTGTCGACGAGGTGCGGCGGGCGATGGACGAGGACGGGCTGGTGGGGGTGGCGTTGCCGACCTCGGCGGGCGGACGTCCGCTGGACGATGGCACGTTCGAGGCGTTGTTTGCCGAATGCGCGCGGCGCCGCTGTCCGGTGTTCATGCATCCTACGACGGGTGTCGACCGTGTGGCGTTGACGAGCTTCACGATGCTGCAGGCGGTCGGCTGGCCCAGCGAGACGGCGCTTGCTGTCGGTCGGCTGATCTTTGCCGGGGTTTGGGAGCGTCATCCTTATTTCCGGCTGATCCTCGCCCATGGCGGCGGGGCGCTGCCGTCGCTGATCGGGCGGCTCGATCTGGCGTACAATGCTCCGCTATATGAGCGGAACCCGGCGTGCCATGCCTATATCAGCCGGCCGCCGACCAGCTACCTGAAGCACATCCTGTTCGACACCGCGGTTGCCCACCCTGCCCTGTTGCGGCACCTGATCGACCTGGTCGGTGTGGGCAACGTGGTGTTCGGCACCGATTTTCCGTTTGAGGTCGGCGATCCCCGCGGGGCCATTGCACTTCCCGTTCTAGAGGCGCTTCCTGATGCCGAGCGGGATGCGATCCTGCACGGCACCATGAGCTCGGTTCTTGCTGCATCTTGAAGCGAATTCGTCACGGCACGAGTTGGCGAACCGCGTGTTAGCCGGTAAACAGCGCAAACAAGCGACACGTCGGCTTGATGGTCATGAGGGCTGCAGTGATGGTTAAGCGCCGGAAAGAGGAACAGAGCGCCGGGGTGCTGGAGTTCAAGGGACGCAGCAGCGAGGACCCCGAGTTCATCGGCTGGCTGGCGGAGCACAAGGCCGGCAAGGGTGGGAAGATCCGGGTGGCCCAGGGCGGCACTGGGGTGCGAGTGATGTTCGCCGAGGAGTCCGACATGGCGTTGTGGAACGCCCGGGCGGAGGCTGCGGCGCGGGCAAAGAAGGCTGCGGGCTCCTAGGCGGGCGTCAAGGCCGTCAGGCGTCGCGCGACCGGGGCAGGAACCAGGCGAGCAGGCCGATGGCCGGCAGGAACGAGCAGATGCTGTAGACCGTCTCGATCCCGTAGTGGTCGGCGAGGCCGCCCAGGAGGGCGGCTGCCATGCCGCCGAGGCCGAATGACAGGCCGTAGAAGAAGCCGCCGACGAGGCCGACGCGGCCGGGCATCAGCTCGATGGCGTAGATGAGGATGGCCGCGAACGAGCTGGACATGATGAAGTTGATGATGACGGTCAGCACAGCGGTCCAGAACAGGTTGGCGAAGGGCAGGATCAGGGTGAACGGCAGGGCGCCGAGGATGGAGAACCATAGGACCCGGTTGCGGCCGATGCGGTCGCCGAGGATGCCGCCGCCGAGGGCGCCGGCGGCGGACGACGCGAGGAACAGGAAAAGCATCACCTGCGAGGTCTGCACGGAGACGCCGAAGCGTCCAATGAGGAAGAACGTGTAGAACGAGGTGAAGCTCTGCGAGTAGGCGTTTTTCGAGAACAGCAGGACGATCAGGATTATCAGCGGGAGAACCACCGCCTTTGCCGGCGCGCCCGCGGTGGGTTGGAGGTCCGTGAGGCGGGCTGCTTTCGTCCGTCTTGGCGCGCTGTTGACGTATTGTCCGGCGATCCA
>JAYVEG010000208.1:0-3373 GCA_043748985.1 Rhodospirillales bacterium
ATGGAGGCGCTGGATTGCCCGTTCCAGCGGACGGCGGCGCTGCTGGCGGGCTACAAGCTGGGCAGCAGCGTGAACGCCATCGTCTGCGACTTCCATGCCGAGGCGACGAGCGAGAAGCTGAGTTTCGCGCACAGCTTCGACGGCAGCGTGAGCCTGGTGGTGGGCACGCATACGCATGTGCCGACGGCGGACCACACGATCTTGCCGGGCGGCACGGCGTATCAGAGCGACGCCGGGATGTGCGGCGACTATGACAGCGTGATCGGCATGGGCAAGCAGGCGGCGGCGGCGCGGTTCTGGACGCATATGCCCGGCGAGCGGCTGGCGCCAGCGGATGGTGCGGCCACGCTGTGCGGGCTGTTCGTGGTGACGGACGACGCGACCGGGCTGGCGGTGGCGGTGGAGCCGGTGCGGCAGGGTGGGCGTTTGTCGCAGTCGCTGCCGACAGCTTAGCTGGCCGGAGCTTAGCTGGCCGGAGCTTAGCTGGCCGGGTCGACCGGGCGGACCGACAGCACGAAACCCAATTCCCTGGCAACCTTCACGACGGTATCGAGCGATGGGTTTCCGCCTGGTGATAACGCCTTGTAGAGGCCGCCCCGGGTCAAACCCGTGGCCCGTGCCAGACGGCTCATGTTGCGGGCGCGGGCGATGACGCCGAGCGCCAGTGCGATGGCCTCCGCGTCTCCGTCGCGTGCGGTTTCGTCAAGGAAGTGGGCTATATCGGCCTCGGTCTCGAGGTATTCGGCGGCGTCGAAGCGTCGGAACGTCACGGGTGCCATGATACCTACTCCCAGTTCGCCGCAACGGCTTTGGCTTTGATGATGTCTCTTGCCTGGGTGGATTTGTCGCCACCGGCCAACAGCAAGATCAAGACTTCTCCCCGCTTCTGATAGTAGACGCGGTAACCGGGGCCATAGGTGATCTGCAATTCACTGAGGCCCTCCCCTACAGGTCGGACATCGCCCGGATTGCCGGCTTACAGCCGGTTTACCTGAGCGATGATGCGGGTACGTCCTTCACGATCTCGGAGGGATACCAGCCACTTTGTGAAGACGCTGCTAGCGACGAGGTCGACCGTTTGTAAACTGTAGAATACAGTCGACCGCTCGTCCAGATGTTTGCATGTGTCGGCAAGGGTGGACGGGACGCGGAGCGGCGCTGTACGTAAAGCGTCACTTCAACGACACCGGGAACCCGATGGCCGGCCATAGCCAGTTCAAGAACATCATGCATCGTAAGGGCGCGCAGGACGCCAAACGCGCGCGGCAGTTCGCCAAGATGATCCGCGAGATCACGGTGTCCGCGCGGCAGGGGTTGCCGGACCCGGCGTTCAACCCTCGGCTGCGCTCCGCCATGGCCGCGGCGCGGGAGGCGAACATGCCGCGGGACACGATCGAGCGGGCGGTGAAGAAGGCCGCGGGCGCTGCGGGCGGGGAGGATTATGCGGAGGTCCGGTACGAGGGTTATGGGCCGGCGGGGGTGGCCGTCATCGTCGAGGCGCTGACGGACAACCGGAACCGGACGGCGTCGGACGTGCGGAGCGCGTTCAGCAAGCATGGCGGGGCGATGGGGGAGAGCAATTCCGTTAGCTTCATGTTCTCGCGGCTGGGCGTGATCCAGTATGCGGCGGGGGTGGCGAGCGCGGATGCGATGCTGGAAGCGGCGATCGAGGGCGGGGCGGAGAACGTGGAGAGCGGCGCGGAGGGGCATGAGGTGACCTGCGCCGTCGAGGACTTCTTTGCGGTCCGGGATGCGTTGGAGGCCCGGTTCGGCGCGCCGGGCAGCGCGAAGCTGGAGTGGCGCGCCGCGACGACGATCGCGCTGGACGAGGACAAGGCTACCAGCCTGCTGAAGCTGATGGACGCGCTGGAAGACAATGACGACGTCCAGAACGTGTACGCCAATTTCGACATCCCGGAGGACGTGATGGCGCGGTTGTCGGCGTGACCCCAGCCCGGCTCATCGGCATCGACCCCGGCCTGCGGTTCACCGGCTGGGGCGTGATCGATGTGTCGGGGAACCGGCTGCGGCATGTCGCGGATGGGGTGATCGCGACCGACAGTACGGAGAGTGTTCCAAGTCGGCTCAAGGCGTTGCATGATGCTCTTGTCATGCTGTTCCAGTTGCATCGGCCTGACGAGGCCGCCGTCGAGGAGACCTATGTCAACCGCAACGGCGCGGCGACGCTGAAGCTGGGCTATGCGCGCGGCGTGTGCCTGCTGTCGCCGGCGCTGGTGGGGATCCCGATCAGCGAATACGGTGCCATGGAGGTGAAGCGTGCCGTGGTGGGGACGGGGGCCGCGCAGAAGGACCAGGTGGGCATGATGGTGCGGCGGCTGTTGCCCGGCGCCACGCTGAAGCGGGCGGATGCGTCGGACGCCCTGGCGGTCGCGATCTGCCATGCGCACCACCGCAGCACGCGGCTGCGGATCGTGGCTGGGACGGTGATGGCGTGATCGGGTCGTTGCGCGGCCTGGTGGAGGCGCTGGAGGAGGACCGCTGCGTGGTGGATGTGGGTGGCGTGGGCTATCTGGTGATGGCCAGCACACGGACGCTCTCGGCGTTGCCGCAGCCGCCGGGGGTGGCGCGGCTGCTGGTGGAAACGCAGGTGCGGGAAGACGCGATCACGCTGTATGGCTTTGCCGAACCGGCGGAGCGCGACTGGTTCCGGCTGCTGCTGACGGTGCAGGGGGTGGGTGCGAAGGTGGCGCTCAACCTGCTCTCGGCCTTGAGCCCGGCGGACCTGGTTCGGGCGATCGCGGCCGGGGACCGCGGCAGCCTGACGCGGGCGGCGGGGGTGGGGCCGAAGCTGGCGATCCGGCTGCTGAGCGAATTGCGGGACAAGGCCGGGGCGATGCCTGTGGGGGTGGGGGCGGTGTTCTCGGCGCCGTTGCCGGCCGGGCCGGAGGCGGATGCGCTGTCGGCGCTGGCGAACCTGGGGTATCGGCGGGCCGAGGCGCAGCCGGCGGTGGAGCGGGTGCTGGCGCGGCTGGGTGAGGGGGCGGCGCTGGGCCAGGTGATCCGCGAGAGCCTGCAGGAATTGGCGTCGCGATGAGCGATCGTTCCATCGCCCCCGAGCGCACCGACGAAGACGCCGCCGAGGCCACGCTGCGGCCGCAGACGCTGGCGGAGTTCACGGGGCAGAAGGCCAGCCGGGAGAACCTGGGTATCTTCATCCAGGCCGCGCGGGGGCGGGGCGAGGCGCTAGACCATGTGCTGCTGCACGGCCCGCCGGGCCTGGGCAAGACGACGCTGGCGCAGATCGTGGCGCGGGAGCTGGGCGTCGGGTTTCGTGCGACGTCTGGCCCGGTGATCCAGCGGGCCGGGGACCTGGCGGCCATATTGACCAACCTGCAGCCGCGGGACGTGCTGT
>JAYVEG010000209.1:0-10972 GCA_043748985.1 Rhodospirillales bacterium
CTGGCGGCGATCCGGCCTGTCGCCGGCCGCGTCGTGCTGTCCGGGATCGGCGATGCCGGGTTGGCGGCGGTTCGGGCGGCGGGCGGCATCGTGGTCGGCCTGCACACCCGTGCGGCGCCGTATGCCTCGCTCGACCCGACAAAGGCGCCGCTCGAGTTTATGAGCCGGAATGCCCGCGCGCAGCTCCGCCGTTCGGATCGATCGTATGCGGCCGCCGGGCCGATCGTAGCGGAGCGGGCCGAGACGGCAGCCTGTGCCCTGGATTGGCTGGATCGGTTGGTCGCATGGCATCGCGCCACCTGGGGTGGCCGCGCCATCGAAAGCGGCTTTCTTGCGCCGCCCGTGCAGCGGTTTCATCGCGCGTTGGTCGCGCGTGGCGTGCCGGGGGGGAGCGTGGACGTGCTGCGCATTGCAGCCGGGGCGCGGGTTATCGGGTATCTTCTCAACCTTCGCGCGCATGGACGGGTTCATGCGTATCAGAGCGGCTTCGACTATGACAGCGCGGGATTGCACGAGAAGCCGGGCCTGTCGTGCCATCACGCTGCCATGCAGCGCGCGCGCGCGCTGGGCGACCGGGAGTATGACTTCCTGGCCGGTGATTCCCGTTACAAGCGCAGCCTGGCCACGGCGTCGCGCGACCTTCACTGGCTGGTCTGGAAGCCGCGTCCCGTTCTTTTCGGGATCGAACTGCAGCTGCGTCGGCTATTGCGGCGGTAGGCTGCCCAATCCGGCATCACGCGCATCGGTTTAGGGCAGGCCTTGATGCCTGTTGTTCAGGCAACGCGTCTGTTGTTCACGATTTCCAGAGCATGGAAACCGGTGCGGATTGGCACACAAGTTGCACCCTTGGCGCCACACGCCGAATTCACGGCACGATGGGGGAGAGTTAAGACATGGTTTCTGTTAGCAACTGGCTACTGGGCGCGGGCTTTGCCGCGGTCGCGGCCGTCGGGGCAACGGTCGGCCTGGTCAATCCGGCCGTCGCACAGACGGAGCCGGTCAAGATCGGCATCCTGCACAGCCTGTCGGGCACCATGGCGATCAGCGAGACCACGCTGAAGGACGTCATGCTGATGCTGATCGACGAGCAGAACAAGAAGGGCGGCGTGCTGGGCCGCAAGCTCGAGGCCGTCGTCGTCGACCCCGCGAGCAACTGGCCGCTGTTCGCCGAGAAGGCCCGCGAGCTGATCACGGTGAACAAGGTTGCCGTCGTGTTCGGCTGCTGGACCTCGGTGTCGCGCAAGTCCGTGCTGCCGGTGTTCGAGGAAACCGGCAACATCCTGTTCTATCCCGTCCAGTATGAGGGCGAGGAGAGCAGCAAGAACGTATTCTACACGGGCGCCGCTCCGAACCAGCAGGCGATCCCGGCCGTCGACTACCTGATGGCCGAGGAGAAGGTGCAGCGCTGGGTGCTGGCCGGGACCGACTATGTCTATCCGCGCACGACCAACAAGATCCTGGAGGCCTATTTGAAGGCCAAGGGCGTGAAGCAGGAAGACATCCTGACCAACTACACGCCGTTCGGTCATAGCGACTGGCAGACGATCGTCGCCGACATCAAGAAGTTCGGTAGCGCCGGCAAGAAGACGGCCGTGGTCTCTACCATCAACGGCGACGCCAACGTGCCGTTTTACAAGGAGCTCGGCAACCAGGGCATCAAGGCGACCGACATTCCGGTGGTGGCCTTCAGCGTCGGCGAGGAAGAACTTGCCGGCATCGACACGAAGCCGTTGCTGGGCCACCTGGCCGCCTGGAACTACTTCATGAGCGTCGACAACGCCGACAACAAGGCGTTCATCGCCAAGTGGCAGGCGTTCACCAAGAACCCGAAGCGCGTCACCAACGACCCCATGGAAGCTCATGTCATCGGGTTCGCCATGTGGGTGAAGGCTGTCGAGAAGGCCGGCAGCTTCGAGCCTGCGAAGGTGATCGATGCCATGATCGGCGTGGCTGTCCCGAACCTGTCGGGCGGTCTGTCGGCCATGATGCCGAACCACCACATCACGAAGCCGGTCCTGATCGGCGAGATCATGGCCAATGGCCAGTTCAACATCGTGTCGTCTACGCCCGGCACGATCGTGGCCCAGGAGTGGTCACCCTACCTCGAGGGTTCGCGCGACCTGATCGCCGATTGGCGGAGCCCGATGTCTTGCGGGAACTTCAACGTGAAGACCGGCAAGTGCGGTGGCGCCAGCAAGTAACCGACCTCTGCTCCCTCTCCCGCTTGCGGGAGAGGGTTGGGGTGAGGGTGTCGAACGGCAAGGATCACTGATGCGCCTTCTAGCCCTCGTCTTTCTTCTTCTGACCACCTCGGCGCACGCGGAAACCCCTGGGGTCGCCCTACTCGGCGGCGGCTTCGACGATGTCCGCCGCGGCATCGAGACGCTTGCCACCTCCGGCAGCCCCCGTGCCGCCCCGTTGCTGGATGCGCTGACCGCCGGGCGGCTTTTCACGCGCAGCAACGGCGGGCCCGTCATCAAGGACGGCGACGCCTATGCCGACGCCGACACCGGCATCCCTGTGGCCGACGCGGCCGGCCTGCGCGCCGTGCGCAGCAACAACACCGTGCGCCGCGCGCTGGAAGCCGCCCAGGGCGCGTTGCAGCTGTTCGCGCCCGATCCTGGCACCCGCGCCGCCGCCGCCGCCGCGGTGTTCAAGTCGCGTGACGCCGCCGCCCTGCCTGCCCTCGACCGCGCCATCGCCGCGGAAAAGGACAGCTCCGTCCGCGCCAGCATGCAGGACGCCCGCGCCGCGGCGCTGCTGGCCAGGCCCGAGGCGGCCGAGCCCGACCGGCTCGCTGCCATCGCCCGGCTCCGCGAGCGCGGCGACCTCGATGCCCGCGCGATCCTGGCCTCGCTACCGCCGCAGACACCCGCCGTCACCGCCGCCGCGGCAGATGCGGTCACCAGCATCGACCGCCTGCTGCAGATCTGGAACCTGGCCCAGGCCGCCTTCTACGGTGTCAGCCTCGGATCTGTCCTGCTGCTGGCTGCCACCGGGCTCGCGATCACGTTCGGCGTCATGGGTGTCATCAACATGGCGCATGGCGAGATGGTTATGATCGGCGCCTACGTGACGTTCATGGTGCAGGAGGTCATCAAGGCCCACGTGCCCGGTCTGTTCGGCGCCAGCCTGTTCATCGCCATCCCGCTGGCCTTCCTGGTCTCCGGGGGCATCGGCGTGCTGATCGAGCGGGGGTTGATCCGCTTTCTGTATGGCCGTCCGCTCGAAACGCTGCTTGCCACCTTCGGGCTGTCGCTCGTGTTGCAGCAGGCGGTGCGCTCGCTGTTCGGCCCCACCAACCGCGAGGTCGGCACGCCGGCCTGGATGAGCGGCTATGGCAAGGTCGGACAGCTGACGCTGACGTATAACCGGGTCGCCATCATCGTCTTCGCCGTCGTGGTGCTATTCTCGCTGATGGCCGTGCTGCGCTACACGTCGCTCGGTCTTCGGATGCGCGCCGTGACGCAAAATCGGCGGATGGCGAGTGCGATGGGCATCCGCACGCCTTGGATCGACGCGCTGACGTTCGGGCTCGGCTCGGGTGTTGCGGGTATGGCCGGGGTTGCGCTCAGCCAGATCGACAACGTCAGCCCCAACCTGGGGCAGGGTTATATCATCGACAGCTTCATGGTGGTGGTGTTCGGGGGCGTCGGCAATTTGTGGGGCACCGCGGTCGGGGCGCTGACGTTGGGCGTGGTCAACAAGTTCCTGGAGCCCGTGGCCGGGGCGGTGCTGGGCAAGATCGTGGTGCTGGTGCTGCTGATCCTGTTCATTCAGCGCAAGCCGCGGGGGATTTTTCCGCTCAAGGGCCGGGCGGTGGAGGCATGAAGCTCGCGACTCCCGTCACCCTCACGCTCGTGCTTGGCGGGGCCATGCTGCTCGCGGTCCTCAACCTCGGCACCGCGCCCGGCAGCGCCGTGCATGTGCCGACCTATGTCGTCTCGCTGGTCGGCAAGTATCTGTCCTTTGCCATCCTCGCGCTGGCCGTCGACCTGGTGTGGGGTTTCGGCGGCATCCTGAGCCTGGGTCATGCGGCGTTCTTCGCGCTGGGTGGCTACGGGATGGGCATGTATCTGCTGCGGCAGATCGGCACCCGCGGCCAGTACGGCAACGCGCTGCCGGACTTCATGGTGTTCCTGAACTACAAGGAGCTGCCCTGGTATTGGCTCGGTTTCGACATCTTCCCGTTTGCCATCCTGATGGCGCTGGTGGTTCCGGCGATCCTTGCGGCGGTGTTCGGGTGGCTCGCGTTCCGCAGCCGGGTCACGGGGGTTTACCTATCCATCATCACCCAGGCGCTGACCTACGCGCTGCTGCTGGCGTTTTTCCGCAACGACATGGGGTTCGGCGGCAATAACGGCCTGACCGACTTCAAGGAGATCATCGGGTTCCCACTGCAGGCCGACACCACCCGATGCGGGCTGCTGGTGATCACGGCCGCCATTCTGTCAGGGCTCTATCTCACCGCCCGCTGGGTCACCCGGTCGCGTTTCGGCAAGATCCTGATCGCCGTGCGCGATGCGGAATCCCGCACGCGCTTCCTCGGCTACCGACCCGAGCACTACAAGCTGGTGGTCTGGACTGTCTCCGCCGTCATGGCGGCCATCGGCGGGGCGCTGTATGTCCCGCAGGTCGGCATCATCAACCCGGGCGAGTTTGCGCCGCAGAACTCCATCGAGGCCGTGATCTGGGTCGCCGTCGGCGGCCGCGGCACGCTGTATGGCGCGATTCTGGGGGCGGTGCTGGTCAACGCGGCCAAGACCATCCTGACCGGCCAGTTTCCGGAGATCTGGCTGTTCGCGCTCGGCGGCCTGTTCATCGCCGTCACGCTGTTCCTGCCACGCGGCATCGTCGGGCTGGTGCGGATGCGGGCGGCGGCGGACGATCCGCCGTTGCCAGCCGTCCCGCACATCAGCGAGGAAGACGTCGTTTCCGAGGTGAAGGCATGACGACTGCTGCAAAGATCGGTGCGCCCACCGATACCCTGTTGTATCTCGATGGCGTCAGCGTCAGCTTCGATGGCTTCCGCGCGCTCAATAACCTTGCCCTGGTGCTGAAGCCCGGTGAGATGCGCGCCGTCATCGGCCCCAACGGCGCCGGCAAGACCACGATGATGGACGTCATCACCGGCAAGACCCGGCCCGATGCCGGCCAGGTCGTCTATGGCGCCGACACCGATCTCACCAAGCTCGACGAGCCGCGCATCGCCAACCTCGGCATCGGGCGCAAGTTTCAGAAACCCACGGTGTTCGAGCCGCATACCGTCTGGGACAACCTTCTGCTGGCGCTGGCCGGCGACCGCCGTCCGTGGTTCACGCTCGGCGCCCGGCAGACCGCCGGCGAACGCGACCGGATCGACGAGATCCTGACCACCATCCGCCTGACCGGCCACAGGCACCGCCGGGCGGGGGATTTGAGCCACGGGCAGAAGCAATGGCTGGAGATCGGCATGCTGCTGGCGCAGGACCCGAAGCTGCTGCTGGTCGACGAACCGGTCGCCGGCATGACCGACGCCGAGACCGAGCAGACGGCGGAGCTGCTGGTGGACATCAACCGCACCCGCAGCGTCGTGGTGGTGGAGCACGACATGGCGTTCGTGCGCGCCCTGGGCGTGAAGGTCACCTGCCTGCACGAGGGCAGCGTTCTCAGCGAGGGCACCATCGACCATGTCAGCGCCGACCCCAAGGTGATCGAGGTCTATCTTGGCCGATGAATTGCGCGTCGAGGGCGTCAACCTGCTCTATGGCGCCGCCATCGCGCTGCGGAACGTGTCGCTGAACGCCACCATCGGCCAGGTAACGTGCATCCTGGGCCGTAACGGGGTGGGCAAGACCAGCCTGATGCGGGCCATCACGGGCGCCCATCCGGTCGCGTCCGGCAGCATTACCTGGAACGGCGAGATCATCACGCGGTTGCCGACCTACGCGCGGGCCCAGCGCGGCATCTCCTGGGTGCCGCAGGGCCGCGACATCTTCCCGCTGCTGACGGTGCGGGAGAACCTGGAAACCGGCTTTGCCGTGCTGCCCCGGCGCGAGCGGCGCATCGACGACGAGATCTTCGAGCTTTTTCCCATTTTGAAGACCATGCTCCGTCGTCGCGGCGGCGACCTATCCGGCGGCCAGCAGCAGCAGCTTGCTATCGCCCGCGCGCTGATCATGAAGCCCCGGCTGCTGGTGCTGGATGAACCCACTGAGGGCATCCAGCCCAGCATCATCAAGGACATCGGCCGGGTCATCGCGCTGCTTCGCAGCCGCGGCAGCATGGCGATCGTGCTGGTGGAGCAATACTACGATTTTGCCCGCGAGCTGGCGGACACCATGTGCATCATGGACCGGGGCGACATCGTGCTGAACGGGCCGCCGAACCGCCTGGACGAGAACGAGGTGCGGCGGCGGCTTTCGGTGTAGCCACAGCGGCGCGTTGCCTGGTCATACCGCGGCGCTGCTATCGCGCCCATTCGATCAGCGCCATGCGGACCTGCGCCACCACGTCGGCCCAGTCGTTCGGCGCCGTCTGGCGGAACACCCGGACCGTTGGATACCAGGGGCTGTCGATCCGGTCGCGCAGCCACCGCCAGCAGCCGCGATGGCGGGACAGCAGCCAGACCGGCTTGCCGAGCGTCGCCGCCAGATGGGCCACGGCCGTGTCGACGCTGATCACCAGATCCAGTCCGGCCGCCACCGCGGCCGTATCGGCCATGTCCCGCACGCCGCCCATCAGGTCCACGATCCCGGGCCGTCCGCCGGCCCCAAGCTGCAGCCCGAACATCGTCACACCGGGAATGCCGCACACCCCTGGCAGAAGCCCCTCCGGCAGGGACCGCTTGGCATCCGCGACGAAACCGCTGCTCCCGGCCCAGGCGATTCCGACCCGCAGACCCGCCTCCTCGATCTTCCGGGGCGCGACGCCGGCATAGGGCGAGGGCGGCGGCACGCTTGCCCGCGTCGTGCCGAACACGCCCGGCAGGCTCAGCAGCGGTGCGAACGTGTCGAACTCGGGCAGCACCCCACCCGCGGGGACGACGGCCGCCACGCCCGGCGTTCCTTGGAGCAGGCGCACCAGCGCCGGCTGCACCGCCAGCACCACACGGGCCCCGCGCGCCGCCACCAGGGGCGCATAGCGGACGAATTGCAGCGTATCGCCCAACCCCTGCTCGGCATGGAGCAGCACGGTGCCGCCGAGCATGTCCTCCCCGGTCCAGCGGCGGGCTGCGGGCAACGGTTTCACCCCATTCAGCCCCAGCCGGCCCTCGTATAGACGCCAGGCCTCGTCGGTCAGCTGTCCCTGCACCAGCAAGGTGGTGGCCAGGTGATGCTGCGCGAACGCCGATCGCGGGGCCAGCGCCAGCGCCTGCCGCGCCGCCGCGGTCGCGTCGTCCATGCGGCCCAGCCCCTCCAGCGCGATCGACCGGTTTGTCCAGACCGACGGCGACCGCCGATCGACGGCCAGCGCCCGATCCGTCACCGCCAGCGCCTCTGCCCCGCGCCCCAGATCCAGCAGCACGCAGCTGAGCGTTGCCGCATGTGCCGCACTGGGGTCGGCCGCGAACGCCGCCGCGAGGAACGGCAACGACGCGTCTGCATTGCCATCCGAGAACAGGGCGTCGCCCAGTTCGCCCAGCACTCCCGTATTGTCCGGCGCCGCCGTGTGGGCCATGAACAGCGCCCCGATCGCCGGCCCGCGCTGCCCGCAGCCGAGCAGCGCCTGCGCGTGGAGCCGAAGCAGCCCGGCATCGCCGTCACAGTGTGGCGCCAGCAGCGTTGCCGCGTCCGCGGGCCGCCCCGCCGTGAGCAAGGCCCGCACCAGGCCCGCCGCCACGGCGGGATCATGCGGCCGGGCCGCCAGCCGACGTTCCCAGGCCGGCACCCCGTGATCCAGACGCTGTGACATGGCGGGCCCTTTCTGATGCCGGGTCGAACGCTAGTGGCAATCCATGAACGGGCGATAAATGGCTACCGTTTACTCTTCGTTCAGGATGTTGCCCGTAGCTTTGGGCCGACACACCTAAAGGTCGCGCCAGGATGGGTTCAACAATCGTTGCCTTCGTGGGGGAGAACGCCAACGGCATCCTGGAATGCCAGAGCCGGCGCTTCCTCGACCGCCTTGTCCCTTTGGGGATCGAGGGACACGTGCTGCACCTGTCGGACCCTTCGTTCCTGGGGCGGCTGCGCATGTTGATGGATGGCGGGATCGACTTTGCCTGGGGCTATGCCGGGGTCGGTTCGCGCCTGGGGCTCGACGGCCAGAACTTCTGGACTGCGACATCCACACCGTTCGTGTCGGTCCTGGCGGACCCGCCGTACATGATGCCCACGAACCATCACGTGCCGTCGCCCTTCGTGGTCAACGGCTACATCTATCGCGAGTGGCTGGATTTCCAGCGCCAGTACATCCATTCGCCGCAGATCGCAGCGACCCTGCCGCTGGGGGTGATCGCGAATGCGGATGCGGACCTGTTGCCGTGGTCGCAGCGGCCGCACCGCATGGTATTCGTGAAGAGTGGCGCGGATCCGGTGCGGCTGCGCGCTGAATGGGTGCATTGGCCCGCCCGTTTGCGCGCGGTACTGGAAGACAGCGCGGATGCGCTGGCACGGTTCGGCACCGGCCCGATCGCCCCCGTCGTGCAGTCCTGCCTGGCTGCGCACGACCTGGACCTGCAGCGCAGCCAGGCCATCCTGTTCGGCCTGTTGCACGAGCTGGACAGCTACGTCCGCGCCCGCCGCGCCACCGCGATGGTGCAGGCGCTGCTGCCGCTGCGGGCGGACATCATCGGGGACGGTTGGGATCATGTTCGCCACCGGGGCGGCCGCGCCCGCTTCCACCCGGCCATGGACGCTGCCGGGCTGGATTCGCTGTATGCGCAGACGCAGATCCTGGTGAACACCACGCCCAACATCGGCAGCGGCGCGCATGAGCGCGTGCTGCGGGGCTTCGCGGCCCGGTGCTGCATCGTGTCGGACGACAACGACTTCTCCCGCACCACGCTGAGGGCCTTGCCCAGCTACCATGGCGTGGAATGGCATGCGCCGGACCTGTCGGACCGGCTGGCCGGCATCATCGCGGACCCGACATCCTACGACGACCGGCTGGATGCGGCGTTCGAGCATGTGCGGGACCATCACGACCCGATGCGCTTCCTGGACGGCCTGCGTGAGCTTGCGGACGTCGCTCGCCTGCAGACCGGCCTGGCCTGCTACGCACTCGACGCTGCGTGATCGCCATGTCCGCACCCCGCCGCCCCCGCCCCATCCTGCCCGTCGCGCGCCCCCGCCTGCCGCCGGCGCGCGACATCCTGCCCTACCTGCGCAAGATCGACCTGGCCGCCTGGTATTCGAATCACGGCCCGTTGGCCCGCGCCCTGCAATCCCGCCTGGCGGGATATTGGGGCCTGCCCGACGGGGCCGTCACCCTGCTGTCGAACGCCACCGCGGCGCTGACGCTGACGTTGATCGCCAGCGGTGCGCGGCCGGGGTCGCGTTGCCTGATGCCATCGTGGACGTTCATCGCCAGCGCCGGCGCCGTGCACGCGGCCGGGCTGGTGCCACATTTCGTGGACGTGCGTCCCGACACGTGGGCGCCCGATCCGGCCGAGGTGCAGGCGCTGGCCGAGCGGTATGACGTGGGCGCGATCCTTGTCGTCTCGCCATTCGGCGCGCCGCTCGACACCCAGGCCTGGGACAAGGTGCAGGAGGCGACGGGCCTGCCCGTCATTATCGACGCCGCCGCCGCCTTCGACACACTGCGCGACGGCGGCCCCATGACCGTCGGCACCTGCGCCACCGTCGTCAGCCTGCACGCCACCAAGGTGTTCGGCGTGGGCGAGGGCGGTGCGCTGCTGTCGCGCGACCCGGCGCTGCTGGAGCGCGTGCGCCGCCTTGCCCAGTTCGGTTTCCTCGGGACGCGGGAGGCGACGACGCCGGGGATCAACGCCAAGCTGTCGGAATACGCTGCCGCGGTCGGGCTCGCCGGATTGGACTCATGGGCCGACACGCGCACGCGCTGGTCCATCACCACGGGCTGTTACGTGCCGCGGCTGCGCCTCGTACCCGGTGTGAAGCTGTCGCCCGGGTTCGGCAACCGCTTTGTCTCCTCCACGGCGACCATCCTGTGGCCCACGCATCATACCGCGCCGCTGCCGGCGTTGGCGGCGCATGGGATCGCCAGCCTGCGCTGGTGGGGCGACGGCTGCCACGCCCAGCCCGCCTATGCCCATTGCCCGGCCGAACCGCTGCCGGTTACCGAGCAGCTGGCCGCCCGTGCCGTTGGCCTGCCGTTCTGGCAGGACCTGACCCCCATGCAGATCGACAGCGTCTGCATAGCCTTGCTGGAGGCGGCCGACCCCGCCACCGCCCGCCGCCGCGCGATGGCCGCGGCATGAGCCCGATCGCCACCCACCATCCCAGCCCGGGCTGGATCGACTACGACACCCACGCGCGCACGCGGCGCCGCGATGATCTGTGGGGCCAGGTTCGTCGCACCGTGCGCGGCCAACCTGTTGCGGATTCCGACATCGCCATGATCGTGGGCGCCATCCGCCGTCATCTGGCGCTCGAACCCGGAGCCGTCCTGCTGGACCTCGCCTGCGGCAACGGCGCCCTGACGGCGCGCCTGCATCCTCATGTTTCCGCGTCTCTCGGTGTCGACATTTCTGGCTACCTGATCGACATCGCGCGTGAGCGGTTTGCCAGCGCCCGGCACGGCTTTCTGCAGCAGGACGCCGCCGACTACGCGGAGACGGCATCGGACCCTGCCCGGTTCACGACGGCATTGTGCTATGGCAGCCTGCCATATCTGGACGATGGCGCCGCCAGACGGTTGTTCCGCGCGCTGCACAACCGCTTTCCCGCGGTGCAGCGCGTTATGCTCGGCAACCTTCCCGACCCGTCCCGGACCGAGTCGTTCTACACGGGCCCCCGGCCGGATCTGCAGCAGCCGCGCTCGGACATCGGGGTCTGGCGCAGCCCCGCCC
>JAYVEG010000210.1:0-3369 GCA_043748985.1 Rhodospirillales bacterium
GTGATGGCGTCCTCCAGCTTCTGCTGTCCGCCTTCCAGCCCCCGCACAATCCGCTCCAGCTCCGCCAGCGCATCTTCGAACGACAGCGCCGTCACTCCAGCCTTCTCACCTCCCGCCTTCTCGATCGCGTCAGCCATGCCGTTCCAGTCCTTTAACCCAGCACAATCTATTGCCGCATCAGCCGCCGCACGTGCAAGGCGGCCGACGCCGCCAACGCGTCCAGATCGTAGCCCCCCTCCAGAATGGACACGATCCGGCCGGCGCACTGCCGGTCCGCGATCTCCAGCAACCGATCGGTGATCCAGCCGAAATCCGCTGTCTCCAGCCGAAGATTGGCCAGCGGGTCCGCCTTGTGCGCGTCGAACCCGGCGCTGACGACGATCAGCTCCGGCTCGAACGCCTCCACCGCCGGCAGACCGACCGTCTGCCACGCCAACCGGAAACCCTCGCCATCCGTGCCGGGCCGCAGCGGCATGTTCACGACGTTGCCGGCAACCCCGTGCTCCGACGCCGCACCGGTGCCCGGATAGCAGGGCGACTGGTGACTCGACGCGTAGAACAGGTCGGGGTCATTCTCAAAAATGTCCTGCGTGCCATTGCCATGGTGAACGTCGAAATCCACCACCGCAACTCGCTGCAGCCCCCATCGCGCGCGGGCATGAAGTGCGGCCACCGCGGCGCCGTTGAACAGGCAGAACCCCATCGCCCGGTTGCGTTCCGCATGATGCCCCGGCGGACGCACCGCCACGAACGCGGCGCGCGCCCACCCCTCCATCACGGCATCGACGCCCATGACGCAACCGCCCACCTGGCGCCGGATCGCGGCCGGACTGCCATGGCTCATGAGCGTGTCGCCGTCGATGTGGATGCTCTCGCCTTGTCCCGGCGCAATCGCCAGGATCTCCCGCACGTAATTGGCGGAGTGCGCCAGCTCCAGCTGCGCCACGGTCGCCTCCGGGGCCATTTCTCGCAGCAGCGGCACGAAGTCCGGATGCTCCAGCGCCTGCAGCACCCGCCGCAGCCGGTCCGGACACTCCGGATGCCACGACCCGGTGTCGTGCTCCAGCCCGGCGGGATGCGTGATCATCGCCACGCCCGTATTCGCCATCCGCGCGCTCACGACTTCTGCTCGAACAGGTCTGCCCGCTTGCGGATCGTGAAACTGAACACCCCCGCCTCCTCGCCTTGCGCAATCAGCGCATGGCCGGTCTCGCGGCAGAACGCCTGGAAATCCGCGACCGCCGCCCGATCGGTGGCCAGCACACGCAGGCGCTCGCCCGCCGACATCGACCGCAGCGCCTTGTTCGCCCGCAACACCGGCAAGGGGCACGACATGCCCTTCACGTCCAACACCGTCTCGCTCATGGCGTGTCTAGAGGTTCGAGGGCTTGGGCGACTTGTAGGCCGACAGGTTGCGCATGTGCTTGTCCAGTTCCACGGTATTCTTGATGTTGGAAGGGGCGTTCTTGAGGGAGTCGGCCAAGGTGGACAGCATGATCTTCTAGCACTCGGCCACCTTCTTCTTGTAGTTCGCCGCCTTCTTGTCCGCTCCGTAGTCCGACGACGAACGCGCCGAACGCGCCGAACGGCTTTTCGGTGTCGCCGGACGTCTTCACGATGGAGGACGGAATGCGCGGCACCTTCGCCGTCGAACCGATGATCTTCTCCACCTGTCCCTTCGCCTGGTCATATGAAGCCATCGCCGTCGCTCCTACCGATACCCGAACGTACTGGCCTACCCCCCTCCGGTCAAACAATCCGGCGGGGCCGTGCACGCGCGGCGATGATCCGCGCCAAGCCCACCGGCGCGAAATCCCAGGCATCGACGCCCACATCGGCTTGCCGCGGCAACGGCTTCAGCCGGCCATGGCTGTGGCCATGCAGGTTCCACGCTCCCTTGCCCATCCCCGCCCAGGTGCGAAAAGCGTAGTGGCACAGCACCAGCGCCACCCCGTCCACCAGCGTCTCGACATAGGGCTGCACGCTCGCCCAGCACGGCAGGCGTTGCACCCCGTCCGGGTCGTTGTTGCCCGTCACCAGATGCTTTTCGCCCTGCAACGCCCGCAGCACGGCGCCCGGGTCCGGGTGCCGCACTGCAAAATCCCCCAGATGGTACACCCGGTCCTGTGGGCCGACCACCGCATTCCACCGCGCCACCATCGCCGCATCCATCGCCGCCACCGTCGCGAACGGCCGCCGATACAGGGCCCGAGCCGCCCCATGCCCGAAATGTGTGTCCGCGGTGAAGAACGTGCCCATCGTCCATGAACGCTAACCCCCAATCCGCGTTACCGCACCAGGAGGTTCAAACATGTCCCTGTTCTACCCCATGGCCGGCGCCGCCATCGCACTGGCCGGCGGCGATAAGCTCGCTGGCAACAAGTCCTATGACCGCATGTTCCACGAGATGGGCTGGTCCCAGCTGGACATGCGCGCCGCCGCCGCGGCCGAAGTCGCCGGTGGCATGCTCATGCTCGCTCCCCGCACCCGCCGGCTTGGTGGTTTCATCGTCGCGATCGCCTCTGGTGCCGTGCTCTCCGGCGAGCTGAAAGCCGATCAGACGAAGCTTGCCACCCCCCGCGCCGCCGTTCTCTTGACCGCACTGGCCGCCATGATCGCGCCCGGACGCCGCCGGCACCGTATCCGCCAGGCCTGACTTCCGCCGGGCTGACAACCGGGCTAACGACGCCCGATGAGCCAGACCCACCGCATCGGCATCGACCTCGGCGGCACCAAGATCGAAGCCGCCCTCCTCTCCCCCGGCGGCGCCATCACCTGGCGTCGCCGAACCCCCACACCCGCCGCCTACCCCGACATCATCGCCGCCATGGCCGGCCTCATCCGCGCCGTCGAGACCGAGCTGTCAATCCAGGCCACCGTCGGCGTCGGAATACCCGGCACGCTCAGCCCTGCCACCGGCCTCGTCAAGAACGCCAACACCCAGGCCCTCATCGGCCACCCTCTCGACACGGACCTCGGGAGCGCCCTCGGCCGCCCCATCCGGGTCGAGAACGACGCCAACTGCTTCGCCCTCAGCGAAGCCAGCGACGGCGCCGGCGCCGGCCATGCCTGCGTCTTCGGTGTCATCCTCGGCACCGGCTGCGGCGGCGGCATCGTCGTGGACGGCCGCGTCCTCACCGGCCGGAACCGCATCGCGGGCGAATGGGGACACACCCCACTGCCATGGCCCCAGCCCGACGAATACCCCCAACCCAGATGCTGGTGCGGCCAGCACGGTTGCCTCGAACTCTACCTCTCCGGCCCCAACCTCGCCCGCGCCGGCGGCACACCCTCCGCCCACGATCTCGTCGGCAGCCCTGACCCCCGCGCCCGCAACGCCCTGTCCCGCCATACCGACCGTCTCGCCCG
>JAYVEG010000211.1:0-28208 GCA_043748985.1 Rhodospirillales bacterium
GGCTGACGAGGAGGACGGTGCCGGGGTATTCGGACAGCATCTCCTGCAGGAGGTCGAGGGTTTCGAGGTCGAGGTCGTTGGTGGGTTCGTCGAGCACCAGGAGGTTGCTTTGGCGGGCGAGGGCGCAGGCCAGCAGGAGACGGCCGCGCTCGCCGCCTGAGAGGACGCCGACGGGGGTGCGCGCCTGTTCCGGCTTGAACAGGAAGTCCTTCATGTAGCCGATGACGTGCCGCTTTTCTCCGCCGACGTCGACCTGGTCGCCGGCGCCGCCGGTGAGGGTGTCGGCTAGGGTGGCGTTGGGGTCGAGCGCGGCGCGCTGCTGGTCCAGCGTGACCTCGGCGAGGCTGGTGCCGATTTTCACCTCGCCGCTGTCGGGCTCGTCTTTGCCGGTCAGCAGGTTCAGCAGCGTTGTCTTGCCGGCGCCGTTCGGGCCGATGATGCCGAGCCGGTCGCCGCGGATGACGCGCATGGTGAGGTCCTGCACCACGACCTTGTCGTCGTAGGCTTTGTGCACGTGTTTGGCGACGGCGACGAGCTTGCCCGATAGGTCTGCGTCGCTGGAGGCGAGGCGCAGGGTGGTGGCGGCCCCGCCGGCCTCGCGCTTTTTCTGGCGGAGGGCGCCGAGTTCGCCGAGGCGGCGGACGTTGCGTTTGCGGCGGGCGGTGACGCCGTAGCGGAGCCAGTCCTCCTCGCGCAGGATCTGACGGCCGAGCTTGTGCAGGTCGCGTTCGGCCTCGGCCTCGATTTCCTCGCGCCAGGCCTCGAAATGGGCGAAGCCTCGGTCGATACGGCGGGTGACACCGCCGTCGAGCCAGACGAGGCTGCGCGACAGGTTTTCCAGCAGGCGGCGGTCGTGGCTGTTGAGCACGATGCCGGCGCGGAGTGATTTCAGCTCCTCCTCCAGCCATTCGATGGCGGGCAGGTCGAGGTGGTTGGTGGGCTCGTCCAGCAGCAGCAGGTCGGGTGAGGGGGCCAGGGTGCGGGCCAGGGCGGCGCGGCGCTGCTGGCCTCCGGAGAGGTGGGCCGGGTCTTCTCGGCCGGTGAGGCCGAGCTGATCCAGCAAGGCGGCGGCGCGGTAGTGGTCGTCGTTCGGGCCCATTCCGGCCTCTACGTAGTCGAGCGTGGTGGCGAAGCCGGTGAGGTCAGGCTCCTGCGGGAGGTAGCGGACGGTGGTGCCGGGTTGGAGGAAGCGGGTTCCGGAATCGGCCTGCAGCATGCCGGCTGCGACCTTCAGCAGGGTGGACTTACCGGAGCCGTTGCGTCCGACGAGGCAGATGCGCTCGCCGGCGCCGACGCCAATTTCGGCGCCGGCGAGGAGGGGGGCGGAGCCGAGGGCGAGGTGAATGTCCTGGAGCAGCAGCAGCGGAGTTTGGGCCATGGGCGGGGTATGGGGGCAAGCCGCTGCCTGGGCAACCCGCCAGCGGTATGGCATGGACAACCGCGATAGGTCGGGAGGACCGAGATGCGGATTTTGACCCTGCTGGCGATCCTGCTGGTTGGCCCGCCTGCTTCGGCCGAGGCGCTGCGGATCGGGTTGTTGCGCACGCTGTCGCCGGCGCCGCTGTTTCTGGCGATGGAGCGCGGTTATTTCCGCGACGAGGGGTTGCAGGCGGAGTTCCGGTTCTTCGAGGCGGCGCAGCCGATTGCGGCGGCGGCCGTCAGCGGGGACATCGATGTGGGGGTGACTGCGCTGACGGGCGGGTTCTTCAGCCTGGCCGGGCGGGGGACTTTGAAGGTGATCGGGGGGGCGCTGCATGAGCAGAAGGGGTATGAGGGCACGGCGGTGCTGGTGTCGACGAAGGCGTATGAGGCGGGGCTGACGTCGCTGGGGAAGCTGCCGGGGCACAGCATGGGGATCACGCAGTTCGGCAGCTCGTTCCACTATATGGCCGGGCGGATTGCGGAGCATGAGGGGTTCGACCTGAAGACGGTTACGCTGCGGCCGTTGCAATCCATCGGCAACATGCTGGCGGCGGTGCGGACCAACCAGGTTGATGCGACGATGGCGATCGCGTCGCAGGCGAAGCCGGTGGAGGCGGCGGGCGAAGCGCGGATCATCGCGTGGGCCGGGGATGTGGCACCTTACGCAATCACCGCGGTGTTTGCGCCGTCGGGCATGGTGCGGGATCATGCCGATACGCTGATGCGGTTCACGCGGGCATATCAGCGCGGGATTGCCGATTATCGCGCCGCGTTCCTGCGGCTGGATGCGGCGGGCAAGCCGATCGAGGACGATGTGACCCGGGCGGCCATAGCGCCGATCCAGAAGTATGTGTTTTCCAGCGATCCGGAGGCGGCGCGCAAGATCATCGATGGCGCCGGGTATTACGACGAGGGCGGGAAACTCGACGCCGCCGACGTTGCGGGCCAGCTGCGGTGGTTCGTGGCGCAAGGGCTGGTGAAGACTGCCGTCGACGCTGCCGAGTTGATCGACACAAGGTTCACCGGGGTGCTGCCGGGGCAATGACCGGCCTTACGGTCAGGATCGAGGGCGTTGGACACCGGTATGACGGGCGGCTGGTGCTGGATGGCATCGACCTTGTTGCCGAGCCCGGGCGGGTGCTGGTGCTTGTCGGGCCGTCCGGGTGCGGGAAGAGCACGCTGCTGGGCATCGTTGCGGGGCTGGTGGCGCCGACGGCGGGGCGGGTGTTGGTGGAGGGGGCGGTGGCGGCGGATTGCCTCAATGTGATGACGCCGGTGTTCCAGGATTTCGCGTTGTTGCCGTGGCGGACGGTGGCGGGGAACGTGGCGCTGCCGCTGGAGGGCCGGTTGGCGACGGCGGCGGTGGGGGTGCGGGTGGCGGAAGCGCTGGCGATGATGGGGCTGGAGGAGTTTGCCGGCGCGTGGCCGAAGCAGCTTTCGGGTGGGATGCGGCAGCGCGTGGGCATCGCAAGGGCGCTGGCAGTGCGGCCGGCGTGCCTGCTGATGGACGAGCCGCTGAGTGCGTTGGATGCGCAGACGAGGACCCTGTTGCTGGATGAGTTCGCCCGGCTGATCGAGCGCGCCGCGACCACGACACTGTATGTCACCCACAACCTGACGGAGGCGGTGCGGCTGGGGCACCAGGTGGCGGTGCTGTCGCGCCGGCCGGGGCGGGTTCGGGAGGTGGTGCGGATCGACCGGCCGATCGGCGAACGCGCGCCGGACGACGCCGAGCTTGCGGCCATCGAGCGCGTGCTGTGGGACATGATCCGCGACGACGCGGCGGCGGCGGCGCGGGAGGCCGTGCATGCCTGAGCTGTCGGGTCCCGTGCTGTTCCGGGCGCGTGGGTTCGCGCCGCGTTCCATGCCGGGCGCTGGCGTTTCGACGTTGGTCGCGATCGTGCTGTTGTGGCAGGGAGCGGCCTCGGCGGGGTGGGTCGACACGCGGTTCCTGCCGCCGCCGGTGGCGATCGCGCGGGCGCTGTGGTTGTTGATCCAGAGTGGGGAGTTGTGGCGGCACCTGGGCGCGTCGTTGCGGCGGCTGGCGATCGGCTGGTCGCTGGGGACGGTCTGCGGCATTGCGCTTGGCTTTGCCGTCGGGTTGTCGAGCTGGGCGCGCTCCCCGGGGATGGCGGTGGTGTCGGCGCTGTTTCCCATCCCGAAGATCGCGCTGGTGCCGTTGTTCATCATCTGGTTCGGGATCGGCGAGGGGTCGAAGGTGATGACGCTGGGGTTCGGGGTGTTCTTCCCGACGGTGATCAACGTTGCGGCCGGGATCGATGCGTTGCCGCGCGGGCTGGTGCGGATGGGTCAGGCGTTCGGGCTGGGGCGTGTCGCCATCCTGCGGACGATCGTGTGGCCGGGCGTGTTGCCGGCGATCCTCAGCAGTTTCCGGGTGACCAGTTCGATCGCCATCATCCTGCTGGTTGCGGCCGAGATGATCGGAGCGGAAGAAGGCATCGGCGCCTTCGTGCTGCAGGCCGGCAATCTTTATGACACCGATAATCTATTGGCAGGGATCGTCGTGCTGTCGGCGCTGGGTCTGACGGTGGCGTGGGTTTTGGGCTGGCTGGAGAGAAGACTGTTGCGGTGGCGATGATGATTGCGCTATGGAACAAAACGTGAACGCAATTGGAGACTGCGATGCCGGTGCTGTCTGCCCAGCTTTTTTTGTCCTTGCTTATCTGCCTCCAGATGGTTGCGGGCGGCCTGGTAAGGCTTTGGGTGATCGAGCAGCAGAAATTAATCCGTGAGGAAGCGAGTTGACGGCCTATGCCGCAACCTGGATTCCTCCAGGTTCATCGGGGGGACGGAGTTGCGCGAAATTGGATAAAATCGTGCTGCGCACGGTAATGTTATTTTAGCGCTATACGTCGTTGTTCGCCTCAGGTAGATTAGTTCGCATCCAGTTCGGCTGCTGGCCGTAACGGATTTTGGGATGCATCAAGTGTCTGATTTCGACGCTTTTGAAACTATTGCCGCGTTCTTCCTTGTCGTGATCGGCGCGGTCCAGCTTGTTATATTTGCGTTTTTCGCGCTGAAACGTCTTGGCCGCCGCAGCCGCAGCGACGCGTCGCGCTACCGTCGCGCCGCGGATCGGCCGAGCTCCGCCCGCTTCTAGAGCGGACGGCGCCTATTGCGCGTTCAGGCGTTTGCGCTGCCGAGCGCAGACACGACCGCCCGGGTGACTTCCTTCGTCGTGGCCTTTCCACCCAAATCCGGCGTCATCGTGCCGTCGGCGCATACCTGTTCCACCGCGCGCATCAGCGTTGCCGCCGCGGCCGGTTCGCCCAGGTGTTCGAGCATCAGCGACGCGCTCCAGAATGTCGCGACCGGGTTGGCGATTCCCTTGCCGGTGATGTCGAAGGCGCTGCCGTGGATAGGCTCGAACATGCTGGGGAAGCGGCGTTCGGGGTCGACGTTGCCGGTGGGCGCGATGCCCAGGGAGCCTGCCAGTGCGGCAGCCAGGTCGGACAGGATGTCGGCGTGAAGGTTTGTCGCGACGACGGTGTCGACGGTCTGCGGCTTCAGGACCATGCGGGTCGTCATGGCGTCCACCAGTTCCTTGTCCCACGTCACGTCGGGAAACTCGGCTGCCACCTGGGTCGCGATCTCGTCCCAGAACACCATGCCGTGGCGCTGGGCGTTGCTCTTGGTCACGACGGTCAGGTGCTTGCGCGGGCGCTTTTGGGCCGCGTCGAAGGCGAAGCGCATGATGCGCTCCACGCCGCGCCGGGTGAAGATGCTGGTCTCGGTGGCGACCTCCTCGGGCAGGCCGCGATGGGCGCGGCCGCCATTGCCAGAATACTCGCCTTCGCTGTTCTCGCGCACGATCAGCCAATCGAGCTGTTCCGGGCCGACATTGCGCAGCGGGCTCGTTACGCCCGGCAGGATTCGCGTGGGACGGATGTTCGCGTATTGATCGAAGCCCTGGCAGATCGGCAGACGCAGGCCCCACAGCGTGATGTGGTCGGGGATGTCTGCGGCACCCACGGCGCCAAACAGGATCGCGTCCATGCCACGGATTTGCGCCAGGCCGTCCGCGGGCATCAGCGCGCCGGTCTTGCGATACCGGGCGCTGCCCCAGTCGAAGGGCGTCACGTCGAGCTTGAAGCCGCCATCGCGTGCTGCCAGCGCCTCGAGCACTTCGAGGGCGGCGTCGACCACCTCGGGCCCGATGCCGTCTGCCGGAATGGACGCGATGCGATACTGGCGCAT
This sequence comes from Rhodospirillales bacterium, assembly GCA_043748985.1. Classification (GTDB taxonomy): domain Bacteria; phylum Pseudomonadota; class Alphaproteobacteria; order Acetobacterales; family Acetobacteraceae; genus JBBROS01. The sequence goes on from JAYVEG010000211.1 coordinate 5,641, forward strand.
GGGGAAACCTCGTTGCGTGGATGAGCGCCGGGTTCTAGCCCCGACTGCCCCACCTGGCCAAGGCCGGGCCGAACGACACTGTGCCGGGCGTCATGCTTCCGACGGGATGCCCGGACAAGGCTGAGACGCCCGAGCGGCCCGGCCGCCGGCCCCGGCTTGCGCCACTCCCGAATGCCCGGCAAATAGGCAGGGAACCGATCACGTCGCGGAGACCCCGATGCGCCGACTTCTCATGGCCTTGATTGCCGCCTCGACGATCGGCGGGGTCGTGCACCAAGCCCACGCACAAGCCTTCCGCATTGCCCTCCGCGAGGACCCGGACACCCTGGATCCCACCACCGCCCGGACGTATGTGAGCCGGATCGTCTTCGCGTCCCTTTGCGACAAGCTGTTCGACATCAACGAGAAACTTGAGACGGTTCCGCAGCTGGCCACCGGCTATCAGTGGGCGTCGCCCACCGAACTGGTGATCGCGCTGCGCCCGGGTGTCGTTTTCCATGACGGCGAGAAGATGGATGCGGAGGCGGTGAAGTACTCGCTGATTCGCCATCTGACGATGCAGGGCAGTTTCCGCCGGACCGAGATCAACGCGATGGACCACATCGACGTCGTCGACCCTCTGACGGTGAAGATCGTGTTGAAGGCGCCATCCTCGCCGTTCCTGGCGCAGTTGACCGATCGGGCCGGTATGATCGTGTCGCCGAAGGCCGCGGAGGCCGCGGGGAAGGATTTCGGCTTGAAGCCGGTGTGTGCCGGGCCGTTCAAGTTCGTGGAGCGGGTGCCGCAGGACCGGATCGTGCTGGAGCGCTTCCCGCAGTATTGGGATGCCGCGAACATCAAGCTGGACCGCGTGACGTTCCAGCCGATCCCCGACAGCTCCGTGCGGCTGGCGAACCTTCAGGCTGGGAGCCTGGACCTTTCGGAGAACATCACGCCCACGGATGTGGAGGCGGTGACTAAGAACCCGCGGCTCAAGCTGGCCCCGTCGGACAGCCTCGGCTACCAGACTATCGCGTTCAACGTCGGCAACGGCCCGCGGGCGAAGGCGCCGATCGGCGCGGATTCGCGTGTGCGCCGGGCGTTCGAGTTGTCGATTGACCGCGAGGCGCTGGTCCAGGTCGTGTATAATGGATTGTATGCCACCACCGCCCAGGCCGTTTCGCCGAGCAGCCCGTTCTACAACCCGGCCCTGAAGCCGCAGCCGCGCGACATCGCGAAGGCCAAGGCGCTGCTGAAGGAAGCCGGGGTGACGCTTCCAGTCGTGGTCAACATGACGGTTCCAAACAACCCCGACCTTCGGCAGGCCGGCGAGGTCATGCAGTCGATGGCGGCCGAGGCCGGCTTCGACGTGAAGCTGACGGCATCGGAATACGCATCGGCGTTAAACGCGGCCACGAGAGGCGAGTTCGAGGCGTTCCTGACCGCGTGGTCCGGCCGGGTGGATCCTGACGGGAACCTGTTCGGCTTCCTGCACAGTGGCGGCGCGCTGAACGACGGCAAGTATGCGAATGCCGACGTCGACCGTCTGCTGGAAAAGGCGCGCGGGACGGCGGACGTGGCGGAGCGCCGGGGCATCTATGCGGATTTCTGGAAGATCGAGGCTCAGGATCTGCCGCTCCTTTATTTGTGGCAGCAGAAGAACCTGGTCGGAATGTCGGCCAAGGTCGTCGGCTTTCGCCCGATCGCCGACGGCATGATCCGGCTGCAGGGTGTGAGCCTGGCGAAATAGCATGAACGCCCATCTCGGCCGCCGGCTGTTGCAGGTCTTGCCCACGATTCTGCTGGTCAGCGTCCTGGTGTTCGCCCTGCAGCAGCTCATGCCCGGCGACCCTGCCGTGGTGCTGGCCGGCGAGGAGCGGGGGGACCCGCAGGTGCTGGCGCAGATCCGGGTCGAGTTGTGGCTCGATCGGTCGCTGCCGGTGCAATACCTGCACTGGATCGGTGGGGTGGTGCGCGGCGACCTGGGGTTCAGCTGGCGCATCCGCCAGCCGGTGGCGCAGCTGATCCTGACGAAGCTGCCGGTGACGTTGCAGCTGGGTGGGATGGCCTTCGTGATCGCGCTGTGCATCGGGGTGCCGATGGGAATCCTGTCGGCGGTGTTCCGCAACCGCCCGCTGGATTACGTGGCGAACTTCGTGGGGCTGGCCGGGCTGTCGACGCCGAACTTCTGGCTGGGGATCATGCTGATCCTTCTGGTTTCCGTGAACCTCGGTTGGCTGCCGCCGTCGGGCTACGTGCCTTTGACCGAGGATTGGCGGCAGTCGCTGGCCACCACCATCATGCCGGCCTTCGTGCTGGGCAACGCCATCGCTGCCATCCTGATGCGCCATACCCGCAGCGCGATGCTGACGGCGCTGGACCAAGATTACGTGCGGACGGCGCGGGCGAAGGGGCTGCGGGAGTTCCGCGTGGTGATCCGGCACGCCTTCCGCAACGCGCTGGTGCCGGTGGTGACGCTGGGCGCGCTCGAACTCGGCACGCTGTTGTCCGGTGCCGTGTTGACGGAGCAGGTGTTCAGCATCCCGGGGTTCGGCAAGCTGGTGGTCGATGCGGTGTTCAACCGCGATTATCCCGTGGTGCAGGGCGTGGTGCTGGTCACGGCCGCACTGTATATCCTGCTGAATTTGTTGGCAGACGTGCTCTATAGCGTCATCAATCCGCGGCTGCGCTCGGCATGAGTGCCGTCATCGGCGCTGCGGCGCCCCGCCAGCCGGCCCAACGCAGCCCGGCACAGCTTACCATCCGCAGGTTTCTCGGCCGTCCTGCGGCGGTAGCGGGGTTGATCGTGATCACCGTCTTCGTCATCGTCGCCGTTGCCGCGCCGCTTGTGGCGCCTTTCGACCCGGCGGCGACCAGCTGGTCGCTGGTCCGCAAGGCGCCTTCGGCCGCGCACTGGATGGGCACGGACGAGAATGGGCGGGACGTGTTTTCCCGCGTGGTCTATGGGGCCCGCGCGTCGCTGCTGGCGGGCGTGGTGTCGGTGTTGATCGCCGGTGGGATCGGCGTGCCGGTGGGGCTGCTGGCCGGGTTCCTGGGCGGCTGGGTGGATGTGGTGGTGGGGCGGATCGTCGACGCCATGCTTGCCTGCCCGTTCCTGATCCTGGCGATTGCGCTGGCGGCCTTCCTGGGGCCGGACCTGACCAACGCCATGATCGCGATCGGCGTCACTGCGGCGCCAGTCTTCGTCCGGGTTGCGCGCGGGGCGACCATCGATGCTGCGACCAACGAGTATGTCGAGGCGGCGCGGGCCCTGGGCAATCCGCCGTGGCGGGTGGCGGTGCGGCATGTGGCGCCCAACATCGTGCCGCCGGTGCTGGTGCAGGCGACGCTGGCGATTGCCACCGCCATCATCGCGGAGGCCAGCCTGTCGTTCCTGGGCCTCGGGCAGCAGCCGCCCGCGCCGAGCTGGGGCAGCATGCTCAACTCCGCCCAGAGGTTCCTGACGCAGGCGCCCTGGCTGGCGATCTTCCCAGGGGCGGCCATCTTCATCGCCGTGCTGGCCTTCAACCTGGTTGGCGACGGTCTGCGCGACGCGCTGGATCCGCGCCGGCGCTAGGCGCGGCGTTGTAACCGGCCCATACTGCCTCCAAGAAAACAGGAGGAAACCATGCGCGCCTGGGCCGTCGTCGAGAACGGAAAGGACCTGCAACAACTTGATTGGCCGACGCCGGAGCCGACGGGCACGCAAGTATTGCTGGAGGTCACGCATTGCGGCGTCTGCCACAGCGATCTGCATATCTGGGAAGGCTGGTACGACCTGGGCGGTGGCAAGCGCATGTCGCTGAAGGATCGCGGCGTGACGTTGCCGCTGGCGATGGGGCACGAGATTGTAGGCCGGGTCGCGAAGCTGGGGCCGGATGCGAGCGGCGTTGCGGTCGGCGACGTGCGGATCGTGTTCCCGTGGGTGGGGTGTGGGCATTGCGACATGTGCCTGTCCGAGCAGGACAACATGTGCGTGGTCGGCCGCAGCCTGGGCGTGTTCCAGAACGGCGGCTACGCGACCCATGTCCTGGCGATGCACCCGCGGCACCTGGTCGATCCCGGCACGCTCGACCCGGCGCTTGCGGCCACCTTCGCGTGTTCCGGCATCACCGTCTATTCTGCCATTCGCAAGATCATGCCGATGAAGCCGTCCGAGCCTGTCGTGCTGGTCGGTGCCGGGGGGCTGGGCCTGGCGGCCATCAGCGTGCTGCGCGCACTGGGTCACCAGGCGATCATCTCGGTCGATATCGACGAGTCGAAGCGCCAGGCGGCGCTGGATGCGGGCGCCACGGCGGTTGTCGACGGCAGCGGCGAGGGTGTGACGCAACGGATCCTGGATGCGGCGGGCGGCCCCGTGCTGGCGGTCATCGACCTGGTGAACGGAACCGCAACTGCAGCCTTCGCGTTCGCGGCGCTGCGCAAGGGCGGGAAACTGATCCAGGTCGGCCTGTTCGGTGGGGAGCTGACGTTGCCGCTGCCGTTGATGCCGACCCGGGCGCTGACGGTGCAGGGGAGTTACGTGGGCAACCCGATCGAGCTTCGGGAGCTGGTGGCGCTGGCACAGTCGGGCCAGGTCGCGCCGATTCCGATTACCGAGGTGCCGATGGAGACGGCGAACGCCGCGCTGATGCGGCTTCGTGCGGGCAAGGTGACCGGTCGGATCGTTCTGACTGCCTCCGTGCCGAGCGTTTAACGATTGTAAGATAATACTTCGGGAACGACACAGGGCGGCGCGGGCGTTTCGGTGCTCACGCCGCCTGTAACTGCATATCGCCCATCGAAGCCGGGGACCGCGCGAGACCGTCGGCCCTTGCCAGGCGCCGCATCAGTGGCAGGGCATAGCTCAATCGACGCAGGACTTCCGGCGTAATGGTATGGGAATGCGAGACTCTGCCTGCGCGAAGGTTCACATAAGTCTCATCGGCCACATTAAGGATGTTCAGCCGCTCGGCCCGTGGCATGTTCAGTTGATTTGCTGTCCGATCGAACTCGGCCAATTTCTCGATTACGACGGCGATCGCGCTTTCGGGCAGGGGCATAGAAACCTCCATCACTCCGCGCCATCATACTGAAACGAAGATGGCTTGCAAAGTGGTATTTTGACGCGAAAATAACGGGGGCAGGCAGGTTTTTTGGACGGTTAAGTCAGGCAGCTGCTGCCGAAGGGGTTGGTGACGGCGGCCTATCGTGCGGCGGACGCGACGGTGTTCGTACCGATCGAGGGGCGGGGCCGCAGCATCGTCAGTGCGGCGTCGGGCGAGGAGGTTGTCATCGAATGGGGCAAGCGCGACCTGTTCGTGGTGCCGAGTTGGCGCCGGGTGCGGCACGAGCCGGCGGAGGACAGCGTGCTGTTCTCGTTCTCGGACCGGCCGATCCAGGAGGCGCCGCATCTGTTCCGGGAGGATCGTGGCGATGCGTAGCCTGTTCTATTCGCTGGCTTTGCTGGCTGCCGGACCCACTTGGGCTGAAATCCCGGGCAACGTGCTGAGGGTGGGGGTGCTGACCGACATGTCGGGGCCGTTTGCCGATTTGTCTGGCCGCAACTCCGTGGTGGCGGCGCAGATGGCGGCCGAGGACTTCGCCAAGGCGGCGGGGCCGGAGGCGCCGCGGGTGGGCGTGGAGCAAGCGGTTTTCGGAGCGTGCCGGGGGGCGGATGCCAATACGGAAGAGGTCAGCGCCATCGGGCGTGCGGAGACTTCTTCTCTAGCAGGTCGCTGCCGCTGTTCACCCCGATGTTGCGGAGTTCGCCGGCATTGCGGCGCAGGCGCCCGGCCTCCTTCGGGTCCTTCGTGTGCTTGCGGTCCTGGGCTGCGTCGTCCTCGGCCAGCAGGAGGCGGGCGCGGGCGTAGGGGTGGGCGTAGATGCGGCTGATGCCGGGGCGGAGTTTCAGTGGAAGGCGTACGCGTCCATGCGGAGCACGCCGTAGGTGCTGCTGGCGTGGATGCGCTCGGCGCGGGGATTGGGTCCGGCGGCGCCGAGGGCGGTGTAGAGCGGGAGGAGGTGCTCTTCGGTGGGGTGGTTTTCCTCGGCGTGGGGGGCGCGGCTGCGGTAGGCGAGCAGGTCTTCGGTGCGGCCTTCGAGGAGGGCGGAGTCGAACCAGCCGGCGAAGGCGTCGACGTCTTCGGGGGATGCGGATTCCAGGGCACGGCCGCGGAAGCGGCTGAGGTCGTGGGTGAATGATCCGGAGCCGATGACCAGCACGCCTTCGTTCCGCAGGGTGGCGAGGGCGTGGCCGGTTTGCAGATGGTAGGCCGGATTGTTGGCGGGTTGGACGGACATGGGCACGACGGGGATATCGGCGTCGGGATACATGAGCGCCAGCGGCACCCATACGCCGTGGTCCAGACCTTCCTTGGCATCGATGACCGCGGCTTGTCCTGCGGCACCGAGGAGGGCTGCGGCGTGGCCGGCCAGGGCCGGGTCGCCGGGGGCGGGATAGCGCATGGCGAAGAGGCGGTCGTCGAAGCGTCCGAAGTCGTGAATCGTCTTTGGGTGCGGGTCGCCGCCCAGGCTGGGGCGGCCGGTTTCCCAGTGTGCGGTGATGGCGAGGATAGCGCGGGGTTTCGGCAGGGATTGGCCGAGTGCTTCCAGGAAGCGGCGGGCGGGGACGTCCTGCAGGACCAGGGTGGGGGCGCCGTGGCTGACGAAGATGGTTGGGAGCATGGGGGTCTCCGGGCAGGGCGGGCCTGTTTGGGCTGGCCGCGGGGAGTGTAGTCCAGGGTGCGGGCGATTGGGAAAGCGGGGCTTTCGGAGGGGTCAGGTCAGAGCCCGTGCGTTTGGGCTGTGCGTTTGGTTCAGACCCTCATCCCGGCCCTTTTCCCGCGGGAGAGGGAGGAGGGGGTGCAATTTGATTGACGTGCGAGGCTTGCGGCTTCTACGCTGATTTCCATGCGAGCGTATTGCCTGACGATACGTTTTGGAAGAAAGGCGGCGTTATGGTCGGTGATTTTGCCGGGAAGATCGGGGTTGTGACTGGCGCCGCCTCGGGGTTGGGGCGGCAGTCGGCCATTCGGCTGGCGGAGCGGGGCGCGCGGCTGGTGCTGTTTGATCGGGACGAGGCCGGGTTGGCGGGGGCGGTGGCGGTGTGTCCGGGGTCTGTTGCGGTGGCGGGGGATGCGACGAGTGCCGGGGACGTGCAGCGGGCTGTCGATCATGCGGCCGGGATGGGGCGGATCAGTCTGTTGGCGACCGCGGCGGGGGTCCTGGGGCCGGCGAAGCCGCTGACGGACATCGAGGAGGCGGACTGGGACCGGCTGTTCGATATCAATGTGAAGGGCACCTGGCTCGCGATGCGGGCGGCATTGCCGCACATGCGGCGGGGGCCGGATGCGGAGGGGGGCGGGTCGATCGTGTGCTTTGCCTCGGCGGCCGGGCTGACGGGGTCGGAGACGATGCCGGCCTATTCTGCGTCGAAGGGGGCGATCGTCATGCTGACTCGCAGTGCGGCGCGGGCTGAGGCGGCGCATGGCGTGCGGGTGAACTGCGTCTGCCCGGGATCGATCGAGACGCCGATGCTGGAGGCGACGTTCGCTGCGGCGGAGACGCCGGCGCTGCGGGCGGCGCGGAAGGCGGCGTTCCGGGCGCGGCACCCGCTGGGTCGGTTCGGGCAGGCGGACGAGGTTGCGGCGGCCGTGGTGTTCCTGCTGAGCGAGGGGGCTAGTTTCATCACCGGGACTGCGCTGCCTGTCGATGGGGGCCGGCTTGCCTGAGTCGGGGCGCCGTGCCGGGCAGCCGGCGGAGGTTGCGGGGGTGATCGCGTTCCTGGTGTCCGACGATGCGTCGTTCGTGGTGGGCCAGGTCATTGCGGTGGATGGCGGCTGGCTGGTCGGCCGGCATCCGCCGCGCGGCGCGGGGGAACAGTTCATGGGGCGAGGCACTGCATGATCGACATGAAAGTCAATTGGCCGGGCGGGGCGCAGGTGGCGGTCATGCTCACCTTCGACTTCGACGCGGAGACGTTGTGGACGGGGCGCGACCCGGAGAATGCGCGGCGACCCGGCGTGTTGAGCCAGGGCCGGTATGGGGCACAGGTCGGCGTGCCGAAGATACTGGAGACGCTGAAGGATGCCGGGGTTCCCGCGACTTTCTTCGTGGTGGGCTGGACGGCGGACAACCATCCGGTGCCGACCGAGATGATCCTGCGCGAGGGCCATGAGATCGCGCACCACAGCTACTCGCACCGCTGGATCGACTCGGCCTATCCCGATCTTGAGGTCGAGGAGATGGAGCGCGGGCTGGAGAGCCTGAAGCGGATCGGCGTGGTGCCGCGGGGGTATCGGTCGCCGGCGGGGGAGACGAGCGACACTCTGATGCGGCTGCTGCAGAAGCACGGGTTCCTTTATGACAGCTCGCTGCAGGACCACATCAACCCGTATCGGGCGAAGCTGCCGGACGGGAGCCTGGGGCCGGTGGAGCTGCCGTGGCACTGGAGCCTGGACGACGCGGTTTATGCGCTGTTCTCGATCAAGAACCCGCGGCCGATTTTTCCGAACAGCCATATCAGCCAGGTGTTCCAGGACGAGTTCCGGGAGATCCATCGATGGGGTGGTCTGTATAACCTGGTGATGCATCCGCAGGTGAGCGGGCGACCGAGCCGCATCGCGCTGCTGCGGGAGATGATCGCCTTCATGCAGACTTTCCCGGGCGTGTGGTTTGCCAACGGCACCCAGGTCGCCGAGGCCTGGGCCGCCGCGCACGAGTAATTCGCTTCATCCGACTGGAGTCTTGAGATGCACACCATCCTTGGCCGACGCCTCGGGATTTTCACCGCTGCCGCACTTTCGGTGCTGGCGGGCGGGACGGCTTTGGCCCAGCCGGCCGAGCGGCCGATCAAGCTGGTTCTGAATGTGGGATTGCAGGTGCTGGACCCCATCGCCGGGCCATCGTTTGTAACGCGCAACTTTTCTTACATGGTGTTCGACACGTTGGTGTCGATGGACAGCAAGGGGCAGTACCGGCCGCAGATGCTGGAGAGCTGGACGGTCAGCGACGACAAATTGACCTGGACGTTCAAGCTACGGCCGAAGCTGGTGTTCAGCGACGGGGCGGCGGTGACGGGCGAGGATTGCGTGGCGTCGCTGAAGCGGTGGGGTGACCGGGACAATATCGGCCGGCGGCTGATGGCGGCGACGAAGAGCCTGAAGGCGACCGGTCCCGACAGCTTCGTGCTGGAGCTGTCGCGGCCGTTCGGGGCGGTGATCGCGGCGTTGGGCAAGCCGTCGGTGCAGGTGCCGTTCATCATGCCGGCGCGGATCGCGTCGGCGACGCCTGCGACGGTGCCCGTGAAGGAGATCGTGGGATCCGGGCCGTTCCTGTTCATTCGCGATCTGTGGGTACCGGGCGAGCGCGCGGTGTTCCGCCGCAATCCCGCCTATGTGCCGCGCGACGAGCCCGCGGATGGGCTGGCCGGGGGCAAGGTGCCGCGGGTGGAGCAGGTGGAGTTCATCAACATGGCCGACCCCGGGCTGCGCGCCGCGGCGCTGCAGAACAACGAGGTCGACTACCTGGAATACGCTCCGATCGACTATCTGGACCGGTTGAAGGCGGACAAGAACTTCGTGCTGTCGAAGGCGGGCGGGATCGCGCAGATCATGGGTGCGATCAGCGTGAACCATCGGCAGCCGCCGTTCGACAATGTGCTGATGCGGCGGGCGTTGCAGGCGGCGCTGGTGCGTACCGAGACGCTGGCGGCGCATGGGCTGCCGGAGACGATGGTGCAGCCGGACTGCGTATCCATGTTCATGTGCGGGACGGCGTTCTCGACCGCCGCCGGGGGCGAGATCATTGCCAAGCCGTCGATTGCGCAGGCGCAGGAATTGTTGAAGCAGGCCGGCTATAAGGGCGAGCCGATCGCGTGGTTGCAGCCGGCGGATTCCGCGCTGATCAATCCGTTGGGCCTGGTGGTGATGGACCTGCTGAAGCAGGCCGGGTTCAAGCTGGATGTGCAGACGTCGGACTGGTCGTCGATCGCGCAGCGCTGGAACCAGAACGAGCCGGTGGCGAAGGGCGGGTGGAACCTGGTGCCGGTCGTCTATACCGGCTTTGACATGTCGGACCCGCTGGGCAATCCGGGGATCGGGTTCAACTGCTCGGACAGCAAGACCTGGGGGTATTGCACGCCGGCGCTGACGCCGCTGATTGCGGCGTTCGAGGCGGAGTCTGACCCGGAGAAGCGGCTGGCGATCGCCGGGCAGATGCAGACCTTGGCATATGAGAACGTGGATTTCCCGATCACCGGGCAGTTCGCGGCGCCGGCGGTGTGGCGGGCCGGGTTGAAGGGCGTGGTGGATTTCGGGTTCCCGATCATGTGGAACATGGAGCGTGCGGGGAAATGACGGGACGCTACGATCCTGCGACGTTCCGGCCGCCTGCGTTCCACGCCGCCGTTCCTGCCTTTCTGGCGCGGACGGACACGCCACGGGCATTCCTGGAGCGATGCCTGGAGGTGATCGCGGCGCGGGAGCCGGTGGTGCGGGCGTGGGTGACGATCGACGAGACGGGCTCGATGGTGTGCTGCTGACCTGGGTGGATTTCATCGATGGGATCGGGTGGTTCACCGATGGGGTGCTGCCTTTGGTCGAACGTGCCGGGTTGCGTCTTGCTGAAAGTCACTGATCGGATGGTCGAAGACACCGGGCTGCGTGAGACGCGGGACGACCGGCTGTATGTGCAGTCGGTCGAGAAGGCGTTCCGGGTGCTGGAGGCGTTTGCGAGTGCGACCGGGCCGATGAGCCTGTCGCAGCTGGCGGTGGCGTCGGGGTTGGACAAGAGCGGGGCGCAGCGGATGGGGCATACGCTGGCCCGGCTGGGGTATCTGGAGCAGGTGCCGGGCGGGCTTCGGCCGGGCCATCGGATCCTGGAGCGGTCGTTCGATTACCTTCGCACGGACCCGCTGGTTCGCCGCGCGTTGCCGATCCTGGCGGAGCTGAAGCGCGAGACTCAGGAACGGGTCGATCTGAGCCGTTTCGATGACGTAAACATGCTTTACCTCGTTCGGTTGCAAAGCAAGCGGGAGACTTTCTACGCCTACCTGAATGGACGCCGGGTGCCGACGTTCTGTACGTCGGGGGGGCGGGCGGTGCTGTCGCGGCTGCCGCGGGCGCAGATGCTGGATGTGCTGCAGCGTTCGGACCGGACGAAGGTCACTCCGAAGACGACGACGGCGATGGAGCGGGTCGTGCGGCTGGTGCAGCAGGCGCAGGCGGACGGGTATGCGGTGGCGCTGGAGGAGGTGCTGCTGGGCGAGATCGCAATCGCGGCCGCGGTGACGGATGAGATCGGGCGGCCGGTGGCGGCGATCCATGTGGCCGGGTCGCTGGGCGACTGGACGGCCGAGGATTTCACGCGGCGGTTTGCGCCATTGGTTGTCGATGCCGCGCATGCGGCGAGCCTAGCTTAGGGGAGGCGTCATGCGCGTTGGGATCGAAGGGGGCGGGACGTTCACCGATCTGGTGGCCCAGGAGGGCGGTCGGATCGCGGTGGTGAAGGTGCCGAGCCCGCCGGCCAGTCCTGACGTGGGCGCCTTTGCGGCGTTGGGGGCTGGCGGCATCGACGCAAGCGAGGTCAGCGATCTGGTGCACGGGTCCACCGTGGCGACGAATGCCATCCTGGAGCGCAAGGGCGCGCGCGTTGCGTTCGTCACCACGCGGGGGTTCCGCGACATCCTGTTCCTGCAGCGGCATGATCGGCACAACATCCATGACCTGCGGTATCGGAAGCCGGGTGAAGCTGTCGCGATACAGCGACCGATTTCGTCGGGCGCCCGAGGGGTTGTTCGGCGGCGGGCCCGGCATTGCCGGATCTTCCGTGCGGGGGGCACGATCGAGATGCGTTCGAAGGGCAAGGTGGCGCTGCTGTGCGACGACGTCGTCGAACTCGCGATGGGGGGTGGCGCGGGCTACGGCGACCCGGCGCTGCGTCCGGCGGACCGCGTCGCAGCGGACCGGCTTGACGGCTATCTGACATGATCCGCGCCGCGGAGCCGCTGCCGCCGAGCCTTTATGCCGCGACAGCCAGGCCGGGGCCGGCGACGCCGCCGCTGGACGGGGATAGAAGGGTTTCCGTTGCGGTGATCGGGGCCGGGTTCACGGGTCTGTCGACCGCGCTGCATCTGGCCGAGGCGGGCACGGAGGTTGCCGTGCTGGATGCCAACGAGCCCGGCTGGGGTGCGTCGGGGCGCAACGGGGGCCAGGTCAATCCAGGGTTGAAGCCGGACCCGAGCGAGGTGGAGTCGGATTTCGGGCCTGATTGGGGTGGGCGGATGGTCCGGTTCGGCTGGTCTGCGCCGGATGCGCTGTTCGAGCTGATCCGGAGCCGGCAGATCCAGTGTGACGCGCGCAATGGCGGAACCATCCGGGCGGCTACGAGCAGGGGCCATGCCGAGGGCGTCCGGCGAACGGCGGAGGATTGCATGCGGCGGGGCATGCCCGTCAGCCTGCTGGACCGCGAGGCGGCCCGGGCGGCGACGGGATGCGACCGCTACGAGACGGCCATGCTGGACCGCAGCGGCGGCGACGTGCAGCCGCTGGACCTGGTGCGCGGGCTGGCTGGTGCCGTCATCAAGGCGGGCGGACGTGTGCATGGCGGGACGCGGGCGGTGTCGTTGCGGCGGGAAGGTTCGGTGTGGTGCGTGGGAACGCCCGTGGGGATCGTGCGGGCGGACAGCGTGGTGCTGGGCGGCAACGGCTATACCGACGGGCTGTGGCCGGGGCTGCGGCGCAGCGTGGTGCCGGTGTTCAGCTCGATCGCGGCGACCGTCCCGCTGACAGACGCGCTGGCGGACGCGATCATGCCTTCGGGATCGGTGCTGTATGAGAGCGGCCATATCACCGTCTACCTGCGGCGCGACCGGAACAACCGTCTGCTGATCGGCGGGCGTGGGCCGCAGCGACCGATCGGCGATCCGTCTCCGGTCGCGTATCTCATCCGCTATGCCGAGCGGCTTTGGCCCGGGTTGCGTGGCGTCGCGTGGAGCCATGGGTGGAACGGGCAGCTGGCGATGACCGTCGACCATTACCCGCATGTGCACGAGCCCGCGCCGGGTCTGTTTGCCAGCCTGGGTTATAACGGGCGTGGGGTGGCGCTGGCGACTGCGATGGGGGGGGAGATCGCGCGCCGGGTCACCCGTGCGCCGGAGCATATGCTGTCGATACCCTTGAGCCCTATTCGGCCGATCCGGTTGCATGGGCTCTGGCGGTTGGGGGTGGCGGCGAAGGTGTTGGAGGGGCGGATCCGCGACCGACTGGGGTTGTAGGCGGGGCCGCCACTTCGGCCGATTGGATGAAAGCGGGCTGATCGAGCGGTCCTGCGCAGCATGGCGCCCCTTGCCCTAAGCTGGAAACCATTGTTGTATCCTAGGATACAAGAAAGGGTAGGAGGCCAATGGGTCGCCTGGCCGCAAAAAACAACGGAGGGACACGACCATGGCGCAGACTCGGCGAGCGACCGCTTTGGGCATGCTGGGTGGACTGGCGATGGCGGCGGGCCTCGTGGTGGGCTTCGTGGTGGGCCTGGGCTCCCCCGACGCGTCGGCGCAGCAGGCGCCGGGAATCCTGCAGCAGGTGCTGAGCCGCGGCACGCTGCGGATCGCTGTCCTGCCGAGCCTGCCGCCGTATAGCCGGGTGCTGCCGACCGGGGAGCCGGAGGGGTACGATATCGACATCGCCCGGAAGCTGGCGGACGCGCTGAAGGTGAAGGTCGAGTTCGTTGTGACCGACATCCCAGGGCGGGTGACTTCGCTGCAGACGCGCAAGGTGGACGTGACGGTCGCGGACTTCACCCGCAACGTGGAGCGTTCGACCACGATCGCCTTCACCAACCCGTATCTGGTGACCACGATGCGGCTGCTGGTGCCCGAGGCGCATAAGGGCCAGGCGATCACGGAGCTTGGCGACGGCGCGGGCGTGCGGATTGCCATTTCGCGCGGCGGCACGGCGGAGCGGGCGGTGCCGGCGGCCCTTCCGAAGGCGACGCTGGTGCGGTTCAACACGCAGGCGGACGAGATGAGCGCACTGCTGGGCGGCCAGGCGGACGCGATGGCGGAGGACGATTTCTACAATACGCAGGCGATCAAGGACCGGCCCGGCAAGCTGCGGCAGCTGGACGGCATCCTGACGCGGGCCGAGATCGCCATCGGCGTGCCGGCCGGCGACGCGGAGTGGCTGCGGGTGGTCAACCTGTTCGTCGATCAGCTGAATGGCAGCGGCGACAATGCGCGCCTGTTCAAGCAGTGGTTCGGCTTCGACCAGCCGGCGATCCAGGCCCGCTTCTGACCCTGGTTCCGGGGCGCCTGATGCGCCCCGGGACTTCGGGCCGGGGATGATGCCGCATGGGATATACCTTCACCCTTCGCACGATCGAGCCCTATCTTGGGGAGCTTTGGCAGGCGGCCGGGCTGACCTTGCTGCTGTCGGCGCTTGCGATCCTGCTGAGCCTGGCGGGCGGGGCGGTTCTGGCGGTTGCGCGGCGCAGCGTGTCTCGGCCGGTGCGGATCCTGGCGGCGAGCTATGTGGAGGTAATGCGCAACACGCCGCTGCTGGTGATCCTTTACATCGTTTATTTTGCCGGGCCTGGGATCGGGTTGCGGTTGTCGTCGTTCCAGGCGGCGCTGATCGGGCTGTCGCTGAACAGCGCGGGCTACATGGCCGAGATCTTGCGGGCGGGGCTGGCGGCGATGCCGGCCGGGCAGTTCGAGGCGGCGCGGAGCCTGGGGCTGTCGCGGTTGCGGACGTTCCGCCACGTGGTGTTCCCGCAGGTGCTGCGGACGATCTATGCACCCCTGGGCAACCAGTTCATTTCGGTGATCCTGGCGTCCTCGCTGGCCTCGGCCATCGCGGTGGATGAGGTGGCATCGTGGATGGAGACGGTGGGCTCGTCGTCATTCCGGTTCTTCGAGACGTTCCTTATCGCCGCGCTGGTCTACCTAGTGCTGTGCCAGGCGGTGAACCTGGTTCGGCTCGGGGTCGGGCGGGTTCTGTTCCGGGCTCATGCGGTGGCGCGATGAGCCCGGCCCGATGAACATCGACTGGATCAGCTATGCGCCACTGCTGCTGCGCTCGGCGGGAACGACGCTGTGGCTGAGTTGGCTCGGGATGCTGCTGGGTGTCGCGCTGGGCCTGGGGCTGGCGTTAATGCGGACCTCGCCGTGGCGGGCGCTGCGGCTTGTGGCGTTGCTGTATACCGAGTTCTTCCGGTCCATCCCGATCCTGATCGTGATGTTCTTCTGCTACTTCGGCATGCCGGTGTTCCTGGGCTTCGACCTGTCGCCGTTCGCGGCTGCGACGACGGCGCTGGCGTTGCATGCCAGCGCGTCGATGGCCGAGGTGATCCGGGCCGGGATCCAGAGCGTGGGGCAGGGGCAGTGGGAGGCGGCGCGGGCGTTCGGGCTGCGGTATTGGCCGATCATGCGGCTGGTCGTGCTGCCGCAGGCCGTTCCGGTCGTGGTGCCGCCGACGGTCGGCGTGTTCATCACGGTGCTGAAGGAATCCACTCTCGCTTCGATCATCGGCTATATCGAGCTGACGAAGACGGGGCTGCTGATCCGCGAGTCCACCGATGGCGGGTTCGTGCCGCTGCTGGCGCTGGCGGTGCTGTATTTTCTCATCAACTTTGCCATCTCGCTGGGCGGCGGGGTGCTGGAGCGGCGTTTTCATGCCGGGCAGCGGGCGCCGGCGGGGGCGATGGCATGAGGCTTGGTGCACCGGGTGCCGCTGTGGGGCGGGTTTCGGCGCAGCAGGTGTATGACGCGCTGCATGCCGAGATCGTGCAATGCGTGCTGCGTCCCGGCGATTCGCTGACGGAAAGCCGGGTTGCGGAGCGGTTCGGGCTGAGCCGGACGCCGGTGCGGGAGGTGTTCTGGCGGCTGGGCGAGGACGGATTCCTGCGCGTGGTGCCGCAGGTCGGGACCTACGTTGCGCCGATCAACGTGCCCGCGGTCTACGACAGCCAATTCATTCGGGAGACGCTGGAGTGCCGTACCGTCGCCGACGCCGCCCGGGCGCCGTCGAGCGCCGATGGGTTGGCGCTGGAGCGGATGCTGGTCGAGCAACGGGTGGCGTTGGGCGGGCGGGATTTTGCGGCGTTCTTTGCCCTGGACGAGGCGATGCACCGTGCGTTGATGCAGATGGCGGGGCGTCCGTGCGCCTGGCAGGTGATCGCCGGGGCGAAGGCGCAGCTGGACCGGGTGCGATTCCTGTCGCTGGAGGATGCCGACTGGCCGGGGATGATCATGGATCAGCACGAGACCATCGTGGCGCGTGTGCTGGCGCGCGATCGGGCTGGTGCGGCGCGGATGATGCGCCGCCATCTTCGCACGGCGTTCACCGCCATCGGAAGGATCGCGCGGCAGCAGCCGGCGTATTTCGAGGGGCTGGGCACGCACGTCGATGAAGCGCAGCAGGAACAGGGGTAACGACATGGAACAGACCTGGCGCTGGTGGGGACCGCGCGATCTGATCACTCTGGCGGATGTTTGCCAGACGGGGGCGACGGGCATCGTCACGGCGCTGCACGACATTCCGGCGGGGGCGACGTGGTCGGCCGAAGCGATCCTGGAGCGGCGCCGTGTGATCGAGGCCGATGCCGGGCTGGGGCTGCGCTGGAGCGTGGTGGAGAGCGTTCCGGTGCACGAGTCGATCAAGCTGGCCGAGGCCGGAGTGGCGCCGCTGTACGAGGCCTATCGAGCGACGCTGCGCAATCTGGGTGCGGCGGGCGTGCGGGTGGTCTGCTACAACTTCATGCCGGTGCTGGACTGGGCGCGTACCCGGCTGCGGTTTCCTCTGCCGGGCGGTGCGACCGCCCTGCGGTTCAACGCGCACGAGTTCGCCGCCTTCGATGTGCACATGCTGCGTCGGCCTGGTGCGGACGCGGACTATACGACGCCCGTGCTGGACAAGGCACGCGCCTGGCATGATGCAGCAAGCGAGGCGGACCGCGGTGCACTGTTGCAGACCATCATGGCCGGGTTGCCCGGCGCGTTCGACCGCTACGACATCGAAGGACTGCGGCGGATGCTGGACCGGTATCGCGGCGTGGACAGGGCGGCGCTGCGGGCCAATCTGGTGCGCTTCCTGCGCGAGGTCACTCCCGCGGCCGAGGAGGCGGGTGTCCGCCTGGCGATCCATCCGGACGACCCGCCACGGCAGCTGCTGGGGCTGCCGCGCATCTGCACCGATGCGGACGACGTGGCCGCGATACTGGACGCGGTGGACAGCCCGGCGAACGGGCTGACGCTGTGCACCGGGTCGCTCGGCGCCAACCCTGCGAACGACCTGCCGGCCATCGCACGGCGCTTTGCGTCCCGCATCCATTTCGCCCATCTGCGCAATGTCGCCAACGAGCCCGACGGGTCGTTCATGGAGGCGGACCACCTGGCGGGCGATACCGACATGGTCGCCGTGGTGCAAGCCTTGCTGAGCGAGCAGGGCCGGCGGCGGGATGCCGGCGATCCTGCCTGGCGGATCCCGTTCCGGCCCGATCATGGGCACGAGATGCTGGACGATGTCGGCAAGGCGACGCATCCCGGCTATCCCGCCATCGGGCGCATGCGCGGGCTGGCGGAGATCCGGGGCGTGATGACGGCGCTGTCGTGGCAGCACGGGCTTCCGGTTTGATGCGGCTGTCAGATGCGATGCTGGGGCGGCTGCCGGCATCGGTGTCGCGGCCGGGCTATGACCGGGCGGTGATGGCGACGGGCATCGTGCATCTGGGCCTGGGGGCGTTCCATCGTGCGCACCAGGCGGTGCTGACGGACGCGGTTCTCCGTGCGGGGGATCTGCGCTGGGGCATCCTGGGCGTCAGCCTGCGGAGTGCGGGGACGCGGGATGCGCTGCTGCCGCAGGATGGTCTTTACACGCTGAACGTGCAGGGCGAGGCGGACACGTATCGCGTCATCGGCGCCGTGCGGGGCGTGTTGGTGGCGCCCGAGGATCCCGAAGCCCTGATCGGGGCGATGACCCGGCCGGACGTCCGCATCGTCAGCCTGACGGTGTCGGAGAAGGCTTATTGTCTGGATCCCGCAACAGGCCATCTCGACGATGCGCATCCGGACATCCGGCATGACGTGCTGCACCCCGATGCGCCGCGGACGGCGTTGGGCCTGCTGGCGGCGGCCATCGCGCGGCGCCGGGTTTCGGGGGTGCCGGCGTTCACCGTGCTGTGCTGCGACAACCTGGCCCGCAACGGCGCGACGCTGCATCGGGCGCTGGTGCGTCTGGTGGCGCTGAGCCGTCCGGGTATGGGAGCGTTCGTCGAGGACGAAGTGGCGTGCCCGGACACGATGGTGGACCGCATCGTGCCTGCGACCGTCGATGCGGACCGCGTTCGGGTGGCGGCTGCGCTGGGGCTGGAGGATGCCTGGCCCGTTGTTGCGGAACCGTTCCTGCAATGGGTGATCGAGGACCGGTTCCCGGCCGGGCGGCCCGATTGGGAGTCGCATGGCGCCACCATGGTCGCGGCCGTGGCGCCGTTCGAGGCGATGAAGCTGCGGCTGCTGAACGCCAGCCACTCGGCACTGGCCTATCTGGGGCTGCTGGCGGGATACGGGACCGTGGCGGAGGCGATCCGCGACCCGGGGATCGCGGGGTTCGTGCAGGGGCTGATGGACGATGCCACGGCGACGCTGGCGTTGCCGGCGGGTGCCGATGCCGGGGATTACCAGCGCGCGCTGCTGGTGCGGTTCGGCAATCCTGCGTTGGATCATCATTTGGCTCAGATCGCGATGGATGGGTCGCAGAAGCTGCCGTCGCGGCTGCTGGGGACGGTGCGCGACCGGCTGGCGCGTGGTTTGCCGATCGAGCGCCATGCCCGCGCGGTGGCGGCCTGGATGCAGTATGTGGCGACGACGCCGGTGCTGCAGGATCCGCTTGCGGCCGGGCTGTCGACGGCGGTGGCGGGTGGGGGGCCGATGGCGTTGCTGGACCTGCCTGCCGTGTTCGGGGCCGACCTGGTGGGCTGCATGGCGTTCCGCACGGCGGTGGCCGACGGGCTCGCCGAGTTGACGGGGTGGACCAGGGGGCGTGAAGTCCGCAGATCGCCAGGCAAGCCATAAGGCACCGGTATGGAGGAAACGACCATGATCGACGAAGGACCCGGATCGAGAGGCGTGGGCCGCCGCTTGTTGCTGGCGGGGACCGCTGGGCTGCTGGCACCGGGGGTTGCCCATGCGCAGGTCGGGCTGCCGGGCGCGCCGGTTGTGCTGAACATCATGGACGTTGCCGGGGCGTTACAGATCGACCGGCCGGGCATCGAGCGGTTCCGGGCGCAGTTCCCGAAGCTGATGTCGCGGTTCAACGTGCAGTTGGCGCCCTCGCCGGAGCTGGCTGGGAAGTTGCGGGCGCAGCAGGCGGCGGGGCGGGTCGACATCGATTTCGTGCTGCTGGGCCTCGGGCCGCTGTCGGACGGCATCACGCAGGGGGTTTGGACGCAGCTGTTGCCGGACCATGCAGACGTGCTGCCGGATTTGAACAAGATCCTGATCCCCGGTGCGAAGCTGCTGCAGGACAATTTCGGCCGCGGGTTCGGGATCGAGGTGTCCTATACGCCGTCGGGTCCGCTGCTGGAGTATATCCCCGAGCGGGTGGGCGCTGCGGTGCCGAAGACGGCGCAGGAGCTGTTGGACTGGACCCGCGCCCATCCGCGTCGGTTCGTCTATGCCCGGCCGGCCAACTCCGGGCCCGGATGGACCTTCCTGCAAGGCCTGCCGTACATCCTGGGCGACCGCGATCCCGCCGACCCGGTGAACGGGTGGGACAAGAGCTGGGGCTACCTGCAGGCGCTTGGCGAAAGCGTGGACTACTACCCGTCCGGGACCGCTGTGACGATGAAGGAGCTGGGCGAGGGGACGCGCGACATCATCACGTCCGCCTGTGGGTGGGACCTGAACCCGCGCGTGCTGGGCATCGTGCCGAAGGAGGCGAAGGTCGCGATGCTGGAGGGGACGCACTGGTTGCCGGACGCGCATTTCATGGCGATCCCGAAAGGCGTGGCGCCCGAGAAGATCGCGGTGGGGGTGCGGCTGATGGCGTTCCTGCTGGAGCCGGCGCAGCAGGTGCTGACCTACGACAAGGGCTATCTTTATCCCGGCCCGGTAATCGCCAACGCGCCGCTGTCGGAGGCGCCGCAGGAGAGCCAGGACATCGTGGCGGAGTTCGGCCGCCCTGAGTACGCGGAGTGGATCCGCGACCGGCCAGTCGCGCCGCCGCTGACGCCAGACCGGCTTGTGGCTGCTTTCCGGCGGTGGGACGAGCAGATCGGGGCGAAGGCGAAGCGGTAGCGTTGACCCTTGCTTGAACAGATGCCGGGCCGAGTCCAACGTCGATGTTCAAGCTGAGAAGGCGGATGTCGATGGCGATTGCGCTCACCTGTGCCGACTATGTACGGGTCATGCCATTGGTGACGGGGGCGGTGCCGGCTGACTTCACGCTGGCGCTGGGCCATATGGGGTCCTGGCCCGACCGGGCGGAGGCGTTGCGGCGATCGACGGACGACCCGGCGGTGGCCGGTGGCTGGTCGTCCATGGGCATCCATCTGCGGCGGATCGACCAGGGCGACCGGTCGTCGGTGGCCTTGCCGGTGTTCGTGCTGCGGAATTTCACGGGACGCGACCTTTATGTGCGCAAGGGGTCGGGGCTGCGGGACGCTTCGGACCTGAGGGGCAAGCGGATCGGGATGTACAGCTGGACGGCCAGCGGATCCATCTGGTACCGGCATTTCCTGGCGTGGGCTGGCGTGGATGTGGCCGGCGTGCAGTGGTGCATCGGTACTATCGACAAGCCGTGGGGACTGCAGTCGGACCCCGGTTTTCCACCTAACGTGACGGGGCCTGTGGCCGGCCAGTCGTTGGCGCAGATGCTGCCCAGCGGGTGCAGCCGTGCACCATGGCGGCGCGCTCGAGGGCGGGGTCGATGCCCTGGAGCACCGATTGGGCAAGGATCAGCACGATCGGCAGGGCGACCACGGCATGGGTGAAGCAGATGCGGGAGCCGATGAAGCCGAGGCGAACGGACAGGAAGTAGATGGAGATGGCGGTGACGATGCCGGGCACGATGAGCGGCAGCAGCATCAGGGACATGAACACGCCGCGGAACGGCAGCCGGCCGCGCAGGAAGGCATAGGCGGCGAGGAAGCCCACCACGGTGGAGATCACGCAGCACAGCGCGGCCGTCACCAGCGAGTTGGGGTCCCGGTAGCAGCGGAACCGAAACTGCATTTCAGTTGTCGTTGGGTTGCGGGTCACGCAGTTGCTGACTTCGTAACCGGACTACCTGGCCGGCGCTTGAGCGTTTGCCTCGGTGCCTGGCCAAGCACGTAGCGCGGCCTCGACAATCGCCAGCAACGACGCGCGCGAGGTGCCGTCGCGCGCGCACACGGACATGCCCTGCGTGACTGCCAGCACCAGCCCCGCCAGCGCGGCGGCTTGCGTTCCGGGCGGCAAAACACCGTCTTCGATATCGCGTTCGATCCGCATCCTCAGCCGGCCTTCGATGGTGCGTCGCACGTCGGCCACAGCGTCCTGCACGTCGGCGGAGGCCGCCGATCCGCTTGCGGTCGCGCTGGCGAGCAGGCAGCCTTTGGGGGTGGCCTCGCCGGTGTAGGTTGTCGCGGCGGCAGTCATCAGATCGTGCGCGGCTTGGTAGGCCGTCGGCGCATCAAAGATCATGCGCGCCATGTCGTCCGGGTCGCCCGCATAAAGCCGCATGGCTTCGAGGAACAGCTGCTTCTTGTCCCCGTATGCCGTGTACAGGCTGGGGGCGCTGATCCCCATCGCGGCAGTCAGGTCGGCAACCGAGGTGGTCTCGTACCCATGGCGCCAGAAGGTCAGCATGGCCTGCCGCAACGCGGCCTCCCGATCAAAGGAGAGTGGTCGGCCAGTGCGGCGAGGCGGGGGGTGCGTCTGGATTTCCATAATGACCGATATGAAACAGGTTGACCCCATAGCCGCAACGGGGCATCACTTCCATAGCACACACTATGGAAGTCTGGAACCATCATGTCCCTCACCAAATTCCGCACGCTCGGCCGCTCGGGTCTGGTGGTCAGCCCCCTCGCACTCGGGACGATGACCTTCGGTCCCGGCGAATGGAGCGCCGACGACGCAACGTCGCGCGCGATCTTTGACGCCTACCGGGACGCCGGCGGCAATTTCATCGACACGGCCGACATTTACGCAGGCGGCGCAAGCGAAACGCTCGTGGGCCAGTTCATCAAGGACACCGGCGCGCGTGACGAAGTGGTGCTCGCCACCAAGTTCGCCTTCAACGGCTCGGCAAGTCCGCTGGCCAAGACGCAGGCAGGCGGCGGTAATCCCAATGCGGGCGGCGCTGGTGCCAAGAATATTCACCGCGCGCTCGACGCGTCGCTGAAGCGGCTCGGCACCGACTACATCGACCTGTATTGGATGCACATCTGGGACGGTGTCACGCCGGTCGAGGAGATCGTGCAAACGCTGGGCGACCTCGTGCGGTCTGGCAAGATCCGTTACTACGCGCTGTCCGACATGCCGGCTTGGCTTGCGATCAAGGCCGCCACCATCGCAGCGGAGCGGCGCATCCCCGGCCCGATCGCGATCCAGGTCGAATACTCGCTGGTCG
>JAYVEG010000212.1:0-3339 GCA_043748985.1 Rhodospirillales bacterium
ACCATCCAACCGTCGCACCCACGCCCCCACTGTGATACCATCGTGAAATGAGCGCGACCGCCACCACCACACGGGCCCAGCCCTCGATCCTCCCGGCACTGCTGACCCTCGGCGTCGGCATCGCCGCAATGATCGCCCTGTTCTGGCCAGAATGCCGCGCCGCCGTCAAAGTCTGGTCGGAATCGACCGCCTACGGCCACTGCTACCTCGTCATCCCCATCGCCGCCTACCTCGCCTGGGACCGCCGCGACGCCCTTCGCGGGCTGATCCCCCAACCGAATGCGGCCCTGGCCCTGATCGCCCTGCCCCTCCCCTTCGTCTGGCTCGCCGCCGAACGACTGGGCATCATGGAAGGCCGGCAGCTCATCGCCATCGCCCTCCTCCAGGTGCTGTTCCTGACCGTGCTCGGCTGGCGCCTTTTTCGCGCGCTGTCCGGCCCGCTCCTCTATCTGTTCTTCCTCGTGCCCTTCGGCCTCTTTCTCACCCCGGTCCTCCAGGTCTTCACCGCCCACTTCATCGAAGTCGGCCTCAACCTCCTCGGCATCCCCCACTTCATCACCAACATGACGATCGAGATCAGCTCCGGCACCTTCTACGTCGCCGAGGCCTGTGCCGGACTGCGCTTCCTCATCGCCTCCATCGCCTTCGGTGTCTTCTTCGCCCTCCTCAACTATCGCAGCCCCGGTCGCCGCACCGCCTTCATCGCCGCCTCCATCGTCATCCCCATCATCGCCAACGGCTTCCGCGCCCTCGGCATCGTCGTGCTCGGCAACATCCTCGGCAGCGCACAGGCCGCCGCCGCCGACCACCTCATCTACGGCTGGTTCTTCTTCTCCTTCGTCACCCTGCTCCTCGTCATGGCCGGCTTGCCGTTCCGCGAAACCCCCGCCGCCGCCGCCGCCGCCATCGATGATGCCCGCAACGGCCCATTCCCCGCGCGGAACTTCAACCCCCGCGCCGCCATACCCCTCATCATCCTCGCCCTGCTCGGCCCGGCCGCCGCCATGGCCCTGGATCGCAACATCGCGCCCGCTCGCCTCGCCACCCACCCGACGCTCACCCCCCCCGAAGGCTGCACGATCGACCCTGCCCCTCCCACAGCCACCCCTTCTAGCGCCACCCCTGCTGGCGCCACCCCTTCTGGCGACAGCGCGACCTACCTCCTGACCTGCAACGACCGCGCGCTCACCGTCACCCTGCTGGCAATCCCCGGGCGCAGCACCGGCGCAGCGCTCGCCCAGGCCCGCCTCACCCTGACCGGCCCGATCGATGACGAGGAAAGCGTAACCGGCACCCTGCCGGGCCACCCGGCCTGGCGAACGCTGATCGCCCACAATCCCGGTCTTGTCGTCGCCACCGCATCCTGGATCGACGGCCAACCCGCGCCAGGCGGCATCGCCCAACGCCTGCTCCAGGCCCGCGACAGCCTGCTCGGCACCACCCACGACGCCCTCGTCATGGCCATCGCCTACCGCCCCGGCGCCCCCATCGGCGAAGCCGAAGCCAACGCCGCCCTGGCCCAACTATCCAACCTCATATCCGCCCAACCCAACCTGGACCAAACCATAGCCCAAACCACCAAACGGTAACGTCCCCGTAGGATGGGGTGCGCTTTGGCACCCCATCACCAAAAGCACCATCCCTCCACGCCCGCCCGCACCTCTGCTCCTTTGCGTATCCCCTGCTTCAACGCACATTCCTCGCATCAACAACCCCAACCAGCGCGAAGGCCACTACCCCCCAGGCGCCCAACTCTCCGCCCCGACATCCGTAAAATGCACCCCGCTCGCCTGCCCCCCCGCCTCGTTCAAAACCCGGATCAACCGCATCCGCAACGGCGGCGGCACCAGGAACATCATGAACCCCCCGCCCCCCGCGCCCGAAACCTTCCCCCCGGTCGCCCCCGCCGCCCGGCCCCGCTCCCACAACGTCTCGATCAACGCCGTGCTGATCCCCGAAGCCGTCCGCTTCTTCGCCTCCCAAGACCGGTTCAACACCTCCGCCATATGCCCGATCTCGCCACGCAACAGCGCCAGCTTCATCTCGATCGCATCCGCCTTCAATTGATGCAGGTCCGCCAGGTCCTTCCCCGGCCCCGTCATCCGCCGCGTCTGGTCCTCGATGATCGTCGCCGAACGCCGCGAGACCCCCGTGAAACAAATCACCGTCGACGTCTCAAGCTCGTTCATCTGCGCCGAAGGCACCCGCAACGGATTCACGATCACCCGGTTCTCCGCCAGGAACTCGATGAAATTCGCCCCCCCGAACGTCGCCGCATACTGGTCCTGCTTCCCCCCCGCCAACCCCAGCTCGATCCGCTCGATCTCGAACGCCGTATGCGCCACGTCATACAATCCCAGCGGCAACCCCAGATAAGTCCGGAACGCCTCCACCAACGCCACCACCAGCGCCGAACTCGACCCCAGCCCAGACCCGGCCGGCGCATCGACGAACGACGTGATCCGCAATGGCAACACCCGTCCCCCGCAAAACTCCCGCGCCATCCGCCCCAAAACCCCGGCATGCAACTGCAGCCGCGCCCCCCCGATCGCCGCCAGCTCCGGCGCAAACACCTCCTCCACCTCCATGTCCGGCGCAATGAAATGCACCTGGCCATCCTCCGAAGGCTCGATGAACGCATAGGCATACCGATCGATCGTCACATTCAGCACCGCCCCCCCATGCTCGTCGCAATACGGGCTCAAATCCGTCCCGCCCCCCGCCAGCCCCAACCGCAACGGCACCCGCGCCCGCACGACCGGCGCCCGAACGATCGGCAAACCGGGCGTCATGCCCCGCCCCCCACCAGCAACGGCGCCACGAAATCATAGAGATCACCGCCCGGGAACAGACACCCCCGCACCCCCGCCGCCGCCGCCGCCGCCATGTCGCTGTCCCGATCCCCCACCATCACGCACCGCGAAGGCTCGAGCCGCCAGGCCCGTATCAGGTCCAGGATCATCCCCGGTCCCGGCTTCCGCCAATCGCTGACCCGGCGATACGCCTCGAGCGGCGCCTCCGGATGATACGGACAATACCGCCAGTCATCGATCGTCCCGGACGCCCAAAGAACCTCATCCAGCATCCAGCGCTGCAACCCCCGCAGGTCATCCTCGCTATACAACCCCCGCGCCACCCCCGACTGGTTCGTCACGACAAACACATGCCACCCCGCCCGCGTGGCCGCCATGATCGCAGGTAGGGCACCATCCACCCAATCGAACCGCTCCCGCGTGCCCACCCACCCATGATCGACGTTGCAAACCCCATCCCGATCCAGGAACAGCGCCGGCCGCGACAACCGCCGCGGCAGCTCCGCCTGCGCCCGCACCAGGTCGT
>JAYVEG010000213.1:0-3336 GCA_043748985.1 Rhodospirillales bacterium
AGACGGATTACGACCAGCTCTTCACGACGGACAAGCCCATCGTGTTCGGCTTCCATGGCTACCCCGGCCTGGTCCATCGCCTGACCTACCGCCGCGCCAACCGCAACCTGCACGTCCGCGGTTACATGGAAGAGGGCACCATCACGACGGCCTTCGACATGCGGGTGCAGAACGGGCTCGACCGGTTCCATCTGGTGCAGGACGTGGTCGACCAGGTGCCGGGCCTGGGCAGCCCCGGCGTGTACCTGAAGCAGCTGATGCGCGACAAGCTGGTCGAGCATAAGCACTACATTGACCAGCATGGGGAGGACCTGCCCGAGATCCGCGACTGGATGTGGGGTGCCGCAATTTGAGCGCCACCAGCCTCGCGAGCACGGCGCAGGCCCTCGTCGGCGCCGGCCGCGGCCTGCTCGCGATGGATGAGAGCACGGCCACCTGCAACAGGCGGTTCGCGGCGGCCGGAATCCTTGAGACCGAGGCGGCCCGGCGCGCCTATCGCGAGCTGCTCGTGACGGCGCCGGGCCTGGGCATGCATGTCAGCGGCGCCATCCTGTATGACGAGACCATCCGGCAGAGCGACCGGCACGGCACGCGGTTCGTCGACCGGCTCATCGAATCGGGCGTGATCCCAGGGATCAAGGTGGATGTCGGCGCCAAGACCCTCGCGCTGCATCCCGGCGAGAAGGTCACCGAGGGTCTGGACGGGTTGCGGGCCAGGCTGCAGGAGTACGCACTGATGGGTGCGCGTTTCGCCAAGTGGCGGGCCGTGATAGGCATCGGTGACGGCCTGCCCAGCCCAGGCTGCATCACGGCCAACGCGCATGCGCTGGCCCGCTACGCCGCCCTGTGCCAGGAGGCCAGCCTCGTGCCGGTCGTCGAGCCCGAGGTGCTGATGGACGGCAGCCACACGATTCAGCGGTGCGGCCAAGTGACCCATGCGGTACTGCGCGCCGTGTTCGATGCGCTGGACGCGCAAGGTGTGGCGCTGGAGGCAATGATCCTGAAGCCGAACATGGTGCTGCCGGGCCTGGACTGTCCGGAGCAGGAGGGGGCGGCCTTGATCGCCAGCGCCACGCTCGCCTGTCTTCAGGCGACGGTCCCCGCGGCCGTCGGCGGCATCGCGTTCCTGTCCGGAGGCCAATCCGCCGAGCTCGCCTCGGCACGGCTGAATGCCATGAACACCGGGGACGGCACTTCGGCCGAGCGGTCGCCCTGGCCGCTGGTGTTCTCGTTCGGCCGGGCGCTCCAGCACCCTGCGCTGCAGGTATGGCGGGGCGACGATGCGAATGTCGTCGCAGCCCAACGCGCCCTGCTCCACCGGGCGGCCTGCAACGGCGCCGCACTGCATGGCGCATACGGGCCCTCGATGGAGCATGAACCTGCCTTGCAGATGGCGTCGTAGGGCACATGCGTCCCCTTCGCCTCCATCTCATCCGGCACGGTGAAACCGAGTGGTCGCTGTCCGGGAAGCACACCGGCCGCACCGACCTGGCACTGACGCCGCGTGGCGAGGACCAGGCCAGGGCGCTCGAACCGGTGCTCCGGGGCATCGCATTCGACCATGTCTTCACCAGCCCGGCACGCCGTGCCCAACGCACCTGCGCGCTGGCCGGCCTTGGCGGGCCAGCGGAGGTCGAACCCGATCTGACGGAATGGGATTACGGCGACTACGAGGGCCGCACGTCCGCCGACATCCGACAGGAGCGGCCCGGCTGGAACGTGTTCCGCGATGGCTGTCCCGGCGGCGAGTCGGGCGCCAACGTCGCCTTGCGCGCGGACCAACTGATCGCGCGCGTCGCGGCGTTGCACGGCGACGTCGCGCTGTTCTCGAGCGGGCAGTTCGGCTGCAGCCTGGCCGCGCGCTGGATCGGGCTGCCCGTCCTCCAGGCCCAGCACCTGCTGATGGGCACAGCCTCCGTCAGCATTCTCGCCCATAACCCCGCGCATCCGGAGCAACGGGTCATCGCACTGTGGAACTACGCCGCGACCAACCCGCTCGCGTGAGTGCAGTCAGCCGTCGAGCGCGACCGAAGCTGGCGCGCCCTCGGGCGCCCCCTGGGCCGCCCCCTGAGCCGCCCGGGCATCGCCGTTCAGGCCACGGGGCTTGGCCGGTTGCTCGATCAGGTTGAGGAAGGGCTTGATGATGTCGATCGGCATCGGGAACACCACCGTCGAGTTCTGCTCTGCGCCGATCTCGGTCAGCGTCTGCAGATAGCGCAGCTGCATCGCCGCCGGAACGCTCGACAGGATCTTCGCGGCATCGACTAGGGTCTGCGCCGCCTGGAACTCGGCCTCTGCATGGATGATCTTGGCCCGCCGGTCGCGTTCCGCCTCCGCCTGCTTGGCGATCGCCCGCACCATGTTCTCCGTCAACTCGACGGTGCGGATCTCGACGTTGCTGACCTTGATCCCCCACGTTTCGGTCTGCGAATCCAGAATGCTCTGCACGTCTTCGCTGAGCTTTTTGCGTTCGGCCAGCATCTCGTCCAACTCATGCTGGCCCAGCACGGCGCGTAGCGTCGTCTGCGCCAACATGTTCGTCGCAGGCAGGTAGGATTGCACCTGGATGATGGCCCGCTCCGGGTCCACCACCTTGAAGTACAACACGGCATCGACCTTCATCGAAACGTTGTCGTGCGAGATCACGTCCTAGCCCGGATAATTCATCAGGGCTGACGGGCATGGTACAAGCCGCTGATACGATGTAGGACTTGGATGTTGAGCCAATCCCATCGGATCCCGGAGAGCATGCCCGTCAAGGTTGAAACTACCCCCATGCTGCCGGGCCTGTCACCCGTCTGTGGCAAGGTCATCGTGGCGCGTTTCGACGGTGCGAGTATGTCGTCCGACGGTGGGCTACTGGCCCTGCGGGAGGTCGAGCAGCGACTTGAGATCGCGCAGCGCCTGGCGGACTGCATCCATGACCCACGCGACCCGAGCCGGGTGATCCATGGTTTGGACGAGATCATTCGCATGCGCATGCTGATGATTGCGGCTGGCTATGAGGACGGCAACGACGCTGACAGCCTCCGCAGCGATCCGATGTTCAAGTTGGCGATGGGCCACCTGCCCGACGACGGCGACCTGTGCTCCCAGCCGACCATCTCGCGCCTGGAAAACCTGCCGGATGCGCGGACCCTGCTGCGCATGGGACGAGCCATGATCGACCACTATTGCCACAGCTTCCGCCAGGTGCCGCGCCGGATCGTGCTCGACATCGACGACACGTTCGACGCCGTGCATGGCGGCCAGCAGTTGCGCCTGTTCAACGCCCACCACGACGAGTACGGCTTCCAGCCTATCGTGGTGTTCGACGGCGATGGCCGCATGATCGCC
>JAYVEG010000214.1:0-3295 GCA_043748985.1 Rhodospirillales bacterium
ACCCACGGCCTCGAAGCCGTGCTCGAAATCATCGACCGCAACCGCGGCTGCATCCTCCTCGGCGCCCATCTCGGCAGCTTCGAGGTCCTTCGAGCCGTCGCCCGCCAGGCCCCCGTCCCCGTCTGGGCCCTCATGTACCGCCGCAACGCCGGCGCGCTCACCCCCCTGCTCGACCGCCTCGCCCCCGCCGCCTTCGAGCGCGTCCTCGAAATCGGCGACACCGCAAGCATGATCCAGGCCCGCGAATGCGTGGAGCGCGGCGAGATCGTCGGCATCCTTGCCGACCGCGCGCCGCAGGGCCACCGCATGGTGCGCGTGCCGTTCCTGGGCGCCGCGGCCGCCTTCCCCTCCGGCCCGTTCGTGCTGGCGGCAACCCTCGGCGCCCCCGTCGTGCTGTTCCACGCCGTCCGCACCGGTCCGCAAGCCTACGACGTGGCCTTCGAACCCTTCGCCGACCCGGTCGTTCTCCGTCGTGCCACCCGGGCCGAGGATCTCTATACCGTCATCGGCCGCTATGCCGCAGCGCTGGAACGGGCCTGCCGGGCCCACCCATTCCAATGGTTCAACTTCTACCCGTTCTGGGAGACACCCAGTGGCCACCCGGTCCCCGATAAAACGCCGCACGCTGCTGCTGTGCCTGCTGTCCTGGCCGGCCGCGGCTGAGACCCCCTTCACGCTCGATGCGCTCATGGCCCGCCTGGCCGCCGCCGGCCCTCGCCGCGCCCGCTTCACCGAGACCCGGCGCTACGCGGCGCTGGAGGGCGCGTTGGAAAGCCGCGGCTGGCTCTCCTTCGAGGCCGGCCGCCTGGTGAAGACCACCGACTGGCCCGATCCCGAGCGGCTGGAGGTCGACGGCACCCGCATCGTCATCACCGCGGGCAACGAACCCCCCCGCGTGATCGACATGGCGATGGCCCCCCCGCTCCGCATCCTCATCGAGGCCGTCCGCGGCCCGCTCGCAGGGGATATCGCGTCGCTGCGCCGCGCCTTCGATGTGCAGCTCGCCGGCACCTGGCCCGCCTGGTCGCTCCGCCTGGTGCCCTTGGCAGCCGGCCCGGTGCACGACGTGCGGCTGCAGGGCGCCGGCGACGTCATCACGGGGATCATCGTCAAGCAGGCCAATGGCGACGAGCAGGCGATGGTCATTTGGCCGTCGTGAGAGGCCCTTCATGCCCCGGACGCGATCCAAGGCTGCCCGAATCCCGCCCCCAAGGCCGCAGCGTCGTCCTCGCCTTGCTCGGCGCGATCCTGGCGCTCGTGGCAGTGCTCGCCTCGATCACCGTGCGGACGGACATGGCCGCGTTCCTGCCCACCGGCCCCTCCTTGGTGCTCGACGAAGTCCGCAGCGGCAGCGCGTCGGGCGTGCTGCTGGTGGGCCTCGAAGGCGCACCAACCGCAGACCTCGCCCGCATCGCCACCACGATGGCCGCCGCCCTCCAGCCCTCGCCCCTGTTCGCCGCCGTCCTCGGCGGCCCCGGCGCCTTCGACCCGGCCTTCTTCTTCGCCCACCGCTATCAGCTCGCCGACCCCGACTGGTCCCCCGCAGCGCTGCAGGCCGGCATGGCCGCGGTGCTGCGCCAGATGCGCGGCGCCGCCGGGCCCATGGCGGCCGAGTACGGGCTCGCCGACCCGGTGGGCGCCTTTCCCGCCACGATCCGCGCCATGGGCGCCTCCCCCGTGCGGACCGTCGATAGCGCCTGGTTCGCCCCCGACCTGTCCCGCGCGCTGCTGCTGCTGCGCACCCGCGCGGGTGGCATGGACGTGCCGGCCCAGGGCGCCGCCGTCGCCGCGGTCGAGACCGCCTTCCGCCAGGCAAGCCCCGGCATGGCGCGCCTCCTGGTTTCCGGCCCCGGCGTTTTCGCCCGCGATGCCGCCGCCAGCATCCGCCATGATGTCGAGCGTATCTCGGTCCTCTCCACCCTGTTGGTGATCGCCCTCCTATGGTGGCGCTTCCGTTCCCTGCTGGTGCTGGCCGCCATCGGCGCGCCGGTAATCCTGAGCGTCGCCATCGCCGCCCTGGTGGTGCAGGCGGCGTTCGGCAGCGTGCACGGCGTCGCTCTCGGCTTCGGCGCGACTATGCTGGGGGTTGCGGTCGACTACCCGGTGCTGATGATCGGCCACCGCAAGCGCGGCGAGGCCGCGGCAGCGACCCGCGCACGCATCGGCCGCGCCTTCATTATGGCGGTGGTCTGCGCCGTCTTGGGCCTGCTGGCCATGATCGCCTCGGGCTTCCCGGGCCTGGTGCAGCTCGGCGTCTTCGCGGCTGCCGGGTTGTCGGCCTGTGCCGCGCTCACCTGGTTCGTGCTGCCGCGCCTGATCGTGGCCGCGGACCTCGCGCCTGTTGCCGCCGGAGAGGCCTGGTTGCCGCGCGTGGAGCGCTGGCGACGCTGGCGCATGTGGGGGCTCGTGCCTGTCGCGGTCGCAGCGCTGTTCCTGGCCCGGCACGGCGTCGCGTGGGAAGGCGATCTCCAGGCCCTCAGCCCGGTGCCGGCCGCCTCGGTCGCGCTGGATCGGGAGATGCGTGGCCAGCTCGGCGCCGGCGAGGCCGGGCAGCTGGTGCTTGTCCCCGGCCCGACGGCCCAGGCGGTGCTGGAAGCACAGGAGCGTCTGTTGCCCGCGCTGGATCGCCTGCGCGACGCCGGTGCCCTGCGCGGTTTCGAGGCCGCGGCAAGCGTGCTGCCGAGCAAGGCCCGTCAACGCGCCCGCGCGGCAACCCTGCCGACCGACCTGCCGGCGCGCGTCGAAGCCGCCCGCGCCGGCCTGCCGTTCCGCGCCGGCGCGTTCGACCCCTTCATCCACGCCGTCGAGGCGGCCCGCATCGCCCCGCCGCTGACGCCCGAGGACCTGGAAGGCACCCCCCTCGCCGTACGGCTCGGGCCGCTGCTGCTGCGGCGCGGTACCGGCTGGGTCGGCCCGATCGTGCTGCAAGGGGTTACGGACCCCGCCGCCATCGCCGCCGCCATGCCGCCGGGCGCCTTCGTCGACATCCGCCGCGACCTCGGCGCCGTCCTGGCTGCGCAGACCGCCCGCGGCTGGTGGTGGTTGGGCGGCAGCCTGCTGCTGGCCTTGCTCGTGCTGGTGGCCGGCCTGCGCGACCTGCGCAGCCTGCGCGTGCTGGCAGCGCTTGGCGCCGCCATTGTCGTCTGCGTCGCTGCGCTGTCGGCGCTGGGCGTGCGGCTCAGCCTGATCCACCTCGTCGCCCTGCAGCTTGTCGTCGGCGTCGGCCTCGACTACGCCCTGTTCTTTGCCCGGCGTCAGCTTGACGCAGAGGAAAGGGCTCGCACCCTGCGCACCC